>CBDDZE010000010.1:0-4880 GCA_965235815.1 Candidatus Pelagibacterales bacterium | reverse complement strand
TAATATAATAATTACTGGTTCTACTTTAGAACTTGCTGCTATAGATGCAATAATTGAGCCTTTGATTAACGGAATTTGGTATTATTTTTTAGATAAATTTTGGGCGAGCACATTTAAAAAGTCTTAAAACTTATATAGCGTTCGCTAGTGCTTGTTTAATATATTCTTCTCTAAGCGCTGTTACAAATTTTCCAGGTTTACCATCGCCAATTTGATTACTATTAATTTTTACAACGGGCATTATAAAAGCTGTTGCTGAAGTAATGAATGCTTCATGAGCAGATTGTGCATCTTGTAATGTAAAATTCTTAGTAACAACCTCATAACCTAAATGATTTGCACATTTAAAAATTGCATCCCTTGTAATTCCGCTTAAAATTAAATTATCAGCATGTCTGGTCATAATAATTTTACCTTTGATAATCCAAGCATTGCTAGAGCTACCTTCCGTAATATAACCTTGTCTAATCATCCAGGCATCATCAAATCCTTTTTGTGTTGCTTCAGTTTTTGCCATACTTGCATATAGTAATTGTGTTGTTTTTATATCGCAGCGTTTCCATCTCATATCATCGAGAGTCATTACTTTAATTCCATTCTTTGCAGATTCAGAGTTAATAATTTTTTTCTCTTGCGTGAATGCAAGAACCGTTGGTTCAATTTTATCCTTTGGCATATCAAAACTTCTATCTGCAACACCTCTGGTTACTTGCAGATAAATCATGCCTTCTTTTAAATTATTTAGTTCAATTAATTTTCTATGAAATATTAAAATATCAAGATGATTTAATAGTTTTTTAAATTTTAATTCAGTCATAGAACGATCCAGTCGTTTCATATGATTATTAAAATCTATCAACTTGCCGTTAATAACTGTTGTTACTTCATATAAAGAATCCGAAAATAAAAGGCCCCTATCAAAGACTGAAACTTTTGCTTCATCTTCTCTTTTGTAATCTCCATTAACGTAAACTTGTCTCATCTTTTCTACTATGCTAATTATTATTAAATTTGCTTGATGAGTTATAGGATAAAATTAACTGAAACTAAGCCTTAAAATTGCTGTGTAAAACCAAAACGAAGCATGTCGGTAGTATTTGTTCTATCAAAGTTTGTTCCGTCACTTCTCCTGCCGTGATTAGTTCCAAGTTTATGAGCCCACAACATATTAAACTTTGTTCCTTGCATTGCCTCAAACTCCAAGCCTAATCCTGTATCTTTTAAATTATATTCATTTTTCTTAACTTTAAATCCTACCTTTTGGAAATTGTCCTGTAGGATCATCATAGATTTGGATTTTGCCAAAATCATAAAATGCAAATGCTTTAAGATTTTTACTTAACATTCTCTCTAATTCAAAATTAATAACAAAACCGCTATCAGCATTATCTGGTCCGCCTCCTTCAGAATTTGGATAAACTCGGACGTTATAAAGACCTCCCAAACTAAATTCTTCTGCAGCATCAAGAGCTGTAAGAGCATATTGTCCTTTAAATCTAATATACAAACTGTCTTGCTCTGTAATTTTTTCTAAACGATTAAATTGTGCAACAATTTTAGAAAAAGATCCTGAAGGCGCACCTATATCATCCACAACATGAGCAGCATCAACATCACCATGACTAAAAACTAATTTTCCTGAAGTGCCTGATTGATTAAAAAGTTTATCGTAAAAATTAAAATATAAAGCAAGATCCAAACGTTGATCCACCTTATCGGTTGCAGGATGTCCAGGACTAGATCCTCCACCTCGATTTTCAATATAAGAAGCTCTTATTCCTGATACTCCAAAATCTAGATTTAAATCTTTAGATTTAAAAATTGGTTTTATAAAATTTATATCAACAAAATCAGAATTGCCTGATGGGTCTAAACTTGCATTTTGTTGACCTACATCATAATTAATTGCGCCTGCCCTAAATGATAACGTTGATCCTTCAAATCCTAATGGAAACTTTGCGGCTAATTCTAAATAATCGCTACCGTTACCGCTGGTGTGAATTTCTCTAATAGTAAGCGTCTCTCCTTTTTTTAAAAAATCATTAAATGAAATTCCAACTAATCCTTTAGTAAAGCCTGTGCTTCTTGATCCTGAATCATCTATTCTTAAAATTCCTGTAATAGGATTAATTGATTTAGGAGCTGTATCGACTTTAGGTTCGGTTGAGGGTCTTGGTAATGGAATAACATTTCTATCGTGAATAGCTGGACCAGATCCTATTCCTGCATAAAGATTGGTTATTGTTTGGATTAAAACAAAAAATAAAATAACTAAAAATCTCATTTTGGTGGAACAACTGTAATTTTAAATTGACCATAATAAGCAGCCACATCCTTCATTTCATCATCCGTTAAATTTTTTGCAATTATAGTCATCATCTCATTTTGTCGTTTTCCAGATTTATAATCTCTTAGTTGATTCCAAATATATAATTCTTTTTGTCCTGCAAGATTTGGCGCTTCTTCTATGACTGAAATTCCATTGTCACCATGACAAGCCACGCATTGTGATGATATCTTTTTGCCTAATGTAATACTTTTTAACGTAGGATTTTGAGCTTTAACGTTAATGGCAAATGCTAATAATAAAAAGATAAATAAAGTTTTTTTCATAACTTAAACGTACCGAGTTTTACCTCGGTACGTTCGCAAAAAAAAGATTATTTTTTGTATGAGATTCTATAAACAGCTCCAACTTTATCGTCGGAAACTAAAAGAGATCCATCGTTATATACTTGTACATCCACTGGACGACATGCATAAACTCCTGTGTCTCTTAAACAACCTTCCATAAATGGTTCTGTCTTAGTAGCGTTTCCTTTGGCATCAAGATACGTAACCATTACTCTTGCGCCTCTAGGTTTAACTGCATTCCAAGAACCGTGTTGAGCTGAGAAAATTGCTCCTTTGTATTTATCAGGGAACATTTTTCCATTATAAAAAGACATTCCAAGATCAGCTGCATGAGCGATCATTTCGATTTGCGGTTTTACATATCGATCAGCTAAATCTTTTGGTATTTCTTTTCCTTTATAGTCGTCAGTTCTAACATCTCCACCACCATAATATGGGTGACCATACCACATGCCCATTTTTGGCATTTTGTTAAGTTCACCTGGAGGTGTTTCATCTCCCATTCCATCCACTTGATTGTCTGTAAACCAAAGTGAATTATCTTTTGGATTAAAGTCATGTCCTACAGAATTTCTAATTCCTGTTGCGATCACTTCTCTATCCAATTTTCCTGGAAAACGATTGAAACGGATCATTCCACCAATGCCTACTTTGTTAAAGATCTCTTGTTTTTCCGGTGGACTTACGTTGAAGGGTTGACCCAAACTCACATATAGTTTGTTGTCCGCTTTATTAACACGACACATTCTTGCTGTGTGGTTATAAGATTCTTCATCTTTTGGAATCAAATCACCTTGTTCAATAATTGGAATTGCAACTGTATCTGGGCTTTCTTTAAAATACTCAGCTGCTGGAAACCAAATCACTCTATTTCTTTCAATGATGTAAAGATGACCATCTTCAGAAAAACAAGCTCCGTGAGGTATGTCAAAATTAACTGTTGCTGCAAATTGCTCAACAGTGTCAGCAACGTTATCCATATCTCTATCTAACGCATGCCAAACTTTAGTTTTTCGAGTTGTGATAATGACACCATTCTCATTTCTCATTACTGCCATAGCGCGAGCATCAGGCGCTACTGCAAATAATTCAATTTTGAATCCTGGTGGCAGTTTAACTAAAGGCAGAATATTTTTCTTAATATTGTCTGCCAGTTCAGATTTTTGAGGTATCTTTTCTCCACCAGTAGATAATCCTGTGCTTTTAAAAGAACTTAATTTTTTAATTGCATCAGTATCACCTGCTGCTCCAGCATTTTGTGCTGTTAAGAAAAGGAAACCAAATAATACTGATAAAAATGTTAGTACATTTTTTCTCATTATTTCCTCCTGTTTTTTTATAATTAAACTCCTATTAAGAAAAAATTACAAACTCAAATAACGATTGAATTTCAGAGAAAATTAAAAATGATTCAACCCAAATATGTAAATACTATTTGGTTATAATAAACTATTAAGCTACAGAACAAGTCATGTCGCTACCACAGCACAATGGACTTTTAATTTTTCCATGACCGTTTGGACATTCACAAATTTGAACTTTTTGTCCGTTATCTAATTTTAGCGAAGCATCTTTAAGGGGTGCATCACATTTCCCACAAGTAATATTTGCGGACATTTTGCACTTTGGACATTCATATGTTGCCATAAATAAATAATATTACAAATAAAGTTGCGTTAACAGTTAAAATTATCTAACTAAATCAAGGGCTAAACTTACATTAACGGTTACATCGTCTTTTAAAATTAATGTATTCGACCAAATTCCTGATCCAATTTCAAAATCAGTTCTTTTAAATACAAAACTTCCCTTAGCAATTGCTTTATTTGTTCCTTGTAAATTATAACTTAATGGGATTTTAAAATCTTTTTCATTACCTTTAATATTTATAGTTGCGAATGCATAGGCGGTATTATCTTTATTAATTAAAAAATCCTTAGTTTTTATAGATGCTTTTGGAAATTGGGATATATTAAAAAAAACTTCACTTCTTATTAAATCGCCATAATCTAAATCGTAATTAGTTGTAATACTGTTAATATCAATTGTAATGTTAGCCACCCCTTCAAAATTTTTACGGTCTACTTCTATAAATCCATTAAATTTTTTAAAAGTCCCCGTTACATTTTCTGCTAACAAAACTGGAATTGAAAAAGTTTATCTTAACTATTCTGGTCGATCAAAATGGACACGAATATGTAAAAGAATTTGTGCAGAAAAATAAAAATAAAAATAAATACTTAATC
>CBDDZE010000009.1:0-22561 GCA_965235815.1 Candidatus Pelagibacterales bacterium | reverse complement strand
CCAAGACAATCAGATGTTATGATTGTTGCGGGAACTTTAACTAATAAAATGGCTCCAGCTCTTCGCAAAGTTTACGATCAGATGCCAGAACCACGTTATGTTATTTCAATGGGAAGCTGCGCAAATGGGGGTGGCTATTATCACTATTCTTACGCCGTTGTGAGAGGTTGCGACCGTATTGTTCCTGTTGATGTTTATGTCCCTGGATGCCCTCCTTCTGCTGAAGCATTGTTATATGGAATATTACAATTGCAAAAAAAAATTAGAAGAGAAGGAACTATCGAGAGATAATTATGCAAAAAGTAAATCTAGATCTAAATATAAAAAAAGAGTTTAAGTCTTTAAATATTACTGAAAATTTTTCTGAACCAGTTTTAGAAGTATCCACTAAAGAGTTACCAGCTTTATTAGTTTATTTACGAGATAATAAAAATTTAAGATTTAGACAGCTCATCGATATTTTAGGAGTTGATTATCCAAAACGAGTTAACAGATTTGACGTTATTTATTTACTGTTAAGTCATGAATTTAATAATCGAATTACAGTTAAGACATCTGTAAAATTAGATGAAGCTCTACCAAGCGTGGTGCCTATTTTTCCTGTAGCGAACTGGTTTGAAAGAGAAGCTTTTGATATGTACGGAATTAAATTTACTGATCATCCAGATCTTAGACGAATTTTAACAGACTACGAATTTGAGGGTTACCCACTTAGAAAAGACTTTCCTTTATCTGGCCATACAGAGGTTCGTTATGACGATGAGCTTAAAAAAGTAGTCTATGAAAAAGTGAATTTACCGCAGGCTTACAGGGATTTTGATTTTGAGAGCCCTTGGGAAGGAACCAAATACATTAAAAAGGAACAAGACAAAAGATAATGGCAAAAGAAATTAAAACAATGAATTTAAACTTTGGACCTCAGCATCCTGCTGCGCATGGAGTTTTAAGATTAATACTCGAACTTGATGGAGAGGTTATTGAAAGAGCTGATCCGCACATTGGACTATTACACAGAGGTACAGAAAAATTGATTGAGAACAAAACTTATGCTCAAGCAGTTCCTTATTTTGACAGATTAGATTATGTCGCGCCAATGAATCAAGAACATGCATTTGCTCTTGCTATTGAAAAATTATTAGAAATAAAAGTTCCATTACGTGCAAATTATATTCGGGTTATATTTTGTGAGATTGGAAGAATTTTAAGCCACATTTTAAACATTACAACACAAGCACTGGATGTTGGCGCATTAACTCCTTCTCTTTGGGGATTTGAAGAGAGAGAAAAATTAATGGTGTTTTATGAAAGAGTTTCAGGATCACGTTTGCATGCAAATTATTTCAGACCCGGCGGTGTTCATCAAGATCTACCTGTTGGATTAAAGGAAGATATTTTAGATTTTTGTAAAAATTTTCCAAAAGTAATAAATGATTTAGAAAATTTACTTACTGACAATAGAATTTTTAAACAGAGAAATGTTGATATTGGTGTTGTCAGTCCGCAAGATGCAGTAGCTCATGGATTTTCCGGAGTAATGTTAAGGGGCTCTGGTATTCCTTGGGATCTAAGACGATCGCAGCCGTATGAAGTTTACGAGCAAATTTAAATTTAAAATTCCAATTGGAAAAAATGGTGATTGTTATGATCGTTACCTTTGTAGAATTGAAGAGATGCGAGAGAGTACTAAAATTATAATTGATGCTTTAAATAATCTTCCAGAAGGACCAGTAATGACAACCGATGGAAAAGTATCACCACCTTCAAGAGCTGCTATGAAAAAATCTATGGAAGCTTTAATTCACCACTTTAAATTATTTACAGAAGGTTATCATGTTCCAAAAGGAGAAGTGTATGCATGCGTTGAAGCACCAAAGGGAGAGTTTGGAGTTTATTTAATTGCAGATGGTTCTAACAAACCTTACCGCTGTAAAATTAAAGCACCAGGCTTTGCACATTTGCAAGCGATGGATTATGTAGTTAAAGGTCATATGTTAGCAGATGTTCCAGCTGTTCTTGGTTCAATGGATATTGTGTTTGGGGAGATTGATCGATGAGTGGAAAACACGTTGAACAAAATCAACCAGATACATTTGAGTTTAGTGCTGCTAATCAAAAACGAATTGAGGAAATTTTAAAAAAATACCCCCCAGAGCGAAAAAAGAGCGCAGTAATGCCACTTTTAGATCTAGCACAAAGACAGCATGATAACTGGATCCCAAATGCTGCAATAAAAAAAATAGGCGAGATTTTAGAAGTTCCGCAGATAAAAGTTTATGAAGTAGCAACTTTTTATACGATGTATAATTTAGCGCCGGTTGGAAAATACTTTGTACAAGTTTGCACGACATCTCCGTGCATGATCAGAGGATCTGGAAAAATTGTGAATCTTTGCAAAAAATATATTTCAGAAAAAGAAGGAAAACTAAGTGACGATAAAAAAGCATCATGGACTGAAGTTGAATGTTTAGGAGCGTGCGTAAGTGCTCCAATGATGCAAATCAACGATGATTTTTATGAAGATCTAACTGATGAGACTGCAACTAAAATTTTTGAAGGAATAAAAAACGATAAATTACCAAATCCAGGATCCCAAAAAGGTCGAGTAGGGTTTGAGCCTAATAAACGATTATCATTGGTTAAAAATTAAATGCTACAGGATAAAGATAGAATATTTACAAATTTGTACGGTGATTTTGGTCGTGATGTTAAATCTGCTAAAACTAGAGGAGATTGGAAAGATACAAAAGAAATTATTGCAAAAGGAAAAGATTGGATCATTAATGAAGTAAAACTTTCTGAATTGCGTGGACGTGGAGGTGCTGGATTTCCAACAGGCATGAAATGGTCGTTTGCTCCGAAAGAAGCAAAACCGGGTCGCCCTCATTATTTAATTATTAATGCTGATGAGTCAGAGCCTGGAACTTGTAAAGATAGAGACATTTTAAGATTTGAACCACAAAAATTAATAGAAGGTTGTTTAATTTCATCATTCGCTGTGAATGCTAACACTTGCTATGTTTATATTCGTGGTGAGTACTTTGCAGAAAGCAAAATCTTACAAGAAGCAATCGATGAAGCTTACAAAGAAGGATTGCTTGGTAAAAATGCTTGTGGCACTGGATTTGATTTAGATATTTATATTCATCTAGGTGCAGGCGCTTACATTTGCGGAGAAGAAACTGCATTACTTGAAAGTTTAGAAGGTAATAAAGGTCAGCCAAGATTAAAACCACCATTTCCTGCTTTAATAGGTCTTTACGGATGCCCAACTATTGTAAACAATGTTGAAACTATCGCAGTAGTACCAACTATTTTGAGAAGAGGTGGTAAATGGTTTGCAGGATTTGGTAGACCTAAAAATACAGGTACGAAAATTTTCTGTATTTCTGGAAATGTAAATAATCCATGTAATGTTGAAGAAGAAATGGGAATTCCTTTAAAAGATTTAATTGAAAAACATGCAGGGGGTGTAATCGGTGGATGGGATAATTTACAAGCAGTCATTCCAGGTGGATCATCAATGCCGTCTGCTTAAGTAAAAAAATTTGCGATACCATAAAAATGGATTTTGATGCATTAGTTGAAGCTAAAAGTGGCCTTGGAACTGCTGGAATTGTCGTAATCGATAAGTCGCAAGATATAGTTAAAGTCATAGCCAGAATTGCTAGATTTTATAAGCATGAAAGTTGTGGTCAATGTACTCCATGCAGAGAAGGCTCTGGTTGGATGTGGAGAATGTTAGAGAGAATTGCAAAAGGGGATGCTGAAGTTCATGAATTAGATATGTTAATGGATGTGACTAAACAAATTGAAGGCCATACCATTTGTGCATTCGGTGAGGGATCCTCTTGGCCAGTTCAAGGTTTACTAAGACACTTTAGAACGGAAATAGAAGAAAGACTAACTCATAATAAAAATATTTAAATGGTAAAAGTAAAAGTTGATGGAATTGAAGTAGAAGTTCAACAAGGTGCAACAGTGTTGCAAGCTTGTGAAGTTGCTGGAAAAGAAATTCCAAGATTTTGTTATCATGAAAGATTATCCATCGCTGGTAATTGTAGGATGTGTCTAGTTGAGATGGATAAATCTGCAAAGCCTGTTGCATCTTGTGCAATGCCTGTTGCTGAAGGACAAGTTATTTACACAAATACGGAATTGGTAAAAAAAGCCAGAGAGGGCGTAATGGAATTTTTACTTATCAATCATCCATTAGATTGTCCTATTTGTGATCAAGGGGGTGAGTGTGATTTACAAGATCAATCAATGAAATATGGAGTAGACAAATCAAGATACGAATTAAATAAAAGGTCCGTAAAAGAAAAATACATGGGGCCATTAATCAAAACAGTGATGACCCGATGTATCCATTGTACACGTTGCATACGTTTTGCATCTGAAGTTGCAGGTGTTCCAGATCTTGGAGCAATTGGACGAGGTGAAAATATGGAAATTACAACTTATTTAGAAAAAACTTTAGATTCAGAGTTGTCAGCAAATGTAATTGATCTTTGTCCTGTAGGTGCTTTAACATCAAGACCTTATGCTTTTGAAGCGCGACCATGGGAGTTAACAAAAACTGAAGGTATTGATGTTATGGATGCCGTCGGTTCTAATATTCGAATTGATACTAAGGGATGGGAAGTTAAAAGAATTTTACCAAGAATAAATGAAGATATTAACGAGGAGTGGATTTCTGATAAGACTCGTTATGCCTGTGATGGTCTATTAAAAAATAGACTTGATACCCCTTATATAAAAATTGATGGCAAACATCAGCCTTGCAGTTGGGATAAAGCTTTAGAATTTATTTTTAAAAAAACAAAAGATTTAAGCGGTGATAAAGCTTACGGAGTTGTTGGTGATTTAGCTGACGTTGAGAGTATGTATATGTTTAAGAAATTTTTCAAAGAAGTTTTGTCATCCGATAATATAGATTTTAGACAAACAGATTATTTTATCGACCCATCCAATAAAGTTAATTATTTATTTAATACATCTATTGCTCGTGTAGATGAGGCTGATTTAATAGTGTTGATTGGAACTAATCCCCGATTAGAGGCAACTATCTTAAATGCTAGTATTAGAAAGGCATATTTAGCAAGAAAAACTAAGGTTTATTCCATCGGTGACGTTGGTGATCTAACTTACCCTCATGAAAATGTTGGTTCATCATTTTCTTTGATTGCTGAAATTTTAAATAAAAACGGAAAAATTTATAACAATTTAAAATCTGCAAAAAAACCAGTTTTTATTATTGGTGAGTCCGGACTCAGTTCAAATGGAGAGTATGTATTGGAGACTGTTAAAAAAATACTTAAAGATAACAATTTTTTAAATAACGATTGGAATGGTCTAAATATTCTTCATCAAAATGCATCAAGTGTTAGAGTAATTTATTTGAATTTATTAAAATCTAATTTTTTAGATAGACTTAATGACGATAATCCAAAACTTGTTTATCTTCTAGGAGCTGATGAGATAAAAATCAATCCTAATAATAAATTTATAATTTATCAAGGAACTCATGGTGGACAGAATACAAAAATTGCCGATGTTATTTTACCTGGTGCCGCATATACAGAAAAAAAAGGTTTGTATGTAAATACTGAGGGTCGAGTTCAGGATTCTGGTAAAGCAAGTTTTCCTCCGGGAGAAGCAAAAGAAGATTGGAAAATATTTAGAGCTTTGTCTGAAATTTTTAAAAAAACGATTGATATTAATACTCATCAAATTTTAAGAGAAAATTTATTTAAAGAGTTTCCTTTATTTTCAAAAATTGATCAGCTACCAGATTCTTCTGTTGATAACCTGCAACCGAAAAATATTATTCCAATCAATGGTATTATTAAGATTGCTGATTTTGATTTTTATTTTTCTAATATTATTGCAGCTTCATCAAAAACAATGCTTGATTGCAAAAAAGCAAAGCAAATTTTACAAATGACAGGAACAGATAATTAATGCTTACAGAATCTTTAAGTATTTTTTTATACAATCTTTTAAAAATAGCTGCTCTTGTAGTTCCAGTTTTAATTGCAGTTGCAATGGTTGTTTGGGTAGATCGAAGAGTTTGGGGAGCAGTTCAGCTTAGAAAAGGACCTAATGTTGTTGGACCCTTTGGTTTGTTTCAAACTTTTGCCGATGCGCTTAAAATATATTTTTAAAGAAGTAATTATTCCTGTTCGTGCAAATAAAGTTATTTTTATTATTGCACCAATTGTAACTATGTCGTTGGCATTAATTTCTTGGGCAGTTATTCCATTTAGTGAAACTTTAGTACTAGCAGATATAAATATTGGAATTCTCTATATTTTTGCTGTGTCCTCTTTAGGTGTGTATGGGATTATTATGGCAGGTTGGGCATCAAACTCTAAATATCCATTCTTGGGTGCCCTAAGATCAGCTGCGCAGATGGTTTCTTACGAGGTCTCAATTGGATTTATTATAATAAACGTACTTTTATGCGCAGGTTCATTAAACTTAAGAGATATTGTTATGGCACAGAAGAATATCTGGTTCGCAATCCCATTATTTCCAATGTTTGTCATCTTTTTTATCTCTGCATTAGCTGAGACTAACAGACCTCCATTTGATTTACCTGAGGCTGAGGCTGAACTTGTATCAGGGTACCAAACCGAATACTCAGGAATGATGTACGCTTTATTTTGGTTAGGAGAATATGCAAATATTTTATTAATGTGTGCTCTTGGCTCTATATTGTTTTTAGGAGGTTGGTTATCTCCAATAGATGTATATCCTCTAAATGCAATTCCATCTCCGTTATGGTTAATTTTTAAAATATTATTATTATTTATTTTATTTGCGCTAGTTAAGGCAATTGTGCCTCGATATCGCTATGATCAACTTAATGAGATTAGGTTGGAAAGTCTTTCTACCATTTTCATTATTTTGGGTAGTATTAACGGCAGGATTTTTATATTTTTTTAACTTATTACCAAAATGAAAATTAAAATTCTCTAGAATATTAAAAACAATTTTTTTATCTGAATTTGTCAAAGGATTGTACCTTGCATTTTTTTATATGTTTAAAAAAAGAGCAACAATTAATTATCCATTTGAAAAAGGTTCTATTAGTCCAAGATTTAGGGGTGAACATGCATTAAGACGATATTCAGATGGCGAAGAAAGATGCATTGCATGTAAATTATGTGAAGCTGTCTGTCCAGCGCAAGCAATTACTATTGAAGCAGAACCACGTGAAGATGGATCAAGGCGAGCGACTAAATATGACATTGATATGTTAAAATGTATTTATTGTGGTCTTTGCCAGGAATCCTGTCCTGTTGATGCAATTGTTCAAGGACCTAATTTTGAATTTGCTACCGAGACCAGAGAGGAACTTTATTACAATAAAGAGAAGCTTTTAGAAAATGGCGATAAATGGGAAAAAGAATTAGCTCATAACATAAGAGTAGATAAATCATTTAGATGACAGCCTACGCACTAATTTTTTATTTTTTATCAACAATTACAATTCTTTCTAGCATAATGGTTATTTCTAGCTAAAAATACTGTTCATGCTGTTTTTTTTTAATTTTAGATTTTGTAAGTATTTCAGCTTTATTCATTATGATCGGAGCTGAGTTTGTTGGGATGATTTTACTTATAGTTTATGTTGGTGCAGTTGCTGTGTTATTTTTATTTGTTGTAATGATGCTTGAGGGTAATTTTACAAAAATAAAACAGAGTTTTTTACAATATTTACCATTTGGTTTTTTTATTGGAGTTGTAATTCTTTTGAATTAATAATTATTATTGGTAGCTGGCAGTATAGACCTGAATTTATTAAGACTGCAAAAATTGCATACGATGCAAATGAGACTAACACTGAACAAATAGGAAAATTAATTTACACTGATTATTTTTTACCATTCCAACTTTCAGGAATAGTTCTGTTAGTTGCTATGATAGGCGCTATTTTACTAACTTTTAGACGTAGAGACAATATTAAGAGACAAGATATTTTAAAGCAGTCATCACGTGAGAGGGAGGACTCCATTGAGCTTGCAGATCCTGAGAGCAACAAAGGAGTAAAAGATTAATGATTGAAATTACTTTAGTTCATTATCTTTTTTTATCTGCAATCATTTTTACATTAGGCGTATTTGGAATTTTCGTTAATCGTAAAAATGTAATTGTCATTTTAATGTCTATTGAATTAATTCTGCTTTCAGTGAACGTTAATCTTGTGGCTTTTTCAGTTTATTTACAAAATATTACAGGACAAATTTTTACACTTTTTATATTGACCGTAGCGGCAGCAGAATCTGCAATTGGTCTTGCAATTTTAGTTGTTTTTCAGAAACAAAGGATCCATTCAAGTTGAAGATATCAATTCAATGAAGGGTTAAATGCTTTATTTAATATTATTTTTACCTTTACAATGGTTCTTTTATTTCAGCTTTCTTTTATAAAAAGATTGGCGATAGAGCTTGTCAGATTATAACATCTGCATTCATTGTAACTGGAGCTATTCTTTCTTCAATTATTTTACTTGAAACTATTAAAACTGGAAAAGTTTACGAGTATCCAATTTTTAATTGGATTACCTCTGGAACGTTAAAACTTCATTGGTCTATTTATGTAGATTCACTTACAGCAGTGATGCTTGTTGTTGTAAATTCAGTTTCAGCTTTAGTTCATATTTATTCAATTGGTTATATGAGTCATGATCCTCATAAACCAAGATTTATGTCTTACCTTTCTCTTTTCACATTTATGATGTTATCGCTAATCACGGCTGATAACTTTTTACAATTATTCTTTGGTTGGGAAGGTGTTGGACTTGCATCTTACTTATTAATTGGTTTCTGGTTTAAAAAAGAAACCGCAAACAATGCGTCCATGAAGGCTTTTATCGTGAACAGAGTAGGGGATCTTGGTTTGTTAATTGCAATGTTTTTAATTTTTAAAACTTTTGGAACTTTAAATTTTAGTGAAGTTTTTTCACAAGCAGCCGATCAGTCTAAAAATTCAATTAAGATCTTTGGAGGTGAATACAATTTAATTACAACGATTTGTGTATTCTTATTTATTGGGGCTATGGGTAAGTCTGCTCAAATTTGTCTTACATACTTGGCTTCCTGATGCCATGGAAGGACCAACACCAGTATCAGCGTTAATTCACGCTGCAACCATGGTTACAGCAGGAGTGTTCTTAGTTGCAAGATGTTCACCTTTGTTTGAGTATTCTCAATACGCTTTAAACTTAGTAGCTTTTGTTGGTGCAACAACTGCAATCTTTGCAGCCTCAATTGCAATCGTACAAACAGATATAAAGAGAATTATTGCTTACTCTACATGTAGTCAGCTTGGTTATATGTTTTTTGCAGCAGGAATGGGCGCTTATAACGTTGCTATATTTCACTTATTTACACACGCTTTCTTTAAAGCTCTTTTATTCTTAGGGGCAGGTTCAGTCATTCACGCATT
The DNA here is from genome assembly GCA_965235815.1 of Candidatus Pelagibacterales bacterium. Classification (GTDB taxonomy): domain Bacteria; phylum Pseudomonadota; class Alphaproteobacteria; order Pelagibacterales; family Pelagibacteraceae; genus Fontibacterium. The sequence continues at coordinate 13,108 of CBDDZE010000009.1, read as the reverse complement.
TCATGATGAACAAAATATAGAAAAGATGGGCGGAGTTTGGAAAAAAATTCCACTGACTTATGCTCTGATGTTAATTGGTACACTTAGCTTTGATGGGATTTCCATTTTTAACAGGATTTTATTCTAAAGATGCAATTATAGAGTCTGCTTATTTTTCTAAAAGTTTGTTTGCAGGTTATGCATTTGTAATTGGCCTTAGCACTGCATTTATAACTTCAATTTATTCATGGAGATTAATTTTTAAAACTTTCCACGGAAAATATAATAACACAATGAGTTTTGAAAAAGTTCATGAGTCAGGACCGGTAATGCTTATTCCATTATTATTACTTGCAGTTGGAGCAATATTTTCAGGTTATATGTTTCATGGAATATTTATTGGAGAGAATACAAAATTTTGGGGTAAGGCAATATTTTTCTTAAAACAAACAGCTCATGGTCATCCACCACTATGGTTGCTAATTTTAATTCCAACACTAGTAATTTCTGCAATTCCTTTATCGTTTATTTTATTCTTAAAGCGAAAAGATATTGTTGAAGGCTTTGTTAATAATAATAAGCCTTTTTATAATTTTTTAGCTAGAAATCTGTACTAAGATCTTTATGATTTAATTTTTGTTAAAAGCTTTAGAAGTGTTGGAACATTCTTATGGCAAAGAGGTGATGTTAAAACAATCGATGCTTATGGTCCAGATGGTGTTGCAAAAGTTGTAAAAAATTTATCTGATAGAGCTAGTAGCATTCAATCAGGTTACTTATATCATTACGCAACAGTAATTTTAATTGGCGTAATATTAATCGTATCTTTTTTAATTATTATCTAGCATGAACCTTCCAATTTTATCTTTCTTAACTTTTTTCCCATTAGTTGGAGTTATTTTTATTTTACTAAGAAGAGGCAGTGATGAAGTTGTTGAGCGTTCTTCAAAGAATATTTCAATTTTAATCTCTGTTATTAATTTTATCGTATCATTATTTTTATGGAGTAAATTTGATCCAGTTAATCCTGGTTTTCAATTTGTTGAAGAGACGCAGTGGATTAAGAATTTTGTTTCATACAAAATGGGTGTTGATGGAATTTCAATATTCTTAGTGTTGCTTACAACTTTTATTTCACCACTTTGTATTTTCGCAGCGATTAATAGTTTAAAGAAAAGAATTAAAGAGTTTTTAATTGCTATCTTGATCATGCAAACCTTTATGATCGGAGTATTCTGTGCTTTAGATTTATTCTTATTCTTCTTATTCTTTGAAGGCGGGTTAATTCCAATGTTTTTAATTATTGGGATTTGGGGTGGAGAAAGACGTGTTTATTCAGCTTTAAAGTTCTTTTTATATACGTTTTTAGGCTCAATTTTCATGTTGATTGCAATTATTGCCATCTATTGGAACATGAACACATTAGATCTTGTTAAGTTAATGGGAGCCAAAATTCCTGAAAATTTACAATACTGGATGTGGTTAGGTTTTTTTATTTCATCTAGCTGTAAAACTTCCAATGTGGCCGTTCCATACATGGTTACCAGATGCGCACGTTGAAGCGCCAACGCCAGGATCTGTAATTCTTGCTGCAATCTTACTTAAAATTTCAGGTTATGGCTTTATTAGGTTTTCACTTGGATTATTTCCAATCGCTTCTCACTACTTTGCAAACTTTGTATTTGTACTTAGTATTATTGCTATTATTTATGCATCCTTAGTAGCTTTGATGCAAACAGATATGAAGAAGCTAATTGCTTATTCATCTGTTGCTCATATGGGTTATGTAACAATTGGAATTTTCTCATTTACTAAACAGGGAATAGATGGCGCGATTTTCCAAATGATTAGTCACGGATTAATTTCTTCATCATTATTTTTATGTGTTGGTGTTTTGTATGATCGTGTTCATAGCAGGTTAATTGAAGACTATTCGGGTATTGTAAATATTATGCCAAAATTTGCTTTAGTATTTGTATTCTCATCACTTGCTAATGTGGGTCTGCCAGGCACAAGTGGATTTGTTGGAGAGTTTTTAACTTTGATTGGAACTTTTAAAGTAAATTATATTGTATCCATACTTGCAGCAACGGGAGTTATTTTGTCTGCTGCCTATTCATTATGGTTATGCAAGCGTGTTGTGTTTGGTGAATTTAAAGTTAACAATCACGGTGAAAAATTATTAGATTTAGATGCTACAGAATTTGTTATTTTATTTTTATTGATGATTTTAACAATTATATTTGGTGTATATCCAAATTTAATTTTAGAACCCATTTCATCATCAGTAGATTTAATTGTTAAAAATATTGAGAGTTATTAAATGATAAAATATTATTACAGAACTATTTCTATTATTAAGCTCATTCACTTTATTAATTGCTGGAGTTTTTTCTAAAACTTTAAATAAAATAATTAATTATATAATAGTATAAATTCTATTTTAGATTTTAGATTATTATATTTAAACTTTACGATCATCTGTCACTTTATTTGGCAACAGTTACACGATTGATCCGTTATCAAATTTTATGAAGATTTTAGTTTCGATTTCAGTTTTATTTACGATGTTAATTTCAAATACTTATCTTGAAAGACTAAAGATTGCTAAATTTGAGTATCCAATCATTATTTTGCTCTCTACTCTTGGAATGTTTGTAATGATTAGTGCTAATAACTTAATTGTTTTTTATTTGGGACTAGAGCTTCAATCTTTATGTCTTTATGTGCTTGCAGCCATTAACACTAAGTCTCTTAAATCTTCAGAAGCTGGCTTAAAATACTTTGTTTTAGGCTCTTTATCATCAGGTCTCTTGTTATATGGATGTTCTTTAGTTTATGGATTTACAGGTTCAGTTGATTATTCAGAAATAGCCAAAGTTGCAACTGAACAGAGCGGTGCTTTAAAATTTGGTTTAGTTTTTATTCTTTGTGGAATTGCATTTAAAATATCAGCAGTGCCATTTCATATGTGGGCTCCAGACGTTTATGAAGGATCACCTACATCCGTCACAACATTCTTTGCTATGGCGCCAAAAGTTGCAGCCATCGGAGCTTTAATAAAATTTTTAAACGTTCCTTATGCAAACTTCATAAGTGAATGGAGAACAATTGTTATAGTTCTATCTATTGCATCTATGTTCCTAGGTGCTGTTGCTGCAATAGGACAAAGCAATTTAAAACGACTGATGGCTTATAGTTCAATTGGTCATGTTGGCTTTATTCTTGCAGGTCTTGCTATAGCAACACCTCAGTCATTAAGCGCTGTATTAGTTTATTTGGTAATTTATGTGTTTATGAATATTGGAGTGTTTGCTTGCATTATGTCTTTAAATCGAAATGGAGTTTATTTTGAAAATATTTCTGATCTATCAGGACTTTCAAAACACCATCCGCTTATCTCAATTTGTTTAACAATATTAACATTCTCTTTAGCAGGGGTTCCTCCGCTTGCGGGATTTTTTGCTAAATTTTATATCTTCTTGGCCATCATTCAGCAAAAAATTTACTATCTTGCTGTTGTTGGATTGTTATCTGCTGTGATTGCAGCATTTTATTATTTGCGAATAATAAAAGTTATTTACTTTGATGCCGCTAAAGAGAGTTACGAGAAAAATTCTAATTATGGTTTAAAATTTTCACTTATTGTTTCTACAGTTGTAATATTATTTTATTTTATTGATCCATCAACACTTAATACAATCGTAGAAAGTATTACGAAAAATATAAAATAAATGAGTTTGCCTATTTTTAATTTTACAAAAATAGAGAGCACTAATGATTTTGCTCGAACATTAATTACAGAACATAAAATTAGTAAAGGAATTGTTACAGCTGATGAGCAAACAAGAGGGCGAGGAAGGTATGGAAATCAATGGTCATCCCCAAAAGGAAATTTATATTTTACTATTTTCTTTCCAATTTTAAGAACTAATTTAAAAAAAATTCAGTTTCTTGTTCAATTGCAAATTAGAAATATCTTAAAAAGTTATAAAATTAAAAATCTCACTCTAAAGTGGCCTAATGACCTTTATATACACAACAAGAAAGTATGCGGAATTTTGCAAGAAAGTATTGTTTCTGGCAGATTTTTTTTAATTGTTGGCATTGGTATTAATGTAAAATCTTCTCCAAAGATAAAAAAATATCCAACAACTTATTTAAATAAAGAAACAAAGAAAAAAATTAACTTAAATGAACTAGTGGAAAAACTTAAAAAAGCTTTTGTTAGCAATGTTATTGATAAAAAATATTCATTAAAGAAGATCGCTAAAAATTGGAATAAATATGCTTTTAATAAAAATAAGTTTATAAATTTCAAGACAAAAAATAAGATTTATAAGGGTATTTTTAAGGGTATTAATAACAACGGTGCTTTGATTTTAGAGCACAATAATCACAAAGATTATTTTACGCATGGTAGTTTAGTTTGAATTATTTGATCATCGACATCGGCAATACGAACATTGATTTTGTTAATTTTAATAAGTTAACGAACAAGTATTCTAATAAATTTACAGTAGATACCTTTGATATTTTACAAGGTCGTTTTGGTTCAGTTAATAAGAAAATAAAAAAAAATTACTATCAAGGTGCTCTATCCTCAAGCGTTGTACCTAATGCATTTAATAAATTAAAAAAAATGTTAAAGAGAAAAAATATTAATCTTAACGAAATTAAAGATAGAAATCTTGATTTGCCTATTAAACTTAAAATAAACAAACCAAAACAAGTTGGTTCAGACAGAGTAGTAAATGCTATTGCTGCATTTAAAATTTATAAAAAAAATTCAATTATTATTGACTTTGGAACAGCTACAACTTTTGACGTTATCGTTCAAAATAGTTACATCGGCGGAATGATTACACCTGGTATTAATTTATCATTAAAGGTTTTAAAAGAAGCAACGGCCAAACTTCCTTTGATTAAATTAAAAAAAACTAACAAATACATAGGAAAAGATACTGTCAGCGCTATGAATAACGGTATGTATTGGGGCTATATTGGTTTAATTAAAGAATTTGTGCAAAAAATTATTAAAGAAACAAAAAAGAAGTATCTAGTTATTTTTACTGGCGGACTTGCAAATATTTTCTTTTCTTCATTTCCATTCAAAGACAAGGTTATTGATCAGCAAATAACTTTAAAAGGAATAGCTGAAACTTTAAAATTTAATTTAAAAAATATTTAATGGCTAAAGGCGGACAAGAATTAGTTTATTGCTCATTAGGTGGTGCAGGAGAGATCGGGATGAATTTGAATTTATTTGGCTACGGAAAGCCAGGTGAATACAAATGGATCATTGTTGATATTGGAGTTACTTTTTCTGATGATAATATTCCAGGAATCGAAGTCATTCTTCCAAATCCAGAATTTATTGCAAATCAAAAAGAGAATTTACTAGGAATAGTTTTAACACATGCTCATGAAGATCACGTTGGAGCAATTGCACATTTATGGCCTATGTTGGAGTGTCCAATATATGCAACCCCATTTACGGCAGCAATTGTTAAAGAAAAATTTAAAGAAAAAAAAATTAATATCGGTAGTTATTTAAAAATTGTTAAATTAGGTGGTAACGTAAAACTTGGGGCCTTTGATATTGATTACGTTACGCTTACTCATTCCATTTTAGAACCAAACGGACTTGCTATCACAACACCTGAAGGAGTTGTTCTGCATACAGCAGATTGGAAGATCGATGAAGATCCATTAATTGGAGAAAAAACTGATGTTAAAAAATTAACAGAGCTTGGAAAAAAAGGGGTCCTTGCAATGGTTTGTGACTCTACCAACATTTTTAACTTAGGTTCTTCAGGTTCAGAAAGATTAGTAAGAACTGGCCTTTTAACTGTTTTAGAGAAGATGAAAAATAGGATCGTCATTACGTCCTTTGCATCGAACGTTGCAAGAATGGAAACAGTCTTCAAAGTTGCAGAAAAAATTGGCAGACATGTTTGTTTAGTTGGAAGATCTATGAATAGAATTTACGAACTAGCAAGACAGTGTAATTATTTACAAGACATTAAAGTTCCAATTGACATTAGAGATTCAAAAAAAATGCCAAAAAATAAAATGGTATTTCTTTGTACAGGCTCACAAGGAGAGCAAAGAGCTGCCTTAGCAAGAATTGCAAACGGGACTCATCCAGATCTTCATCTAGAAAAAGATGATAACGTTATTTTTTCTTCCAGAATTATCCCTGGAAATGAAAAGAGATTATATAAAATTTTTAATGACTTTTCTAAAAGTGAAATTAATGTTTTATCCGAAGAAAATTCTATGATCCACGTCTCTGGTCATCCTGCCCGCGAAGATTTAAAAAAAATGTATTCTTGGATTAAGCCAAAAATTTTAATCCCAGTTCACGGCGAACAAAGACATATGGCTGAACATATTAATTTTGCAAAAGAAATGGGCGTCAAGTTTCCAATTAAAGTAAGTAACGGTGAAATTATAAGACTTGCACCAGGTGAGCCTCAAGTAGTTGACAAAGTAACATGGGGCAGAGTTTACTTAGATGGCAAAGTTTTAATTGATAATGACTCTCAAGTTTTAAAAGAGAGAAGAAATATGGCTGCAAATGGTTATATGGAGATTACGGTTTTAATTTCTAAAAACGGTGAGATAAAAAACAATCCAATCATTACTTTAAAAGGAATCCCTTTAATTGAAGAAGATGAAAGTGAGATTGAGTATGATTTAGAAGATGTAGTGATGGATACTTGTAAAACTTTTAATTTAAATAATTCAAAACAAGAAAAGAATTTAATCGATACTTTAAAAGGAAATTGTAGAAAATTAATCAACGACAAATCTGGAAAAAAACCTTTAGTAAATATTAATTTAGTTAGATTTTAGTTTATGTCGATAACAGGCGGCATTATCATTTACGTAAATCTGTGGATGATCATATTTTTCATGGTGTTACCTTTTGGAATTACGAACCAAATTGATTCTCCTGATTATCAAAAAGGTACTGACCCTGGAGCACCAGTTGAATCTAAAATGAAAAAAAAGATTTTAATTACCACGCTTATAACAACTAGTTATTTTTTCTTTAATCTTTGCCTTAGACAAATTAGATTTGTTTTATATTAGAAAATTATTATTTTAATGCTGATTTCAAAGTTATTTTTCCCGGTTCTTAGAGAAGTCTCAGCTGATGCTAAATTAAAATCACATCAGATAATGCTTAAAGCTGGAATGATTAGACAAAGTGCTGCTGGGATTTATTCATGGCTGCCATTGGGACTTAAAGTTTTAAAGAAGATTGAGCAGGTGGTTAGAGAAGAACAAAATAATGTTGGTGCTCAAGAAATGTTAATGCCAACTATCCAATCAGCAGATATTTGGAAGGAAAGTGGCAGATATAATGATTACGGTCAGGAAATGCTTAGAATTAAAGACCGAGGTGATAGAGAATTATTATACGGCCCAACTAATGAAGAACTAGTTACAGAAATTTTTAGAGATAACGTTAAGTCATACAAATCTTTACCATTAATTCTTTATCATATTCAGTGGAAGTTTAGAGACGAGATTAGACCAAGATTTGGCGTGATGCGATGCAGAGAATTCTTAATGAAAGATTCTTATTCTTTTGATCTTACGAAAGAAGATGCAATTAAGTCTTATAACAAAATGTTTTATGCATACCTTAGAACATTTACTAGATTAGAATTAAAAGCATTGCCACTTCGAGCAAGCTCAGGTCCAATTGGTGGTGATGCTTCTCATGAATTTATTATTTTAGCAGATACAGGCGAGAGCCAAGTGTATTTAGATAAATCCCTACTTGATATTGATGTTAATAGTTTTGATGGCTCTGAAGATTCAATTAATAAAATGATTTCAGCTTTTTCAACTCCATATAGTGCAACAGATGAAAAACATTCTGAAAAAGAATTTAATGAAAAAGTTTCAAAAGAAAATCAGTTAGCAACCAAAGGAATAGAAGTAGGCCATATCTTTTATTTTGGAAATAAATATTCACAACCCATGAAAGCTAACGTTTTAAATAAAGAAGGAAAGAACGTTAATGTTGAGATGGGATCTTACGGAATTGGAGTTTCAAGACTTGTTGCTGCAGTGATTGAAGCGAAATGCGTTGAAGGCGTAATGAAGTGGCCACTTGTTATATCTCCGTTTGATATTGCAATTATTCCACTGAATAATAAATCAGATACTGCTCCATTAGATAAGACAAGTAAAATGAATTATGAAAATTTAAAGAATAATTCTATAGATGCTATTTTAGATGACACTTTAGAAAGTCCATCAAGTAAATTTAAAAACTTTGATTTAATGGGAGTTCCTTATCAAATTATTATCGGGTCTAAAAGTAATGACGACAAACTAGAATTTAAAGAGTTAAATGCAAAAACAGAAATGTTAACAATTGATGAGAATAATTAAAAAAATAAAAAAATTAAAAGGTTAAATTGATTTCCGCTGCTGAGTTATTAATAATTAAAAATTATATTCGATCTAAAAAAAAAGATAGTTTTTTAAAAATTATTTCAATTTTTTCTTTTCTTGGAATATCCATAGGTGTTGCAACCCTTATTATTGTAATGTCAGTAATGAATGGGTTCAGAGCTGAATTATTTGAAAAACTTTTAAAATTTAACCCTCACATTATTGTTCATTCGGTTGGTAATGATGAGTTAAGTATTCCAAAATTAACTCAGTTTTTTAATGAGAAAAAAATTGAAGTTAAAAGCATTAGAAAAGTTATTAAAGCACAGGGATTATTGGTTTCAGAAAGAAGCAATTCAGGAATTGGTATCATTGGAATAAATAAAGAAGATTTACTTAAAGATGAGTTTATTAAAGAGCTGTCTGGTTATGAAAAGGGTTCGGTTATTATCGGCTACCGCTTTAGCGGATAAACTTGGAATTGCAAAAAATAATAAAATTAATGTGCTTTCAGCAAATAATGTTTCAACGCCTTTTGGAAAATTACCACAACAATTTACCTATAAAGTGGCCTCTACGTTCTCAAGTGGAGTATCAGAGTTGGATTATAATTACGTCTTTATTCCTTATAACGACGCTTTAGAGTTTATTAAAAATAATAAAAATCTTATATCTGTAGATATCAAAATTAAGGACGTTAATAACGTTGATCTTTATAAAAAAGAACTACAGAAAAATTTTCAAAATTATTATTTCACTACCTGGATAGATAATAATCAAACATTTTTTGATGCTTTATTAGTTGAGCGTAATGTGATGTTTATTATTTTAACTCTTATTATTATTGTTGCTGCATTTAATATTGTAACAGGTATGACGATCTTAGTTAAAAATAAAACAAAAGAGATTGCAATTTTTAACACCCTTGGCATGTCAAAGTTTTCAATTTCAAAAATATTTTTTATTATGGGTTCATTTATTGGAATTACTGGAACTATATTTGGAGTAATTCTTGGGCGTAGTTTTTGCTCATAACATTGAAGCCATTAGACAATTTGTAAGTTTTGTTTTTCAGGTGAAAGTTTTTCCTCCTGAGATTTATTTTTTAAGTAAGATGCCATCGTTAATAGATTATAAGTCAGTTCTTATTATTTGTTTCTTTTCAGTACTTAATTACATTTTTTGCAAGTTTATATCCTGCAATTTCAGCATCAAAACTTAATCCAATCAAAGGATTAAAATATGACTGATAGTTTTTTAAAGTTAAATAATATTCAAAAGAAATATCTCGATGCTAGTAAAAATATTCAAGTTTTAAATGGAGTTAATTTATCCTTTAAGTAAAAATAATATTGTTTCATTAGTTGGTCCATCTGGATCAGGAAAATCAACATTGCTTGCATATTTTAGGATTACTTGAGATCAGTTGATCAAGGGTGAATATTTCTTTAATGATGTTAATTTAATTAATTTAAAAGATGATCAAAAAACAATTTATAGAAGAAAAAGTATTTCAATAGTTTATCAATTTAATAATTTAATTTCTGATCTTCGTGCAATTGATAATGTTGTTCTACCTTTATTAATTAATAATTTAGATAAGAATGAATCTTTTAAAAAAGCTGAAAGTTTACTTGCATAAACTTGGTTTAAAAGAAAGACTAAATCATTACCCTCATGAATTATCTGGAGGAGAACAGCAACGAGTTGCTATCGCTAGAGCTTTAATTAATGAACCTGAGCTAATTTTAGCAGATGAGCCAACGGGTAATTTAGATAGCAAAACTGCAAATGAAGTCTTTGAAATACTTTTAAGTTTAAAATCAAAAGAAAGATTAATTGTTTTTGCAACTCACAATAGAGAATTATCAGATAAAGCAGATATTCAGTTAGCTATTCAAGATTCTAATGTTAGAATTTTGAAATAGAAAAATGAGTCTCAAAGATATTACTTTTAACCACTTTAAAATTCACACTCAGTACTCAATTTGCGAAGGAGCAGTTAAAATTGAAGAGCTAGCAAAGTTTGCAAAACTTTCTAAATTTTTATCCCTTGGTATTTCAGATTCTTATAATTTAAGTGGTGCTTTAGAGTTTTCTGAGGAGATATCAAAAGCAGGAGTTCATCCAATTATTGGAACTCAGCTTAACATAAAGACTGATAATATTATTGGTAAAGTCTCTCTAATTGCAAAGAATGAGTTATGGTTATAAAAATTTATTAAAACTTTCCTCTAAATCTTATCTTGATATTAACGCAACTGAAGCACCCCATTGTTCAATTAAAGACCTATTAGATTATAGCAGCGGGCTTTTAGTTTTATTAGGTGGAAATCACACTTTAACTTCTCAACTTATTCTTAATAATCAGGATAAAATTTTTTTAAATAACGTTAAGTCAACTTAAAATCTGTATTTAAAGATAATCTTATTTTTTGAAATTCAAAGACACAATGAAGTTAATGAGGACAGAATAGAAAATTTTTTAATTAGCTAATGCAAAGTCTTTAAAAGTTCCCATTATTGCATCACATGAAGTATTTTATATAAATCAAGACATGCACGAAGCGCACGATGCATATATTTGTATTGGTCAAAAGGCATATGTAGAGGATAAAAATAGAATTAATTATTCAGATCAGCATTATCTTAAGAGCAATGAAGAAATGCTTAAACTATTTGCTGATTTGCCTGACGCTTTAGAAAATAATCATAATTTAAGATATCAATGTCTTTATAGAGCATTACCAAGTAAACCCTTACTTCCAAACTTCACCTCAACTTCTTCAACTGAGAAAAATGTTGAGGTTGTTCTTCAGGAGTTAGCTCAAAAAGGATTAGAGATAAGATTAAAGGAAGTTATTCTTAAAAATATAACTGATCCAAAACAGATTGAAGAAACAAAAAAAATTTATGTAGATACGATTAAATTATGAAGTAAAAATGATTAACCAGATGAAATTTTCTGGTTATTTCTTAATTGTCTCTGATTACATTTTGTGGGCTAAGAATAATAACATTCCTGTAGGACCAGGAAGGGGATCTGGAGCAGGATCTTTAGTTGCTTGGGCATTATCTATTACTGAATTAGATCCAATAAAATTTGGATTAATCTTTGAACGTTTTTTAAATCCAGATCGAATTTCAATTCCAGATTTTGATATCGATTTTTGTCAGGAAGATAGAGATAAAGTAATTAATTATGTAAAAAATAAATACAAAGGCGGCGTTGCACAAATTATCACATTTGGAAAACTTCAGGCAAGAATGGCAATTCGTGATATTGGTCGTGTTATTGGTCTTCCTTATAGCGTTGTAGATTCACTTTCAAAAATGATCCCATTTGATCCTTCAAGACCTCTTTCATTACAAGAGTCCGTTGCACTTGAACCAAGAATTCAAGAAGCACAAAAAAATGACGTTAAGATCGACAAATTAATTAAGTTAGCAATTAAACTTGAGGGACTTTATAGAAATATTGCAACCCATGCAGCTGGCATAGTTATTGCAGACAGACAAATTGAAGAGATCGTTCCTCTATATAAAGATTTCGGTTCAGATCATGATATTCCAGTAACACAATTTGATATGAAGTGGTCCGAGAATGCTGGACTAGTTAAGTTTGATTTCTTGGGTCTCAAAACTCTTACCGTTATTAAAAAGACAGTAAATTCTCTTAAAGAAAATAATATTAATATAAATTTAAAAGATCTTCCCCTTGATGATCCTAAAACTTTTGAGCTTTTATGTTCTGGCGAAACCATGGGCGTGTTCCAATTAGAGAGCGCTGGAATGAGAGAGGTTTTAAAGCAAATGAAGCCTAATAAATTTGAAGATATCATTGCGTTAGTTGCTCTTTTTAGACCAGGTCCAATGCAGAATATTTCCAAATATAATAATTGTAAGCACGGAATAGAAAAGCCTGATTACCTTCATCCTAAGATAGAGCACATTTTAAAAGAGACATACGGAGTCATTATTTATCAAGAACAAGTAATGCAAATTGCTCAATCTCTTTCAGGATTTTCAGCTGGTAAAGCCGATATTTTAAGAAAAGCCATGGGTAAGAAAAAATCTGCAGAAATGGAAAGACAGAAGAAAGATTTTATAGAAGGGGCTGTTAAAAATGGAATTACCAAAGATCAAGCAGTTTATATATTTCAGTTAGTTGAAAAATTTGCTCAGTATGGATTTAATAAAAGTCATGCTGCTGCCTATGCATTGATTGCTTATCAAACTGCTTATTTAAAAACTCACTATCCTTTCTACTTTGTAGCGGCTTCAATGAATTTGGATTTAGCTAATACAGATAAATTAAATGAATTTTATGAAGAGTTGAAACGATTAAAGATTGATGTTGTTTTGCCATCGATCAACGAATCTTTCGCAGAATTTCTTGTTAGAGATAATAAAGTTTATTATGCTTTAGCTGCAATTAAAGCTGTTGGCTATGAATCTGTTAATCAAATAATTTCTGATAGAAAAAATAATGGTCCATTTAAATCTTTAGAAGATTTTATATTAAGAATTGATTCAAAATTAATTAATAAACTTCAAATGGAAGGTCTAATTAAATCTGGAGCCTTTGATTGTTTAGAGATTAATCGTAAATTTTTATTTGATGCTGTTCCTGAAATTATTAAAATTTCTAAAAATTATAAGGAAGCTAATCTTTTGCAAGATAGTTTATTTGGTAGTGACAAAACTA
>CBDDZE010000008.1:0-33669 GCA_965235815.1 Candidatus Pelagibacterales bacterium | reverse complement strand
GGCTCAACTTCTGGAATGATACAATACGTGCGAAATAAAAAACCAAAAAATGTCTTTTTAGTTACAGAGTGTTCAATGAGTGACAACGTGCAGGTAGAAAATCCAACAACAAATTTTATTAGACCATGCAATTTGTGTCCTCATATGAAAAAAATACAACTGCCAAAAATCTATGATTGTTTAATCAATGAAACAAATGAAGTTTTAATTGATAAATCCATTTTAAAAAAAGCAAGAGTTCCAATTGAACGAATGATCAAAATTGGACGTCAATCTAGTCTTTCCTAATGGAAAGTTTGCATACAACGGATGTAATTGTTATTGGATCTGGGATTTCCGGACTAATGACTGCTATTTCTCTATATCCAAGAAAAGTTACTTTAATCTCAAAAAAAAAATTAGGTGAGGCATCCTCAAGTGCCTGGGCTCAAGGAGGAATTGCTGCGGCTATTGGAAATGATGATAGTCCTAAAATTCATTTCGAAGATACTATTAAAGCAAGTTCTGGCTTAAGTGATGAAAAAATTGTTAAAATTATAACTGATGAAGCTGCTTCTATTATTAAATTTCTAGAAGAAAAAGGAGTTGATTTTGATAAAGATCATCTTAAAAATTTTTTAATGTCACAAGAAGCTGCACATACTCGACGAAGAGTATTAAAAGTAAACGGCGATAGTTCAGGAAAAGAAATTATAAAAACGCTAATAAATAATATTCAAAAATTAGAAAATATTACCATTTTAGAAGATGTAACAATTGATGAAATTATTACGGAAAATAATAATGTTATTGGCTTAATCGGTCGTCATATTGGTAAAAATATAGTTGATAACTTTACATTTTTTAAAGCACCCAATGTTGTTCTTGCAACAGGAGGTCTTGGAAGTATTTATGAACATACAACAAATCCAAGGGATATCTATGGCGAAGGGATTGCAATGGCAGCACGCGCTGGGGCTATTCTTTCTGATATGGAATTTGTTCAATTTCATCCAACAGGGATGGATATTGGATTGGATCCAACCCCTTTATTAACTGAAGCTCTTAGAGGAGATGGAGCTAAATTGGTTGATGAGAATGATAATCAATTTATGAAATTAATTCATCCAAGCGGAGATCTTGCTCCTCGAGATATTGTTGCTCGTGAACTACAAAAATTAAAAGATTTAGGACATTCAACATTCCTAGATTGTAGAAAATTTTCAGAAAAACAACTGCAAACATTATTCCCAAGTGCTTATAATTTTTTAAAAAAAGCTAATATTGATTTTACCAAAGAAAAAATACCTGTAACTCCAGTAGCTCACTATCATATGGGCGGAGTTCTTGTGGATGAAAATGGAAAATCATCTATAAAAGGTCTGTGGGCATGTGGCGAAGTTTCTTCAACTGGGGCACATGGAGCAAATAGACTTGCCTCAAATTCTCTACTTGAAGCTTTTGTTTTTGGAAAAAGAATAGCTAGCTCTATTAATTCTAAAGTACTGAATAACACTAAAGATGAAAATATTAATTTTAAAAAATATTTACCAAAAGAGAGAACATCATCAAGAATTAGAGCAAAAAAATATATATGGCAGCTTAGAAACATTATGAGTGATTTAGTAGGTGTTTATCGAAATGAGCAAAAACTTAAAAAAGCATTTATTGAGATCGATAGAATAGAAAGAGAAGCAAAAGATTTATCAGCAAAACTTAAAGATATGATTTTGGTATCAAGATTAATTACCTACTCAGCATACTTGAGAAAAGAAAGCAGAGGAGCTCACTTTAGAAGTGATTACCCAAAATCTGATAATAAATTTTTATTTAGAAAAAAAATTACTTTAATAGAAATGCAAGAGTTCTTAAATAAAAGAGAATATATAGAAAAAGTTGCTTAAATAATGTCAAAATCTAAACTTATCACTAGTGGGTATATTAAAAGTATTGTTGGAGCCTCGTTATTTGAAGATCAAGCACAAAAGGATATTACGACTGAACTTCTAGTAAATAAAAATTCTATAACCTCAGCAAAAATTGTAGCTAATGAAGATGGAATTATTGGTGGTTTAGATTTTGCAGAAGAATCTTTTAAACAAATTGATAAAAAAACAAAATTTAAAAAAAAAATTCAAGAAGGGTCTTCTATAAAAAAAGGAGAAATTATCGCTGAGATAAAAGGCTTAACTGGTTCTATTCTAAAATCAGAACGTACAGCAATAAATTTTATGGGATTAATATCAGGTATAGCAACTAAAACTAATTATTACGTTAATCTAGTTAAAGAATATAAAACAAAAATTTGTTGTACTAGGAAGACTTTACCAACACTTAGAGTTATTCAAAAATATGCTGTCACACTCGGCGGAGGACTTAATAACAGGTTTAATTTATTTGATGAGATATTTATCAAAGATAATCATATCTCTGCCTCTCAAAACATATTTGATCTTGTCCAAAATGCTTTAAGATTAAACAGAAGTGGAAAGATTATAACGGTTGAAGTAGATAATTTAACCCAATTAGAAACAATCCAATCACTCAACTTTAATAGATTATTATTAGACAATATGAAACCAGATGAAATTAAAAAAGCTTTAAATATGATTGGTAATAAATATGAAACTGAGGCTTCCGGAAATATTACAGAAAAAAATATTGTTGATTATGCAAAAACAGGAGTGAATAGAATTTCGATTGGTAGACTAACCCACAGTCCTCAAAATTTAGATATTTCTTTAAATTTTAATTAAATTTAATTTTAGCTACTAAAATCAAAAACGCTAAAAATAGTGTTACAATATTAGCAAATATTATTGGTAAATTATCAGTTAAAACTCCATAAACTAGCCAACCTGCAACTCCGGCTGTGAATATTAAAAACATCCACAAAGAAATATCTTTCGTACTTTTTGTTTTCCAAACTTTATAAGCCTGAGGAATAAAAGCAATTGTTGTGCAAAAGCCAGAAAAGAAACCAATATAATGTTATATATTTTTCCATTAATTAAACTAAACTAAATTCTTTTTTAATTAAACAGACTCTTTGAACTTTAAATAAATTAAGCAAAGTATGAGAAAGATAATCATGATTTAATTCTTTATTAAATTTATTTTTAATCATAGATAAATTAATATTTTGATTTTTAATCATTTGATCTGAAATCCACAAAACCATTGCAAAATTTGTTTGTTCTTTTGGTGCAATTTTTTTTGGAAGGCCATGAAGGTAAATTCCATTTTCTCCTAAAGACTCTCCATGATCTGAAGCATAAAGCATAAAAGTAGTTATAATCTTTGTTCTCTTTTAAAATATCTATTAATTTTGAAAGTATGTAATCTGTATAAACAATAGTATTATCATATGCATTGTTTAGTTCATTTTTACTGCAGTTTTGCGGAGTATTGTTGTTGCAAAATGGTTTGAATTTCGCAAATTTATCAGGAAATCTTTTATAATATCTTGGACCATGTGAGCCCATTGTGTGTAAAACAATGAGAATATTATCTTTGTTATCTTTTAAGATTTTATTTGTAGTATCTAATAACTATTTCATCAAAATTTATGTTTTTATCCTCGCCTCCTAGAATTTTTAATGACATCAATTGATTTCAATTCTACTACAAACATATTTACAACTTGAGTTATTATTTACCCAAATTGTATTGACACCTGCAAAAGATAAAACATCTAAGAACGTTACTTTGATTTCTTGCTTTGAATAAAGTAAAATTTTTTTCTCCATTTAAAAAAAACATACATGGAACTGAATAAGCGGTTGATGTACCACAAGAAATTGTGTTATTAAAACTAAAGACGTCTCTTTATTCTTTAACTCAGAATTAGTTTCTTTTTGATATCCGTTTAATGAAAATCTATCTGCTCTTGCTGTTTCTCCTACAACCATAATTCCTATAGTTTTTTTATTATTTTCTAATAATTTTGCATCTTCTCCTAATTTTTTAAATTCAACTGTTCTCCTTGAAAAGATGATCTTAGCTAACCTGTAAGCAGAATTTAATGTGTATAAAGGTGTAATATGTTGATTAAGTTTTTTATGTTGTCTTGTAATAAAACTTACCTGTTTAAAATTTGCAAAATATTATTAAAATGCAACAATTATAAATGCTGATACAAGTAGAATAAAAATCTTAAAAGTAAATCTTTCTTAAAAGTTTCATATTCAATTTTAATAAAATAAACAATTAAAGATGGAACAATGCCTAAAAAAAAAATATGAATAAAAAGGTCAAGAGATATTAAATCCACTAGCCTCGTTGATGTCCGTTTGAAGAGTATTTATGATCATTTGCTCATCAACTGTCACTCCAAATTGATGATTATAAAAACTTAAAATTGATGAAAGTATAATTAGAAATAATTACTAATGGTTTAAGAACGTACCTTTGTCCAAAAATTAGTAAGTAGAATTGAAATTGCAGAAATTATTGTGACAATAATTGCAAAAAAGAAATAAATAGAAGCAAAACTTGATAATCCAATATTTCCATAAAGAATTTTTAAAAACTTTTGTATTGTAAACAAAAGCTAATAAATATGCGAGACAAATAATATAAAATAATAAAATTTAATTTTCTTTCTTAAAAAAGACATTTAAATACTTTTTTAATTAAAAGATTTTCTATTTTTATATTTTTTTTTATTACCTGCATTAAAATTTCTATCTTTAAAATCTTTAGATTTTTTAGTAAAAAATTTTGGCTTTTCTCTGTCACTTTTTCTTCTATAATCTTTTTCATTACCTTCTCTTGATTTATGTTCTTTAAAACCTTCAATATTTTTAGCTTTGATAACCTTCTGAATGTTTATTTCCTCTAAATCTATCTGTAGGTTTAGATCTATGTCTGTCGAGGGTTATTTTCTCGAGATTTATCTGCTGGTTTATTTCCTCTAAATTCCTCTGACGATCTACTGCTTCCAAAACTTGGTCTGTTACTCTACCTCCTCTATTTCTATCTCTTCCACCACCTCTTCTTTTATTTTTATAATCTCTTTGGAAGCCACCACCACTTCTACTTTTAGAAAAATTTTCTTTCTTTTTAGTTGGATCTAATAATCGCTCGATAGCATTCCATTTTTCTCTATCATTGCTAGTAATAAAAGATAAAGAAGAACCCTCTGCTCCTGCTCTAGCAGTTCTTCCCATGCGGTGAATATAATCTTCAGCGACTTGTGGGAGATCATAATTAATAACATGCTCAATGTGAGGAACATCAAGTCCTCTTGCAGCGATATCTGTTGCAACAAGTATAGTAAATTTCTTATTTCTAAAAGCACTCATCACAGTAGTTCTTTTGCTTTGTCTTAGATTTCCATGCAAAGCATCTGCTTTAAATTTTTCTTTACATAATTTAGCGGCTAAATTTTTTGAATTATGTTTTGTTTTTACAAATACTAAAACTGAACCTGTTCTTTGTTGTAATTGCTTAATTAGTTCATGATATTTTTGCTCTTGTTGAATATGAATAACTTCTTGCTTAATTTTTATTGATAGTACATTTGTTGCTCCCTATTGAAACTCTTTCTGGGTTTTTTAAATATTTAGACGACATTCTAACAATCTCCTCAGGCAGTGTTGCTGAAAACATTAATGTTTGTTTTTTTAACTGGTAGGTGTTTTAATATTCTGTCAATTTGAATTCCAAAGCCCATATCAAGCATACGATCTGTTTCATCTAAAACTAAAAAACCAGTATCTGATAATTTTAAGGATTTTCTATCTAAATGGTCATTAATTCTACCTGGAGTTCCAACAATAATTCTTGGACGTGATTTAAGTTGACCTAACTGTTTATGCATTGACTCTCCGCCTATTAAGCATGCAGCTTTGATTGGATTATTTTTACCAAGTAGTTGAATAATTACTGCGATAACTTGATTTGCAAGTTCACGTGTTGGGGTTAAAACTAAAGCTGAGCCATGCTTTGATCTGCTTAATAATTCAACTAATGGAATACTAAAAGCTGCAGTTTTTCCAGTTCCTGTTTGTGCTGAACCTAAAATATCTCTACCTTCTAGGGCAAGCGGTATAGAACTTATTTGAATTGGAGTAGGTGCTATAAAATTCATTCTTGCCAAAGAATTTTTTAAATTTTGTGAAAGGCTAAAGCCTTCAAAGTTAATCATTTAAGTTTTGGGAAATTTATAAGTAAAGATCTAATAAAATTATTTAATAATAAAACGTAACCTTTATCAGTTAACAAGATTAATTAAAGCTATATTGAAGAGTAATTTAGTCTTTGTTTCACCAAAATCGATTAAGAAGCTATTTTATTATGCTCTAGATACTTAACTTTATCAGTGTCTGATCTTTTAACTTTATCTTTTTTATTTTTTTGTACATGACCAGAAATATCAGCCCCTTCTAAAACAGTTAAGTTATTTTCAAAATGAAGGTTCCCTCTAACAACTCCTTTGTCTCCAATATAAATATTTTTAGCATCAATATTGCCCATCATGTGACCCAGAACCTCGACATCCTCTGCTTGGACTGTGCCTTTGACGATTCCAGTTTCTAATATTCTCAATTTTTTTGCTTTAACATTTCCTTTAATTTTTCCAGCAATCTCAATTTCTCCTTTACAGTCTATTTCTCCATCAAAACGAAAATTTTCACCTAAATGTGAAAAACCACGAACTTGATCTTGATTTTTTTTATCTAATTTAAAAAACATTCTTAATCTTTGTTATTATTTGTTATTTTTTTTTCTTGTTGAAGATTCAATTTCTAATTGTGCACCCTCATCAACGACTAGATTTTTATGAGATAATTTACCTTTAACTTTAGCCGAATTATTTAAATGAATTCTATCTGAAGAGAGGTCTACTGTTACTTGCCCACCCACTTCAATATTATTATCTGCTGTTAGATTGCCTGCAATGATTCCGTTCTAATTAATAATAACTTCTTCTGCTTTAATATCCCCTAAAATTATTCCATCAATAGTAATGCTATCTTTATCGATAATATTACCCTGTAATTTTGTATCTTTTAAAATAACTGATGGCATAATTAAAAAAGCTGATTAAACAGGCAATAAAATAATTTGGCAAGCTTTAATATAACTATAATTTTTGAATAAAATTTAATAAAATATGATAATAAAATTGTTTTATGAAAAAAATTGAAAGTTTATTAGAAAAAACAATTTTTGCATCTCGTTGGATACTTGCCCCTTTTTATCTAGGATTATCTCTTAGTCTTCTTGTTTTGTTATATGAATTTGTTCACGAAATTATTGATTTTATAAAAATTGTACATTCAACAGATATTGCTGGTGTATTGCTTTTTATTTTAAGTCTTGTTGATATTTCATTAGCTGGAAATCTTTTAATTATTGTTATTTTTTCAGGTTATGAAAACTTTGTATCTAAAATTGATGTTAAAAATCATGAAGACAAGCCTGACTGGATGGGACATGTTGATTTTACAGATCTTAAAATTAAATTAATTTCTTCCATTGTTGCAATATCAGGAATTCATCTTCTTAAAGTATTTATGAATATAAATAATTACGATAAAGATAAAATTATTTTATATGTCGTAGTTCATCTTTCATTTGTTATCAGTGGAGTTTTGCTTGCTTTAATGGACTTCATTATGAGCAAGAGTATTCATAAGCATAAAAAATCTAAATAAAAGTCAGTTTAGAATAAGTTCAATAATAACAATTAAATAAAAGAAACTTGAAGATTAATAAGATTAAATTACAGTATATTTATGAAGCAAGATTACTCAGTAAAAGACATCTTAAATGCAGTAGATGATATTCTAAAAGTTAAATCTGCTCAAGAATCAAAGAAAAAAATTGCAAACGAGATTCCAGTAAAAGATATCTTAAATGCTGTAGATAATATTTTAAAAGTTAAACCTATTCAAGAATCAGCAAAAAGAATTATAAATGAAGTTTCTACAAAAAATGAAAGTCCAAAAAAATTAATAAATAATATGGAATCAAAAAAAGAAAATGAAATCAAAAAAAAATATGATTTATTAGTGGTAAATAATGCTAAAGATATTTTAATATTAAATCGTATTATTTTTAAATGATTATTGAGTGCGCTTGTAAAAAATATAAATTTGCAGTTAAAGCTGCGGAAATTGGTATTAATGGTCGAGTGGTTCAGTGTGGAGTTTGCGATGAAAAATGGTTTCAAGAACCAGCAAGTTCTGAAGAATTTAAAGTTTTAAAAGACAATCATATTAAAGAGGAAGAGAAAAAAAAAGAAGAAGCTAAAAATCAAAAACCAAAAAAAGAAAAGCCTAGAAAAAACTATATTCCAATTAAATATGAAGATAAAAGTAAGATAAATTATAGCAAAATCTTTTAACTATTCTGATTATTTCCATAATCGGTATAGCTGTCAGCTTTTTTTATAGAGAACATATACTTAATAAAAATCCTGAGTTTGCTGATTTCTTTGGTCTTTTAGAGGAGTTTGTTGAATATTTAAAAATATATTATTCGGACATTATAGAAATATTTAACCCAAAACAAAAATAAACAATTTATGAGTTTAATTACAGGTCTTATACTTTTCGTCGTTGGTATGATTGGAACTATTTTATTCTTTATATTTTTAACTTGGGTAGAAAATAATAAAAAATAATTAAGAACAAAGTTTAGAAATTAAGAAATAAAGCTCCATGCCTTTAGTTTGATAAGAATAAGCAACTGCCAAAAGAAATGAGGCAATACCTACCCATAAAAAAATTATTGATTTTTTCATACTGCTTTTATTTCGCGTGTTATTGACTTTTTCTTCAATTGGATAATTAATAATTGCCCCAAGTACTCCAAGTGCAATTGAAATATACCAAACAATATCATAAGAGCCTGTCACATCATAAACTTTGCCCCCCAACCAACCACCTAAAAAAGCTCCCACTTGATGAAATAAAAAAGCAATTCCATAGAGCATGCTCATATTTTTAACACCAAAAACTGTTGTGATTGTCCCTTGAGTTAGTGGAATTGTTGAAAGCCAAAGCACTCCCATTAAAGCAGCAAATATATAGGCTGTTAAATTTGTAACAGGAAATAAAATAAAAATTAAAATAATCACTGCACGTGATGCATAAATAGAACTTAAGAGTAAAGGTTTTCTAATCTTACCCCCTAAAAATCCTGCGTAATAAGTTCCAAAAATATTAAATAGTCCTATTAAAGCTAATACAATAGTCCCTATTTGCGGTGATAGACCTCTATCAATTAAGAATGCCGGCGCATGAGTCATAATAAAAAGAATATGAAAGCCACATACAAAGAATCCAATGCATAACAGCCAAAATCCTTTATGGTTAAAAGCTTCTGTTAATATTTCTCTTAATGACAAATCTTGAGCAACTGTTTGTTTAATTGGCTTTTCAAACATAGGAACGGCGAGGACTAACATTACTAGTGTGAGAACAGATAAAATACTAAAGGCTAAAGTTGGACCAAAATTTTGTAATAAAACTAAAGATGCGGGCAACATAATAAATTGTCCAAGGGATGCGGAGGACATTGCAATTCCAATTGAAACACTTCTTTTTTCTGGCGTTACAGACCTGCTAATTGCTCCAAAAATTGGAAATGTAACTCCTGATATTCCAATTCCTAAAATTCCTGATGCAATAATAAATCCTGTTTTGGTTGAAAGAGATCCCATTAAAAACAAACCTAATGAATAAAGAATGCTACCGACAAATACGACAACACCAGAGCCTATCTTGTCAGAAATTCTACCGGTAAAAGGTTGCCAAATTCCCCACATTAAATTTTGAAAAGCAAGACCCATTGCAAACACTTCTCTGCCCCATATATTTTTTTCGCTAATAGGAATTAAAAATATTCCAAAGGAATGTCTAATCCCAAATGCAAGGGCAAGTAGAATAGAACCTGCAATTAAGTACTAATATTGGTTGTTTAAATTTATCTAACACTTGAAACATTGTTATTAACTAATAACATTATTTGAAAAATAATAAATTTATATAATGAGTAATAAAGTATTTAAAATTTTATTTGGTTTATTGGTTATCTCAGCGATAGCAATGCTAACCTATTATCGAGGAATAGACCCCACTCCTTTTAACAGTGATTTATTTTTCTGGGCTTTATTATTTGGATCGATCGCTGCATTAATCGATGGTAGCTTAGGAATGGCTTATGGTGTGACAGGTACTGCTTTTTTATTAGGCTACGGAATCTCTCCTGTTAAAGCGGTTGCTTACATTCATATAGCTGAAATTTTTGTCTCAGGATCGTCAGGATTAAATCACTGGAAAATTGGAAATGTTGATACAAAATTATTTAAAAAACTTCTGATACCTGGAATCATCGGTGCTATTCTTGGAGCTTTAGTAATAACTAAAGTTAAAATTCCTTATTTATCAATCGTAATTTCTATTTATTTATTCTTCATGGGAATATTTCTAATTGCAAAAGCCTATTCAAAAATAAAATTACAATTCAAACAAAATAATTCAGTTGTTATACCTCTTGCGGTAACCGGTGGATTTGTGGATGGTGCTGGAGGTGGTGGCTGGGGTCCAGTTGTTACAACAAGTTTGTTGGGTGGAAAAATGTTGCCAAAAAAAGTTATTGGAACTGTTAATGCTTCTGAGTTTTTTATTAATTTAGCATCAGCAACTACTTTTGTATTTTTAGTTAAAATTACAGATTGGGAAGCGTTAGCTGGGCTTATAATTGGTGGTTTTTTAATAGCTCCTTATGCTGCAAAAGCTACCTCAAGAATGAGCGTTAAAATGATTTTAACAGTTGTTGGATGTCTTATTATAATAATAAGTTTACGAAAAATTATTACTTTATTTCTTTAATTTAATTAGGAATTGAAGTCGGATGCCATCCCCAAATTAACATAATAGCTATAAATCCAAGAATATAAGCAACTGTTACGTGCCATCCTTCTTTTACCCAGCGACCTACAGATTTTGCTTCAGGAAATAAATTCGAAACCGCAACCCCTGCTGAGGATCCAAACCAAATCATAGATCCACCGTATCCAACTGCGTAAGCAAGCACTCCCCAGTCATAATTGTCTTGTTTAATTGCAAGTGCAGTTAATGGAATATTGTCAAAAACGGATGATAAAAATCCAAGTCCAAATGTTGAAATCCATGAAGCAAGTGGAAGTTTTTCAACTGGCATCATTGAAGCTGTTAGAACTAATGAAAGCAAAAATATACTACCTTTAAATGCTCCAGGAACTACTGACCAATCAGGAGCACGAAGCGGAACCATAACAAACAATGCAACCCAAACAGACGCTCCAATAAAAGGAAAGTAATCAGCAAGGTGATTTAATTTTAAATTAACTAAAATATTAGTGAGCAATAGCAGAAGCTAAAATTACAAACACAATAACAATTCTCGACCAATCAAGATTATGTTCTGATTTAGAACTAACAATTAATGGTTGGTATGCGTGCTGTTGTTTTGCTGCAAAATAACCAGAAACAAATAAAGCAACTATTGCTGCGATATATGCATGAAACACTTCAATTGGAGGAACGCCAGCCAACCACATCATAGTGGTTGTGGTATCGCCAACAACACTTCCTGATCCTCCAGCATTAGACGCCGCAACAATTGCTGCGAGATAACCAATGTGTACTTTTTTTTGAAAAAGTTTTGATGCAATCGTTGCACCAATGATGGCTGCTGCGATGTTATCTAAAAATGAAGATAGAACAAAAATAATTGCTAGTAACGCAAATGCTCCTTGCCATCCTTTTGGCAATATTGTTGAAACGGCTTCTGTTACATTGCTTTTTTCAAAATGATTAGAAAGCAATGCAAATCCAACAAGTAAAAGTAAAAGATTAGTTATAATAACCCATTCATGTATTAAATGGCCTGCAAAACCATTAATGCCAGGGCCTGTTTTAAATCCTGCAAACCCAATTTTATACAAGCTCACAATTGCAAGACCAATAAGCGCAGTCTTTAAAATTTAAATAAAAATAATGCTACAAATAATAAAATAAGAGCGAAAAAATAAAACTCTATAGGAATTCCTAAAAACATATCAGTTTACATTATCATTAAAAATTTTTAGTAAAGCAGTATTTAATAATTCATAAATTCATCGTATTAAAGAATAAGAGTTAATATTAAAAAAATTACGTATAGATTTAAATTAATTATACTCAGACCTCATAATTCATTTGTTTACTAAAAAATATTATATAAGTTAAATTTATTATTTAAAAATCATGAAATTAATAACAGCAATAGTTAGGCCTGAGCAGGCAGATAATATTAAAAGAAAATTAAATGAAATTGGAATACATGGTTTAACAATGTCTGAAGTAAAAGGCTATGGAAGACAAAAAGGTCATACAGAATTTTATAGAGGTTCAAAATATGAAGTTACATTTTTACCAAAAACTAAGCTTGAAATCGCAGTCCCAACTTCCAAGCTAAAGAAAGTTATTGATACTATCGTTAATACAGCGCGAACTGGAAAAATCGGAGATGGAAAAATATTTGTAACAACTCTTCAACAGGTCATAAGAATTCGCACTGGTGAAAAAGGTCCAAAAGCAATCTAGATGACTATAAATTTTGGGCACACCGCTTGGATATTAACATCTACTGCTTTAGTGTTGTTTATGACTCTTCCGGGTCTTGCCTTATTTTATGGTGGTTTGGTTAGATCTAAAAACACAATTTCCGTTCTAGCTCAGTGTTTTCTAATTGCTGCCCTGACCTCTGTTATTTGGGTTATTATTGGTTACAGTTTATCTTTTTCTGGTGAAGGACTTTACATTGGTAATCTCGATAAATTCTTATTAAAAAATATTAAAATAACTAGTCTTACTGGCGAAATACCTGAACTTTTATTCGTAATGTTCCAAATGACTTTTGCAATTATTACACCAGCATTAATTATTGGTGCGTTTGTTGAAAGAATTAAGTTCTCTGCAGTTTTTCTATTTACTTTATTATGGGTAATATTCGTTTATGCGCCAGTAGCTCATTGGGTTTGGGGCAACGGTTGGCTTGCTAAAAAAGGTGTTTTAGATTTTGCAGGGGGACTTGTTGTTCATACTACAGCTGGAATCTCTTCATTAGTTATTGCTTATTTTTTAGGTAGAAGAAAAGGTTTTCCTAAAATGGCTCACCCTCCTCACAGTCCTGTACTTGCAATGATTGGAGCTTCTATGCTTTGGGTTGGTTGGTTTGGATTTAATGCTGGCTCTGCTTTGGCTGCTAACGGTAATGCTGCAATGGCAATGCTTGTAACTCATTCTTCTGCTGCAACAGCTACATTAACTTGGATGTGTATTGACTGGTATAAAAATGGAAAACCAGGATTGATTGGTATTATTACTGGAATGGTTGCGGGACTTGCAACTGTTACGCCTGCGTCTGGTTATATAGGACCAATGGGTGGGATTATTCTTGGATTGTTATCAGGATTTATTTGTTACTGGTTTGTAGGATTTATAAAATTTAAATTAAAAATAGACGACTCTTTGGATGTATTTGCAGTCCATGGCGTTGGTGGAATTTTAGGAACTTTGTTGGCAGGAATTTTAGCAACTGATACATTTGGTGGCTTAGGAATAGAAAAGTCCGCTTTTGATCAAACAGTTGTGCAGTTTATAGGGGTTATATCCGTTGCAATTTTTGCTCTAGTTGTAACAATAATTATTGTAAAAATAATTCAAGCAACGATAGGCTTGAGAGTTAGTTCTCAACAAGAAGAGTTTGATGGACTTGACCTTGGTAGTCACGGAGAAAAAAGTTACAATCTTTAATCTAAAACTATTTAATTTTTTATTTTTTTTAAGGAGAGAATTTTAAAGTGCTAACTAAAAGTTAGCACTTTAAAAAAAATGCTTACTTCTTAGCTGGAGCAGCTGCAGCAGGTTTAGTTAAACCAGCTACTTTTGAAGCTTCATTGATTGATTTAACGCAATCAGCTTCTTTTTTAGCAGCTAGTTGATCACCAGCTGTTTTTCTTAGATCAGCAGCTTTTTTAGTAGCTGTTGCATCTAATTTAGCAGTTTTAATTCCAGCATCGTAAGCTTTTACTAAATCAGCACAAGATTTTGCTTGAGCGTTTGCAAAAGATACGAATAAGAACATACTTACGATTGTTGCTAGTATAGTTTTCATTTGTTTTTACTTATTGTTAAGTTAATTAGCGGCGAAACTATTTAATTTAGGCTTTTCTGTAAATGTTTTTTTGACAAGGAAAAGCCTACATTCTAAATAAAGATTCTTAAATAACTCAACTAAATCAATGATTTTTGAATAAGCGGTATACCTACGGTCTATTAGTGATTATTGCGTGTTAACAATTTATCTTAAATTTATAGAATCTTTTTTATTTTTTGACCTTATACTTGCTTGAGCGGCAGATAATCTTGCTATTGGAACTCTATAAGGCGAACAAGATACGTAATTTAATCCTGCTCTATGACAAAAATCTATAGAGTCTGGATCTCCACCGTGTTCACCACATATTCCAAGTTTTATATTCTTATTTGTTTCAAGTCCTCTTGAGCAGGCCAGTTTTATAAGTTCACCAACGCCATCTTGATCAATGCTTATAAATGGATCAATTTTAAATATTTTATTTTCTACATAATCGTCTAAAAATTTACCAGAGTCATCTCTTGATATTCCAAGAGTTAGTCTGAGTTAAATCGTTTGTGCCAAAACTAAAAAAATCTGTATGCTTTGCAATATTTTTTGCATTGAGCGCGGCTCTTGGAAGTTCAATCATAGTACCTACTAAATAATCTACTTTAAAATTATTCTTTTTTTGAACTTCTTTGTGCAATACGATCAACTAATACTCTTAAAATTTCAATTTCTCTTTCTGTTGCAACAAGTGGAATCATAATCTCCGGAATGACTCGCTTCAACTTTCTGTTTTTGTAATTCGTATAAAGCTTCAAAAATTGCTCGACATTGCATTTCATAAATTTCTGGAAAAGAAATTGCTAGACGACAACCTCTATGGCCTAACATAGGATTTTCTTCATGCAAATAATTTATTCTATTTTTAATTTCGCTTGAATGAATTTTTAAAGATTTCGCTACTATATCTATTTCTTTTTCTGTCTTTGGTAAAAATTCATGTAGCGGAGGATCTAGCAATCTAACTGTTACAGGAAGACCTTTCATGATTGTAAATATTTCAACAAAATCTTTTCTTTGAAAAGGTAAAATTTTTTCTAAAGCTTTTAAGCGATCTTCTTTAGTTTTTGAAAGGATCATTTGTCTTACATATAAAATTCTTTCTTCATCAAAAAACATATGCTCTGTTCTACATAAGTCCAATTCCTTCGGCACCAAATCCTCTTGCAGTTCGAGAGTCTAAAGGAGTTTCTGCATTAGCTCTAATTTTTAAAGTTCTTACTTCATCGGCCCATCGCATAATTTCTGAAAAATCTCCAGAAATATCTGGATTAATTGTTTTTACTTCGCCAAGCATAACTTCGCCTGTTGACCCATCAATTGTAATAATGTCGCCCTCTTTAACTTCAATGTTTTCTACTTTAAAAAGTTTATTTGCATAATCTATTTTTATAATTCCAGCCCCTGAAACGCAGGGCCTTCCCATTCCTCTTGCAACAACGGCGGCGTGACTTGTCATTCCGCCTCTGCACGTTAAAATTCCAACGGCCGCATGCATTCCGTGTATATCTTCTGGTGATGTCTCAACACGGACTAAAATAGTATTCTGATTATTAGCTTTCATTTGCTCAGCATCATCAGCATTAAATGTAACTTTACCCGTTGCAGCACCAGGTGAAGCTGGCAGTCCTTTTGCTATTACATTCTTTTTAGCTTTTGGATCTAAGGTAGGATGTAAAAGTGTGTCTAAAATTTTTGGGTCAATTCTTAATAAAGCTTCATCTTTAGTAATCAATTTTTCACTAACCATATCTACTGCAATTTTAATTGAGGCTTTTGCAGTTCTTTTTCCAGATCTTGTTTGTAACATCCAAAGTTTTTTATTCTCAATGGTAAATTCAATATCTTGCATATCACGGTAGTGGCTCTCTAATTTTTTATAAATTTTTGTAAGCTCGTTAAATGCCTCTGGCATTGTCTCTTCCAATGAAAGATCTTCTGATGACGACTCAAGTCTTGCTTTTTTTGTAATATTTCTTGGAGTTCGAATACCTGCAACAACGTCTTCTCCTTGAGCATTAATTAAATACTCACCATAAAAACTATTCTCTCCTGTAGAGGGATTTCTAGTAAACGCAACTCCTGTTGCGCAATCATTACCCATATTACCAAAAACCATGGACTGAATATTGACTGCAGTTCCCCATTCTTCAGGAATATTATTTAATCTTCTATAAGTTTTTGCTCTTTGATTTTGCCAAGACTTAAAAACTGCACTAATTGCTCCCCACAATTGCTCATGGGAGTCTTGTGGAAAATCTTTTTTTGTATTTTTTTTTACAATATCTTTATAATTGCCAACAATTGTTTTCCAATCTTCAGCTTTAAGATCTGTATCTGATAACACACCTTTAGTAAGTTTATAATTATCAAGCAAATCTTCAAAATTATGATGATCAACATCAAGGACAACATTGCTATACATTTGAATAAAGCGTCTGTAGCTATCATAAGCAAATGTTTCATTATTCGTTTTTTTAATTAATCCTAAAACCGTTTTATCGTTCAATCCCAAATTTAAGACTGTATCCATCATTCCAGGCATAGAAACTCTTGCTCCTGATCTAACCGACACTAGTAAAGGATTATTAATATCGCCAAAATTTTTACCTAAAATTTTTTCTATGTTTCTAATAGCATCTTCAACCTGAACTTTAAGATCATCTGGATATTTTTGATTATTTTTATAAAACTCAGTGCAAACTTCAGTTGTGATTGTAAATCCCGGAGGAACAGGAAGACCTAATTTTCCCATTTCAGCTAGATTTGCCCCTTTTCCACCCAAGAGAGGTTTTTGCGAAACAGTTCCTTCGCAGTTTGAACTATTAAACTGATAAACCCATTTTGGCATTGTTAAATCTCAAATTTTGAAAAGTCTGCAAAACTATCAAAAGTTTTACACAATAGGAATAGTAACTCTAGCCTGTTTTTTTTGATCTGTTCGTTTTCATCATTTACTTTTACGTTATCAAAAAACTTATCAACAAAACTTTTTGTTCCAGCTAATAAACCCATAGTTTGTTCTACAGTTCTTAATCGTGCAGGAGTTGTATAATGCTCTCTAATTTCATTTATTTTTTCTAATAAAAAGTTCTCCTCATTATGTTTGAATAAAACTGTATCGGGGTCCCCAAATAGCTCTTGCTTAAGATCTTTTTTTGATTGCTCTAAAATATTTGCGCATCTTTTATAAACTGCAATAGCATTCACTCCATCATCAGTTTTAACTACTTTGTTTAAATTTTTGATTTTATTAAACAATGAAAAATAGTCATCTGATCTACTATTGAATAAAACAGACTCAATAACATCAGCCCTAATTTTATTATCTTTAAGTAAGTTTTTAAAACGTTCAGTAATAAAAAATAAAATTTCTTCAGTAAACTTAAGGTTTTGTATATTTACTCTTTGAGCAAGATATGAATTTTTTGAATTATTAATTAATTCCTTTAACGAAATATAAACTCTGTTTTCAATTAATATTCTTAGAATACCTAGGGCTGATCTTCTTAATGCGTATGGATCTTTAGAGCTTGTTGGCTTTTCATTAATACCAAAGAAACCAACTAAATTATCAATCTTATCAGCCAGTGCAATTGCGATAGAAATTTTTTCTTTTGGGACTTTATCTTCTGGCCCAATTGGTAAATAGTGATCAGAAATTGCGTTAGCAATTTCTAAACTAAAACCTTGTTCAACTGCAAAATATTTTCCTAAGCACACCCTGTAAGCTCTGGATATTCTCCTACTAAATCTGAAACTAAATCTGCTTTACAAATTGAAGCTGCTATTTCTGCATCATCTTTTTTACAATTAATAATATCTGCAATAAATGATGCTAAAACTCTTATTCTTTGTGTTTTATCATAAAGCGAACCTAATCCTTTGATAAAATATAATTCCTTTTAGTTTACTTACTTGTTTTACTAAATTTTGACTTTTATTTTTTTCCCAGAAAAATTTTGCATCTGTTAAACGTGCTGCAAGAACTCTTTCATTTCCTTTTATAATTTTATTTTGTAATGTCTTCTTTATTTGCAACTACAATGAAATTATTTATTAAGTTTATGATTATTAATAGAACGCATTGGAAAATATCTTTGATGATGCTGCATTGTTAAAATAAGTAAGCTCTTCTGGCAATTTTAAAAAATCTTTTAAAAATGATCCCTTTAGTACTATTGGATCTTCAACTAAGATTAACGACTTGCTTAAGTAATTTGTTGTTAATTTCTAATTCGCAATCATTTTTTTTTAAGAAATGAAATAATATTTTTAGTAATTAATTTTTCTCTTTCTGCATTATCAAAAATAATTCTTTTATCAGTTAATATTTTTTTAAAATGACTATAATCTTTAACAACAATTGCTTTATCTTCTAATGGTCCATCAACATATGTAACATTTGTTGATGTTAAATGAAAAAAATTAAATGAAATGGTATTGTTTGTCAAATAAACACAAAATTGACTTTAAAGGTCTGCCCCAAGAAAGATCATGATCGCCCCAACGCATTTTTTTTCTCCATTGCAGACCATTTAAAAAATTAGGAATATTTTTTTTAATTTCTTCAATAACTAGGTATTTCTTTTTTTTGTGTTTTTGCAAAAATAAACTTTCCTTTGTCTATTTCTTCTTCATAAATATCTTTTGGATCTAAATTATTTGATTTAACAAATCCTTGTATAGCCTGTTCTGGAGCTCCAACTTTTGGACCTCTTAAAATTTTTGCTTCAGTTTTAATATTTATTGGTAAATTACTATAGTAAAAAATTAATCTTTTTGGAGTTGAGTAGATTTCGCTTATAACTTTTTTAAAATCATGTCTTCTCAAAAAATGATGTAAAATTTGCAGCTAATATTACTCTTTGCATCTTCTTGTAGTGTGGGTGGTATTTCCTCAGAATATAGTTCTAATAATAAGTCAGACATTAGTCAGGGTTCTTTAACCAAACTTCTGCTGTGCTTTTAACAAGAGTTCTAATTTTGTTAATAAATGCAGCTCTTTCTGTCACGGATATAACTCCTCTTGCGTCTAAAGTATTAAAGATATGACTGGCTTTTAAACACTGATCATAGGCAGGAAGTGCTAAATTTTTAGATAATATATTCTGACACTCGCTCTTCAGCCATCGCAAAAGATTTTAGAAGATTGTCTGTGTTTGCAAATTCAAAATTGTATGCTGAAAATTCTTTTTCATTACGTTTATAAACATCTCCATATTTAACCCCTTCATTATTCCATCTAATATCAAAAACACTATCTACTCCTTGAATGAACATTGTAATCCTCTCAAGACCATAAGTAATTTCTGCTGAGACTGGTTTACATTCAAACCCTGCCATTTGTTGAAAATAAGTAAATTGAGTAATCTCCATTCCATCACACCAAACTTCCCATCCAAGTCCGGAGGCTCCTAAAGTTGGACTTTCCCAATCATCTTCTACAAAACGAATATCATGCTCTTTATAATTTATTCCAAGCGCACTTAAACTTCTAAGATAAAGACTTTGAACATTCTCTGGCGATGGTTTGATTAAAACTTGAAATTGATAATAATGCTGAAGTCTATTTGGATTATCTCCGTAACGACCATCGGTTGGTCTTCTAGATGGCTGAACATAAGCTGCTTTCCAAGGCTTTAGGTCCTAGAGATCTTAATGTTGTTGCAGGATGAAAAGTACCGGCTCCAACTTCCATGTCATAAGGCTGCATTACAACACAACCATAATCAGACCAAAATTTTTGTAATTTAAATATAACCTCCTGAAAAGATAAATCTTGTGGTTTTGATTTACTTTTAGTTACAACTTTTTTTTTTGTTATAACTTTTTTTATATTTAATTTTTTTTTAGCTACCATTTTTATAAGCCATATTTGTTCCAGATCGATCTTACTTCCAGTTCATTTATAACTTCTGAATAAGACCCTGATAATTGTGAGGAAAGTTTTCTTTTTAGCCAACTTTGCGCTGCTTCAAATTTTTTAACTTTAAGGTCTTTACCAAATTTTTCTTTTAAAATTTCTTGTAAAGTTCCAACTCCATCAATTAAACCAAGTTGTAATGATTTTTTTCCAGACCAAAACTCCCCAGAGAACAACATTGAATAATTTTCAGATTTTAATTTTATTTTTTCTACTATTTTTAACTAAATTAATGAACTCTTCATGTAAATCTTTTTGCAAAGCTTTTAGCTTTTCTACATCTTCTTTTTTTTCTTCTAAAAATGGATCTAAAATACTTTTACTTTCGCCAGCAGTATGTACTCTTCTTTCTACGCCAATTTTTTTTATTAAGTCTTGAAATCCAAATGCTGAATAAATAACTCCAATAGATCCAACAATTGAATTAGCGTTTGCATAAATTTCATCTCCTGCGCACATCAACATATATCCGCCTGAAGCAGCCACATCTTCAGCATAAGTAATTACTTTTACTTTTTTCTCTTCCGCTTGTGATCGAATAAGATCATATAAAAGATTAGACTGAACTGGTGATCCTCCAGGAGAATTAATGGATATAACTACTGCTTTAATATTCTTCAAAGCAAAGGCTTTTTTAATAATATCGGTTTGAGCAAGAGTAGCTCATGCCTTGGCTAAATCTGCCTACATTGCCTATAACTCCATTTAATCTGATTAGGGAAACTGTTGGTTTTGATTTAAAAAAAGAAAACATATTTATTCATACCTATTAAACGTTTATTATCAGTATTCCAGAATAAAAATTTAATAAAACTTTATATTTATTAATGCTACAAACGCCTCGTGAAAAATAATATCGTACAACTAGAAAAATTTCAGAAAAAAAACTCCTTACGATTCTCTAAAGAAATATTTAATGACGACTTAAACAAAGTAGAAGAATTTACTAAATTAAAATTATCAAGCGAAGTAGATCTAATTGGAAAAATGGCACTATATCAATTAGGCTCTGGGGGAAAAAGATTAAGATCTATACTTAACTTTAGCAAGCTCAAAAATTTCAGAATATAAAGGAGAGCATAATATTCATTTAGCTGCATGTGTTGAGCTTATTCATAGCGCAACTTTACTACATGATGATGTTATTGATAACAGCTCCGTAAGAAGAGGTAAAAAAACTTCGAATGTTATTTGGGGAAATCAAACCTCTATATTAGTTGGAGACTATTTCTTGAGCAGATGTTTTGAAATTATGGTTGATGTTGGCTCTTTAGAAGTTTTAAAATTACTATCAAATGTGTCTGCAGAAATTGCTCAAGGTGAGGTACTTCAGCTTCAGCACAAAAACGAAGTAGATATTACTGAACAGGTTTATTTAAATATTATAACGCAAAAAACAGCTTCATTATTTGGTGCTGCTATGAAAGTGGGTGGTTGTCTTGCAAATAAATCTGAAAATGAAAAAAAAGCATTACAATCATGTGGAGTAAACCTTGGTATCGTATTCCAAATCAGTGATGATATTTTAGATTACAATTCTACTAAAGTATTTGGAAAAGATATCGGTAATGATTTTTATGAAGGCAAAATTACTTTACCAATAATTATTTTATTTCAAAAATCAAATGAAACTGAACGTGAACAAATTAAGAAATATTTTACTCAAGAAACAAGAACTAAAGAAGAGTTAAATAAAATTTTATCATTAATGCAAAAGTACGATGTAATTACTATTTGCAAAAAAAGAGCAGAGCATTTTTCAAATATATCTGCTGACTCTTTAAATATATTCAAAGATTCTGATATTAAAAAAAATCTTCAAGAACTATCTTTTTATTTAATTAATAGGTCGAATTAAGAATATAAATGGTGCTATTTAAATATAGCGCAAACGTCGACCAGGCAAAATAAGGAAGCATTAACACAACGGATGGTTTGCTATACTTTGAGTATAAAACCATCAAATATAAAATAAAAAAAATAATGATCGAAATTATAAAGCTCGCTAGAAAAATTTGTTTATAATAAAAAAATACATAACTCCAACTTGCATTAATTAATAAATGAATAAAATAAATTGCTAAAATTTTATTTGAATGTTTACTTTTTTTATAAGCAAGCCAAACCGCAACTGACATCATCACATAAAGCAATGTCCACACTGGTCCAAAAATCCAATTAGGTGGGTTAAATGCTGGTTTTACTAAATTATAATACCAAGGATCTAATGCTGCTCTTGTTACCAATCCTGCTGGAAAAGTTATTAAAAAAGTAGCTGCAACAATTACAAATAAACTTAAGTAGCCTTGTGATTTCGATTTAGATTTTTCCATTATTAACTAGTTGCTTTAACGTAAAACAATGCAAGAGCCGCCAATATATGTCCGTAATAAGTTAAGTTTGTGAAAACTCTTAATATAAATTTATGATCATCTTTTATTTTAAGATAATCGCAAAGAACATTGCCTGGATTATAAAGTAACTCTAATTTCAAATAACTAGCTTTGTTTTTGTAACTATTAAGAGGTCTATTGCTCACGAATCCCATATTCTTTTATCCAATGTTAAATGTCAATTTTAGTAACGTTAGCAGGTTTAATCATATGGAAAACAAAAGTTTTACTGACCTTATAATTGCACACAAGAATGATATATCTAATTTAATTAAGTATTTAAAAATATGAAATTAGGTTTTATTGGTGTTGGAAAAATTGCAACTTCAGTTATTGAGGGAATTTTTAAAGCAAAAATAAACATTAAAGAAATAATTCTTTCGCCTAAAAATAATACATAATGCAAGAATCTTAAAAAATAAATTTTCAAGAATTAAAATCGCAAAATCTAATCAAGAAGTAATAGATAAATCTAATTGGATTGTTCTGTCGGTCACTCCAAAAGTTGGAAAACAGATATTAGAAAAATTAAAATTTAAAGCCAGTCACACAGTTTTAAATTTTATCTCCACCATCCATAATCAACAATTAAAAAGCGTCATATCACCAGCTAAAAAAGATATATAAAATCGCACCTCTTCCTATGATTAAACATAATCTAGGTCCTATTATTGTTTATCCAAAAAATAAAGTAATTGAGGGTTTCTTTAACAAACTTGGAAAAGTCATTGCAACAAGTAATGAAAAAGAAAATAAAAAATTATGGGTGATGACTTCATTTATGGCAACCTATTTTGAAATATTTAATACTGCACATAAATGGTTTTTAAGAAAAAGAATTAACAAAAATAAATCTATGGAATATCTAAGTCATTTATTTAAAGCTCTAAATAATGAAACTATAAGAAATTCAAACTATTCTATGGATAAAATGATTAAAGAATTTCAAACTAAGGGTGGTATTAATGAAGAGCTTTTAAACAAAGCAAAAAAATCTGGAGTATTTAAAAATTTAAATAAAGGTTTTGATAAAATTTATAACCGAGTAAAATAATCTTAAGGATATAAAATTTCTTTTACCCAACGAGATCCCAATTTTTTATATCTAAGTCTTTCATGAATTCTATTGTGTCCATCTAACCAAAATTCAACTTCATTTGCTTTTAAAGCGAAACCTGACCAGTAAGGGGGCCTTGGAACTTTTTTATGACTTGGAAATTTTTTTTTATATTCTTGAATTCTATTCATTAAATCTGATCTAGATTCCATAGGTCTAGACTGTATAGATGCCCAAGCACCAATCTCTGCTTCCATAGGGTCTTGAATTATAATATTTATCAGCAACTTTGCCTGGAACTTTTGCAATTGAGCCTTCAATTCTTATTTGTCTTCTTATACTTTTCCAATGAAAACACATTGAAGCTTTTGGATTACTCTTCAATTCATTGCTTTTTTTACTATTCAAATTTGTATAGAAAATAAATTCTTTATTAGTTAATCCTTTAAGAAGCACCATACGAACCGATGGCTGTTTGTTGCGATTAACTGTTGCAAGCGCTAGAGCATTTGGGTCATTAATTTCTGTTTTTTTGGCTTTTGCCATCCAAGTTTTGAACAGATCAAATGGATTTTTCTTATTTAAAAAACATGAATTGAGTCCAGCTTTGTTCGATTTATATTTTTTTTGATTCATAAATAACTAAAAATACCTTATAAAATATATTTAATGTCATTTAATACTTTTGGAAAGCTATTTAGATTTACTACATGGGGAGAATCCCATGGTCCTGCAATAGGCTGTGTAGTTGACGGCTGTCCACCAAATATCCCTATTTCTGAAAAAGATGTTCAAGTTGAGCTTAATAAGCGAAGACCTGGCCAGTCAAAATTTGTAACTCAAAGAAAAGAGAAAGATCTGGTGCAAATATTATCTGGTGTGTTTCAAGGAAAAACTACTGGAACTCCAATATCAATGATCATCTTTAATGAGGACACTAAGTCTAGAGACTATGAAAGTATTAAAGATAAATTTAGACCAGGACATGCTGATTTTACTTACTTTATGAAGTATGGAAACCGTGACTTTAGAGGTGGCGGGAGACAATCCGCTAGAGAAACTGCTTCACGAGTTGCAGCTGGAGCTATTGCTAAAGTTGTTTTAAATAAACTACTTGGAAAAAAATTTTTCATAACTGGTGGAGTGATTCAAATTGGTCCACTGATGATTGATCGCAATCTTTGGAATGATAAAGAAATTAGAAAAAATCCTTTCTTTTGTCCTGATAAAGAAACTGTGCCTGTGTGGGAACAGTACTTATTAGATATTAGAAAAGCTGGAAGTTCATGTGGTGCAATTATCGAACTTAGAGCAAAAGGTATTCCAGTTGGACTGGGTGCTCCTATTTATTCAAAACTTGATCAAGATATTGCTGCTGGTCTTATGAGTATTAATGCAGTTAAAGGTGTGAACATCGGAGCTGGTATGAATGCTGCAAGTTTAACTGGCGAAACTAATTCTGATGAAATAAGATCTAAAGGAGGAAAAGCAAAATTTCTTTCTAATCATGCAGGTGGAATATTAGGTGGAATTTCTACGGGCCAAGAAATTATTGCATCATTTGCAGTTAAACCAACATCCTCAATTTTAAATACTCGTGACACTATTGATACGAAAGGAAAAAATACAAAAATTTCTGTTCGTGGCAGACATGATCCTTGTGTTGGAATTCGGGCTGTTCCAATTGGAGAAGCTATGCTTGCATGCATTCTACTAGATCATTTGATGATGCACCGAGCGCAATGCGGTAACTAGTTTGTGATCCCATTAAAAGACGAAAACAGTACACTCTCTACTCCAATACTAAGTTACGCAATAATAGGCATTTGTGTTGTAGTTTTTTTAATACAAATAAGTTCTCCTGGTTTTGATAATGGACATTTATTTTATTCTTATGGAGTAGTTCCAACTTCACTTCTTGGTATTGAGCCTTTACCAAATGATCTAAATAAAATTGATCCTTATCTTACTTTGATTACTTCAATGTTTATGCATGGAGGCTTTATGCATTTGATAGGAAATATGCTTTATATGTGGATCTTTGCTGACAATATTGAAGATGATCTGGGAAAAGTAAAATTTATTTTATTTTATTTAGCATCAGGTGTTGCGGCTGCAATGACTCAGGTTTATTTAAATGTAAATTCAACTATCCCAATGGTTGGAGCAAGCGGAGCAATCAGCGGAGTACTAGGGGCTTATATGGTCAGATATCCAAGAAATAAAGTTTTGGTATTAATACCTTTGGGATTTTTTACTCAACTAGTGAGAATTCCTGCAATGTTTGTTTTGGGGTTTTGGTTTATCTTACAATTTATTAGTTCGAGTGGAAGCTCTAGTCAGGGTGGTGTTGCTTATGGAGCTCATATTGGTGGGTTTGTATTTGGAGCTGCCGCGATGTTTTTCTTTGGAAACTTTTTAATTCCTAAGAAAGCATTCTTTAAAGCTCTTAATGAAAAAGACAGTAAGAAAAAAAATCCCTGGATACAGGACTAAGTTACCCACATAAAATAACAACAAAATTAGATGAATGTTCTCGTTTTGATTCCCTTTTGATTCCATTTTGAATCAAATTTTCTACTTTTAAGAGTGTATGTGGATACTTAAATTTAAATCGTCATTCCACCATCTAATGGATAAACGGCTCCAGTAGAAAATGCTGATTCATCAGTTGCTAAATATGTGGCAAGAGCTGCCACCTCTTCTGGTTTTCCTAATCTTCCCATAGGTTGTCTATCGATAAAATCTTTTCTCGCTTTTTCAGGATCTTTAAAAGAATTAACTCTATCTTCCCATGAAGGAGTATGAACTGTTCCTGGAGCAATAGCATTACATCTAATATTATATTTTAAAAAATCAACTGCGATAGATTTTGTAAGACCGATGACAGCTGCTTTTGTGGCTCCATATACAAATCTATCTTTAACTCCTTTAACGCTAGATACAACTGAAGCCATATTAATTATAACACCTGATTTTTGATCTACCATTTTAGGAATAATGTTTTTAATCATTAAATACATAGACCTAACATTTACATTAAATGAAAAATCCCAATCTTTTTCTTCACACTCTAGTATTGTACCGTTATGAACGAACCCGACACAGTTAAAAAGAACATCAACTTTAGAAATAGTATCTGCAAATTTTTTAATATCCGCAGCATTAGTTGAGTCTAAAGTATAAGTTTTAATTTTAGGATATTCTTTTGAAAGCTCTTCTAATTTATTAGTTCTATTAATGTCTGTTGCAATAACGTTGGCTCCTTCTTTAAAAAATCGAATAGCTGTTTCTTTACCAATCCCCTGTCCCGCTGCAGTGATTATTACGCTTTTATTTTCTAATCTTTTCATTTAAATTAAATTTTATATTAAAAAAATTTTATAAAATTAAATGTTAAATATCACAGATCCAGCTGAGGCAAGAAAAATTATTAGAGCTGATAAATACGATAAGCAAACAGCAGGTATTGCTGGAAAATATGTGCAAGGAAACATTTGTATATTGCCAAGTAAATACGCTCTTGATTTTGCAGCATTCTGTCAAAAAAATCCGAAACCTTGTCCGCTTATCGGTTTTGGAATTAAAGGTGATCCCCACTTAAAAGATTTAGGGGATATAGATATTAGGACAGATGTTCCAAAATATAAAATTTGGCAAAATGGAAAAGTAGTAGATGAGCCTACTAATATTAAAAAATATTGGAATGATGATTTGGTAACTTTTGTTTTAGGTTGTTCGATGTCATTTGAATTGCCATTAATGGAAGCTGGAATTGAAATGCAGCACATAAAAAATAATACGACTGTTCCAATGTATAAAACAAATATTGATTGTGAGCCTGCGGGACCTTTTAAAGGAAAATTAGTTGTATCAATGAGACCCTTGAATGCGGAAGATACTATAAAAGCAATTCAAATCTCTTCACGTTTTCCAGCAGTTCATGGAGCTCCCATTCATCTTGGCGATCCTGCGCAAATTGGAATAAAAGATATTATGAAACCAGAATATGGCGATGCGCCAAGAGTAATTAAAAATAATGAAATTCCAGTATTTTGGGCATGTGGAGTAACGCCTCAGTCTGTTGTTGAAAATTGCAAACCTGATTTTTGTATCACTCACAAACCGGGATCAATGTTAATTACTGATAAATTAAACAGCAGTCTTGCTGCAATTAATTAAGATCCTAGAAAAACTCTTTTAACTTCTTTACTATCTACTAAATCTTTTGAGGCTCCATCAATTACTAATCTTCCACTCTCAAGAATATAACCCCGATTGGCCATACTTAAAGCAAGTCTGACATTTTGTTCAACAAATAAAATTGCAATTCCACGTTCTGCAATTTTTTTAAATATTAATTTTAAATCTTCAATTACTAATGGTGCAAGTCCAAGAAAGGGCTCATCTACCATTAATAATTTTGGCATTCCCATTAACCCTCTACCAATTGCAAGCATTTGCTGCTCTCCGCCTGACATAGTGTTTGCGATTTGACTTGAGCGATCTTTTAATTTTGGAAAAAAATTATAAATATCTTGCAAAGATTTCTCTCGTTCAGCTTTAGCTTTTTCATGATAAGCGCCTAATAATAAATTCTGCAATACTGTTAAGTAAGGAAATACTCTTCTTCTCTCAAGAACATGGGAAATACCAGCGCCAACTCTTTGATAAGTTTCAAACTTATGGATTGGAATATTATTGAAATCTATTTCTCCATTTTTAATTTTAATTAAACCACTGATACTATTAAGAACTGTACTTTTTCCAGATCCATTTGGCCCAAGCAAAGCTACGATCTCTCCTTCTTTAACGCTCAATGAAACATTCCAAATAACTTGGTAATCATCATAAGCCACGTCTATATTTTTTATATTAAGCAGCATCAACTGTTCCTAAGTAAGCGTCTATCACTTGTGAATTTTGACTAATATTTTTTGGAATATCAAAAGCAATTCTTTTTCCTTGGTTAAGGGCAAGAATTCGGTCTGAAATATCCATAATAATTTTCATGTTATGCTCAATCGTTACAACAGTTATTCCATTTTTTTTTAATTTTAAAACTAACTCCACGAGACCTGGAATAGTTCTTTGATCAACTCCTCCTGTCACTTCATCCATAAGTAATAATTTTGGATCTGTTGCCAAAGCTCTCGCAAGCTCTAATCTTTTACGTTGTCCTGTCGAAAGTTCCTTCGCATAGTGATGTCTTTTTTCAATCAGATCTACAAAATCAATAATTTCCAAAGCTTTATCACGAGCAACTTTTAAGTTTTTCTCTTTTACTAACGCGCCGACAATTACATTTTCTAATAAAGTCTGATCAGCAAAAGGTTTTAGTTTTTGAAAAGTTCGACCCACTCCTAATCTACAAATTAGATCCGGTCTAATATTTGTTATATTTTTATCTCTTAATATAACCTGACCTTTGTCTGATTTTGTAAATCCAGTAATAAGATCAAATAAGGTAGATTTACCTGCTCCATTTGGACCAATAACTCCTAAAATCTCTCCTTCGTTAACATCAAATGTAATATCGCTATTTGCATGAATTCCCCCAAATGATCTACTCAGATTTTCAACTTTTAGTAAATTACTCATTTTACTTTTTCTCTTTCTCTAAAAGATCTTGGAATTAAGAGAAACAATTCCAGCGGGTCTAAATATACAAATGATAATAATTAAAACTCCATAAACAATTAAATCGATAGAATGTCCTGTGCCACCGAAATAAATTCTAGAAAATTCTGATATTGGGATTAAAATTACTGCTCCAATAATTGGACCCCAAATATTTCCAACTCCTCCCATTACTGAAATTAATAAAACTAAAATCGATATATCAACATTAAACGCATTGTTAGGATCAACAATTAAAACATATTGGGCATAGATACTTCCCATCGGAGCCATAATCATAGCTGAAATAATGAATGCAATAATTTTGTATTTTGATACGTGAATTCCAAGACTTGATGCTGCATCGGATTGATCACGAATAGCTCTAAGTCGGTAACCAAGTTTAGATCTATTTAATAACCATACTAAAAAAAAGGAGCCAATGAAAAATATCAAAGAAATATAATAATAAGCAACCTTACTCTTGTGAAACTGCATTGAACTCCAAGGGCTGTCTCTATTAATTGGTATCCATAATCCTGATGATGAACCAACCTCAGGCCACCTTTGAAAAACAACTTGAAAACTTATCCCAATTAACAAAGTGGCAATTGCAAAGTAATGTCCTTTTAATCTTAAAATTGGAATGCCAATTAACATTGCAACAAATCCTGAAATTCCAATTCCTATTAAAATTCCAATCCAAGGAGTGATATGAAGTTTGACATAAAAATATGCAGTTGCATAAGCACCTATTCCGTAAAATATTGCATGGCCTAAACTGATTTGACCTGAAAAACCTGCAAGCACATTCCAAGATTGCGCCATCACAGCATGCATAAAAATCATCATCATTAAATGGATTGCAAATTTAGACGGTGAAGTGAAAGGAAATAGAAGCAAACCTAAAACAACAATACCAATTATAATAAGAGAATTTTTATTGAAATACCAAAGCGGTTCATTTTTAGCTTCTAATAATTTTTCTGAAATATTATTAATCATT
Organism: Candidatus Pelagibacterales bacterium; assembly: GCA_965235815.1. Taxonomy (GTDB): domain Bacteria; phylum Pseudomonadota; class Alphaproteobacteria; order Pelagibacterales; family Pelagibacteraceae; genus Fontibacterium. Next base: position 3,502 of record CBDDZE010000008.1, on the reverse strand, counting down.
TTAATATCTTCCGAAAATTCCTTGTGGTCGCACAATCACTACAAATAAATAAACTGCAAAAACGTAAAGTAATTTAAATGACGGATCAATTAACAGTCCACCGACTGATTCAACAATTCCAATAATAATTCCTGCAATTAAACTTCCAGTAATACTTCCAAATCCACCAAGAGCAACTGCAACAAAAGCAAATAAAGAAAAGTTAACGCCAACATCTGGAAATACATAATAAAAATTTGAAAGCATTGAACCTGCAACTGCAACACAGCTAAGTCCTATTGCCCAGCCTAGTGCAAACATTTTATTAGATGGGTATTCCTAAAATTTCTGCAGCTTGTCTGTCTTGAGCAGTTGCTTGTAATGCTGTTCCTGTTTCAGTTTTTGTTACAAATAAATAAAGTAAAATAAATGCAACAAGACAAACCAAACTTGCATATAATTGAGGCTGACCAATAAAAATCCCTGAAATTTCAAATTTACCTTGGATAATTGGATTTTTAATTGTTCTAAAATCTGGCGTGAAAAAAAATTGTGCAAGAGCTCTAATAGCAACGGCAAGACCGAATGTTGCGCAAATCTGCACCAACATTGTTGAATTTAAAATCTTTCGAATAATAAAATAATGTGTTGCAACACCAAGTGCAGCCATTACTAAAATGGTAAGTGGTATTGAATAGATTGGATCAATTCCAAACAACATCCAAAACCAGAAAGCAGAAAACATTGAAATCATTAAATGATCTCCGTGTGCAAAATTTACAATTTCCATAAGACCAAAAATCAAACTTAAACCGGCTGCAATTAAAGCGTAGATAAGACCCATAAGAATTCCGCTTATAATTGCCTGCAATACAACTTGTGATGTCATTATTTAATCTTGTGTTTACAATATTTTAAATTCTAGCTAATCTATTTAAAAAAATAACGGAGATCTATGAAAAAAAACCTAATATGTTTCGTAGCTGCCATTTCTCTTTCACTTAACTCATTTGCTGTTGCACAACAAAAAGTTAACGAAGTAGTAATTGGTGTTCTACATCCATTAACAGGCCCAGTTGCACAAATTGGTCTTGATTCAATTGCTGCGCTTAAAACTGCAGTAGAAATTGTTAACGAAGATATTAATCTTGATATGCCTTTTGCAAAAGGAAAAGGATTGCCAGGATTAAAAGGTGCTAAGGTTAGATTAGTGGTATCAGACCACCAAGGAAAACCAGAAATTGGCCAAGGTGAAGCTGAAAGATTAATCAACAATGAAAAAGTTCACGCTTTATTTGGAGCATACTTTTCAGCAGTAACTGCAACAACAAGTTTAGTTGCTGATAGAGCTGGAATTCCATATGTGAACGGAGCATCAACTGCGCCAAATCTTACAGATCGTGGCTTAAAGTATTTCTTTAGAGTAACTCCACATGACGGTGAATTCACACAAGTAATGTATGATTTCATGGCGGATTTACAAAAGAAAAAGAATATCAAATTATCAAGTGTAAGCATTTTGCATGAAGATTCTCTTTGGGGAACTGATAGCGGAACTACACAAGAAAAGTTTGCAAAAGATAAGAGTTATAAAGTTGCTGACAAAATTGCATACAATGCAAAAGCAACTTCTTTAACATCAGAAGTACAAAAATTAAAAGCGTCTAACGCTGATGTTTTGCTTCCATCATCTTATACATCTGATGCGTTTCTTTTCTTAAAAACAGCTAAAGAATTGGATTACAATCCAAAAATATTATTAGCTCAAAACGCTGGTTACACAGACCCAAGCTTTATCTCTACAATGGGTAAAGATGCTGAAGGTGTAATCACAAGATCACCATATAACGCCGATCTTGCTAAAAAAATTCCTAACCTTGCCAAGGTGAATGAATTATTTAAAAAACACTCAAATGGAAGAGATCTATCTGATGTTCCAGCAAGAGAATTTACAGCGTTTATGGTTCTTATGGACGCAATCAACAGAGCTGGCTCTACTGATCCTGAGAAAATTCGTGTAGCTTTAACAAAAACGAATATTCCTGCAAAGGACTTAATCATTCCTTATAAAGGCGTGAAGTTTGCAGCAAATGGACACAACGAGTTACAAAGAGGAATTTTAATGCAAGTACAAAATGGTACAATATTGTACAATTTATCCATTCGACATTCGCTGCTTGTGAAGTGAAATATCCTATGCCAACTTGGGCACAAAAAAAATAAGTAATTTTTTTTAATAAATTAAGGGGCGGTTTTAACTAACCGTCCCTTTTTTTTGAGTTAATTAATCTTTTTTAATTTATCTAAAGATTTTAATTGAAAACCATTCTTAATTAGAACTTCTCTTAAGTATTGGGCATTATCTACAGCAGTTTTTTCATCACCGTGAACACAAATTGAATCGATATCACAAGGAATTTGTTTTCCAGAGTAGCAATTTAAAGCCTGATTTTCTAACATCTTAAGAACATGTTTTGCAGATTCTTCTCTACCTAAGATCATTGCATTAGGTTTTGATCTTGCAACAAGATAGCCATTATCTTCATAATTTCTATCTGCAAATACCTCACAAGCAATTCTTAATTTTAAATCACGACCTGCTTTTTCCATCTCTGTCTGTGCATGTGCTAAGAAAATTATGTTTGGATCAAATTGCTTAATAGCTTTTGCTATGGTGAAAGAAAGTTCATAACTCTCACAAGCCATATTACTTAAGGCACCATGTGGTTTTACGTGGGTGACTTTCATTTTTAATTTATCTGCAACTTTTTTTAGAATTTCACATTGATCAATGACAAGTTTAGTAACTTCCTCTGGTGAAATATTCATTCTCTTTCTACCAAAATTTTCTCTATCTAAATAAGAAGGATGAGATCCAATACTAACACCGTTATCCTTAGATATACGTAATTGTCTTTTCCATCGTTTCTTCATCGCCCGCATGATAACCGCAAGCAATGTTTGCAGAATTTACTATTTTTAATAAAGCAGGATCATTTTCTGTAGAATGAAACTTTGAACTTTCGCCAAGATCACTATTAATATTTACTTCCATTATATTTCGCTTTTGCTAATTTAAAACTTCTAAAAGTTTACACAATATCCATGATAAAAAAAATAACTAATATCAGCGATCAAGGAATTATTTGCGATTTTGGCGAAGAGGTAAATAAAGATATTAATAAAAAAGTTATTAGTCTTTTTAACTATCTTAAAGAAAAAAGTAATAAAGATGAGATTAAAGGTATCTATAATATTATTCCATCCTACAACAAACTAGTTGTTCATTTCGATTTAGAAAAAAATAACTCACATAAAATTAAGGAAATAATTACATCTATTGATCTTAAAAAATTAACTACATCTCAATCGGGCAAATCTTGGACTATTCCTGTTTGTTATGATGATGAATTTGCACTTGATTTAGAAAATTTAACAAAATCTCTTAAATTATCTAAAGAAGAAATTATTAAAACACATCTGGAGACTGAGTTTTATGTATACATGATAGGTTTTATGCCAG
>CBDDZE010000007.1:0-72743 GCA_965235815.1 Candidatus Pelagibacterales bacterium | reverse complement strand
TGTTCTCGTTTTGATTCCCTTTTGATTCCCTTTTGAATCAAATTTTCTACTTTTAAGAGTGCATTTAAATTTATTATGAAGCAGCTTTAAATTTTGACGCAGGCTACGTTAAAAAAATTTGTATTAGCAGTACCAACGATACCTCCAGTATTAAAATTAACTGCAGTTAATGATGTGTTGGACCATATATTAAATATGTGAGCAAATACCCATCCATGTGTATCTACTAGTTCTGTTTTGGTAATTACGCCAGATAGACCTTGAATCTCTGTTGGTGAAGGGGTTCGCCATGTGCCAGCTGAAAATCCTAAAGCTGTAGAATTACTACAAATAGTTTGAGCTGTACCCCATGCAGCTGATGTTGTCATAGGTGCCCACGTCAAACCTACTCTTATAATATAACCTTTTGGTAAATCGGCAGAAGTAGTTGTGGTTGCAGTTATTTTATATGATTTTGTAATTAAATCTTCATTTCTAACTTTTGTGTAACGACCAATTTTCCATTGCGCTCAATACATAAGCTTCGTTACTTATTGTTAAAGATTTATCATTATCAATTGTATTTGAGTTCCATGTTAGCTTAAACAAATTTTCATCAGACGTGAATGCTGTGCTATAACTTTTTCTACCTCCTTCGATACTAAATCCAAACGGTAAGCTTGCTCTTAAAGAAAATTGATCTCCCTTTGAATCAGATGATCCACTAGGACTTTCCCATTTAAATTTTTTTAAATAAGCTGTCGTCCAAATTTATCTAGGAAGCTGGTCCTCCAATCTCGATATCTTGTCCATCTAAAGCTTTTTCTTGAATACCATTATAACCTCCATTCCACGTTGAAAGTCTATAATATTTATTTGCATTAATTTCTCCAACACTAGATCTAGTCTCAAATCCAAAACTTGCTCTTTTGTGATTATAAGGAAATTCATGATTATAAAATGAATTGAATCCAACTAATAATTTTTTATCCATTAACAAAAATCTTTCACCTAAACCGACGTTTAGTGTTTGACGATATCGATCCTCACGCGTTAAAAAAAGACTTCCTTGTAAAAAAGTTGTGTTATAAATATTTTTAGAATTAAAAAGCGGTGTGACGATTAGTATTCCTCCTGTTAAAGCATTTGTAAGTCCTGTGTTTGCTTGAATTTCAACTGTTGGGAATAATGTATCTAAATAACTTTGCGTAACTGTCTTTATAAAAGAAGTTATTTTGCTTATAGTTAAGTTATAAGCGTCTTCGACAATGCTTTTTGTTTGAGATTGCGAAAATACTTCCGTGGGAACGCTAAAAAATAACAAAAAAAAAAAAACTCTAATGATTTTTTTTTGTTTTTCCATGAATTCTATTTTATTTTTAATAGTAATATTAACTCATGTTCAACAGTTATTTTTTTATTGTTATTTTTTTATTATAACTTTCAATACTTGATTTCACTAGATGTTTAAATTATCTATTATTTTGCTAGATACTTTAGAAAAACTACTTAATAACTCTTATTCCGTCTTTACTGAAGAATACTTCTAAAACTTTTTGAGCAATGTGCTTAGCGTTTAAGCCTGCAACGTCGTACATTTTCTCTGGTGTATCTTGATCAATAAATACATCTGGAAGTATCATTGATCTAAATTTAAGACCTTTATCAAAGATTCCATTTTCAGCTAATAAATTTGCAACGTGCGATCCAAATCCACCAATAGAACCCTCTTCAATAGTGATTAATACTTCATGAGTATTTGCAGATTTTAAAATTAATTCTTTATCTAAAGGTTTTGCAAATCGTGCATCAATAATCGTTGTTGTTATTCCTTTATTCTTTAATTCATTTGCAGCGATTTTACATTCTTCTAAGTCTTGTGCCTAAACTTAATAGACAAATTTGTTTTCCTTCTTGAATAATTCTTGCTTTTCCAATTTCAATGGTTTCTTTAATACTTGGCAACTCTACTCCATAACCATTGCCCCTTGGATATCTAAAGGCGCAGGGTCTATCATTTATCGTCACTGCAGTATTAATCATTCGAACAAGCTCGGCCTCATCACTTGCAGCCATTACTATAAAATTTGGAAGTGTTGCAAGATAAGTAATATCAAATGAACCTGCGTGCGTTGGGCCATCTGCTCCAACTAACCCTGCTCTATCAATTGCAAATCGAACGGGTAGATTTTGAATTGCAACATCATGAACTACTTGATCATAGGCTCTTTGTAAAAATGTGGAATAAATTGTTGCAAAAGGTTTATATCCTTCTGTTGCAAGTCCTGCTGCAAAGGTTACTGCATGTTGTTCTGCAATTCCAACATCAAAGGTTCGTTTTGGAAATTTTTTTGCAAATATATCAACCCCTGTTCCAGATGGCATTGCTCCTGTGATTGCAATAATTTTACTATCTAACTCTGCATGCTTTGCAAGGGTATCACCATATACTTTAGTATAGGTTGGAGTGTTTGCTGTTGATTTTACTTGTGCGCCTGTGACTACATCAAATTTATTAACACCATGATATTTATCATCTGAACTTTCCGCAGGCTTATAACCTTTTCCTTTTTGGGTAATAGCATGAACTAAGAAAGGTCCTTTGTGAGATGAGTCTCTAACATTTTTTAATACTGGGATGAGTTGATCAAAATTATGACCATCAATTGTGCCTACATAATAAAAACCTAATTCATCAAATAAAGTTCCACCAACAGCAAGACCTCTAAAATATTCTTCAAATCTTGCAGCTCTGGTCTTAATTGATCTTGGAAATAGAGATGCAATTTTCTTTAAAAATCCTCTAAATCCTATGTAAGTTTTTCCTGATAATAATTTTGCAAGATATGATCTCATGGCGCCAACAGGTGGAGCAATAGACATGTCATTATCATTTAGAATAACAATTAATCTTGATTTCATAGAGCCTGCATTATTCATGGCTTCATAAGCCATCCCTGCACTCATGGCACCATCGCCTATAACGGCGATTACATTATTATTTCTATCATCTAAATCTCTTGCAACTGCCATTCCAAGTGAAGCTGATATTGAAGTTGAGCTGTGAGCTGCGCCAAATGGCATCATAAATACTTTCAGATCTTTTAGTAAATCCAGATAATCCTCCACCTTTTCTTAAAGTTCTAATTCTATCTCTTCGCTCTGTTAAAATTTTATGCGGATATGCTTGATGACCTACATCCCAAACTAACCGGTCTTTTGGAGTATCGAATAGATAATGAAGAGCGATGGTTAATTCTACCACGCCAAGGCCAGCACCAAGGTGACCTCCTGTTACTGAAACAGCATCGATTAGCTCTAATCTTAATTCGTCGGCTAAAGTTTTAAGCTCAGAAACTTGTAATTTTTTTAAATCTTGAGGATTATTAATTTTATCCAGTAAAGGCGTATGGGGCATTAGTGATCTCTTCTAAGTAAAAAGTTTACAGAATCTACCAAGCTATCAGCCCTTGATCCATATTTATTTTCTAATTTATCAGTAATGTCATCTAATAACTTATAACAAAATTCAATGGTTTTATTAACACCAAGACTTTTTATAACTGTAGCCTTGCCCTTTTGTTTATCTCTTCTTGTAGGTTTACCAGTTTTATTTTTATCTCCATATAAATCTAAAAGATCATCGGTAATTTGAAAAAGCAAACCTATATCTAAGCCAATTTTTTTTAAAAATTTTCTGTGTGAATTTTTATTAGCTATAATTGCAGCACTTTCTGTACAAAAACTAATTAGCTCTCCTGTTTTTTTATTTTGCATATCGATAATTAGATTTTTATTTACTTTCATTTTTTCAAATTTAAGATCTAAATATTGTCCACCTGCAATTCCTGAATAACCAGCTGAAGATGCTAAAGCATTTATAAGATTAATTTTAGATTTAGTATTTATATTAATATTATTTGAACTTAAAATTTCAAAAGCTAATGTCAGCAATGAGTTACCGGCTAGTATTGCTGTGGCTTCGCCAAAGACTTTATGGGTACTTTTTTTTCCTCTTCTAAAATCATCATCATCCATACTAGGAAGATCATCATGAATTAGTGAATAAGAGTGCATACACTCTACTGCAGCTCCTACCGCAATTAATTGTTTATAATTTAAATTAAAAAGTTTTCCTGAAGTAACTATTAAGTAGGATCTAAATTTTTTCCCCCCTGAAAATAACCCATATTTTAAAGCTTGGAAAAGATGGGTATTTTGTATTCTTTTTTTTAAGTAGTTTTTAAGAAAAATATCAACGTGACTTGCAACTTTTACAATTTTTTTCTCTGTATCCTTCATTGTTAGGAATTTTTAATAAATTCCTTAGTTGAAAATTTACCATCTTTATCAATTGTAATTTGTTCAACTTTTAATGTAGCCTCTTTTAATTTAGTTTCGCAATGATTTTTAAGATGAACGCCACGAGTATATTCTTCAATGGACTCTTCAAGATTAATAGAACCATCTTCTAGCTTGCTTACAATTTCTTCCAGTTGCTCTAGAGCTTCTTCAAAAGATAACTTGGTAATATCTGGAGAAATGTTTGATTTTTTCATATAAATATCAATTTTAAAAAATACTCTTTTATATTAATTAATTAATGAAAAATATCTATTCAAATATTTGTAAACCTACAAACAATAATTTATATCAAAGCAAAGATTATCCTTGATAAAGGAGACGTCGTTGCAGTGCCAACTGAAACCGTCTATGGACTAGCTGCAAATGCTTACAACTACTAAGGCTATAAAAAAAATATATGCTTTAAAAAAACGTCCAAGCAACAATCCATTAATTATTCACTTTAAAAATATCGAAGATATAAAAAAAGAAGCGGTGATTAATAAAAATTTTCTAAAACTTAGTTAAAAAGTTCTCACCTGGCCCTTTAACTTATATCTTAAAAAAAAATCTAATTCAAAAATAGTCAAAACTTGCAAACAATGGTCTTGATACCCTTGCAGTGAGAATTCCAGAGGAAAAAAATATCTTAAAATTATTAAGTATTTTAAAATATCCTCTTGGCTGCACCAAGTGCTAATCGATCAAAATCATTAAGCCCAACTTCATCTAATCACGTCTGTTGATGAATTTGGCAAAAATTTAAAAATGATTATTGATGGAGGGGTTTGTAAAATTGGAATTGAGTCTACGGTCATTGACTTAACTGACTAAGCCTAAAATTTTAAGAGAAGGAGGACTTTCCTCTGATGTTATTGAAAAATTTTTAAAAATAAAGTTTTCTAACATTAAAAATAAAGTCATTAAATCACCTGGACAAATTGGTCTTCATTACTCACCAGGTATTCCAATTTACATGAATAGAGAGCAAGCAACATCGGGTGGGGCATTAATTACTTTTGGTAGTAAAAAACATAATGATCGCAAAACTTTTAATTTAAGTATAAAAAGAAATTTGATAGAAGCTGCTAAAAATTTCTTTAATACTTTAAGAATTATTAAAAATAAAAAATTTAAAGCTATAAGTGTTAATAAAATTCCAAATAAAGATTTAGGTAAAGCAATTAATGAAAGATTAAAAAGAGCATGCATACTATGAGTGAAAATATAATTGAAGTTAGAAATTTATCAAAGAAATTTAGCCAATCATCAAGCAGTTAAAAATATTTCCTTTGATCTAAAGCGAGGAGAGATAAAAGGTATTTTGGGTGCAAATGGCGCTGGCAAATCGACTACTACTAACAATGCTTGCTAGGCTTGCTAACACCAACTTCTGGAAGTATTAAAATATTATGATACGGATATTACAAAAAATAGATATAAAGTTTTAAATAGAATTAATTTCTCATCTCCATACGTAGATCTACCAAAAAAATTAACGGTTAAACAAAATCTATATGTTTATGGGATGCTGTATGGAGTTGCAGACTATAAATAAGAAAATTAATAGTATAGCTAAAGAATTAGGCTTTGAAAACTTGCTTGATATCAAAGTGGGTGAATTATCCTCAGGACAAAAAACCAGAGTATCCCTTGGTAAAGCAATCATTAATGATCCTGAGATATTATTTTTAGATGAACCAACGGCCTCTTTAGATCCAGATACTGCAGATCGAATTAGAACATTTTTTGAAAAATTTTGCAAAACTCATAACACCGCTATCATTCTTGCAAGTCACAACATGGAAGAAGTCACAAGACTTTGCGATAGTGTCATTATGATGAGTAATGGAAAAATTACTGATCAAGGATCACCTGAAAGTCTTTTAAAAAAATATGGAAAAAAAAATTAGAGGATGTGTTTTTAAAAATTGCAAGAAGTAAGGATAATTTATGAAATCAATAATTAGAATTTTTGCACTTGTACTAAGATATTTTTATTTAATAAGAACCTCTTTTCCAAGACTCTTGGAGCTAATGTATTGGCCAACATTTCAAATGATATTATGGGGACTCATTGCAAAATATATTGCCTCATCTAATGACACGATTATTCAAATCGGTGGAGTATTAATTGCAGGCGTTTTATTGTGGGACGTTTTATTTAGAAGCCAGTTGGGTTTTTCAATATCTTTTCTTGAAGAAATTTGGTCTAGAAATCTTGGGCAGTTATTTGTAAGCCCATTAAAACCATTGGAGATGGTTTTATCCCTTATGACCATAAGTTTTATAAGAACAATTATTGCAATGCTTCCAGCAGCATTATTGGCCATACCGCTTTATGCATTTTCACTTTTTCAAATGGGTTTTAGTTTAATGTTTATTCTTTTCAAGTTTACTTATTACAGGTTGGATACTTGGTATTTTTATTATTGCAGCAATTATTCGCTTTGGTGTTTCAGCTGAAAGCTTAGCGTGGGGTGCAATTTTTACTTTAGCTCCTTTAAGTGCAATTTATTATCCAGTTGAAACATTGCCTGAATGGATAAGATGGCTGTCATTGTCATTTCCGCAAACTTACGTTTTTGAGGGAATGAGAGAGGTTCTTTTTAATAATAATTTTAATACAGTTTATTTTATAAAATCTTTAATACTAAATTTAGTTTACGCCTTATTAGCTATTGTTGTATTTTTAGTATCATTTGAGGGAGCTAGAAAACGAGGCGGACTTATTAATACGGGAGAATAATTTAATTAATCTAGATTTTTAATTATCTCCTCAACCATCTTTTTCGCATCAGAGAAAAGCATTAAAGTATTATCTCTATAAAAAAGCTCATTATCTACTCCGGCATATCCTGCTGCCATTCCCCTTTTTACAAATAATACAGATTTAGACTTTTCAACATCTAAAATTGGCATTCCGTAGATAGCGCTTGTAGGGTCTGTTTTTGCCGCTGGATTTGTAACGTCATTTGCACCAATAACAAATGAAACATCGGTGTTTGAAAAATCATTATTAATATTTTCAAGTTCAAAAACTTCATCATAAGGAACATTTGCCTCAGCCAATAAAACATTCATATGACCAGGCATTCTTCCAGCAACTGGATGAATAGCGTAGGAAACTTTTACTCCAAGTTTTTTTAATTTATCTGCCATTTCGCGCAGCGCATGTTGCGCTTGAGCAACTGCCATTCCATAACCTGGAACAATAATAACTGAAGATGCATTTTTCATCAAAAATGCTGCATCATCTGCCCCACCTTGTTTGACTGGTTTAGCATTTTTTTGAGCAGTTGAAGCTGAAGTATCGCCGCCAAAGCCTCCTAAAATAACATTAAACAATGATCGGTTCATGCCCTTACACATGATGTATGAAAGAATTGCGCCTGATGATCCAACTAACGCACCTGTAATAATAAGAGCAATATTTTCTAAAGTAAAACCTATACCTGCAGCTGCCCAACCCGAATAAGAGTTTAGCATAGATACAACAACTGGCATATCGGCTCCACCGATTGGAATGATAATTAAAAATCCAATAAGCGTTGAGATGATAATGATTGCCCAGAATAAATTTTCAGACTGTATTTTTGTAAAATAAAAAATTAAAAAAACTATTAGTAATCCAATAAATAAATTAATTATATGCTGTCCTTTAAATACTATTGGATTTCCCGACATTAATCCTTGAAGTTTTAAAAAAGCAATGCAAGAACCGGAAAATGTAATAGCTCCTATTGCAACACCTAAGGACATTTCAATAAGAGATAAAATTTTAATATTTCCAACTTGGCCAATTCCAAAGGATGAAGGATTATAAAATGCTACAATTCCAACTAATACCGCTGAAAGACCAACTAAGCTGTGAAAGCCTGCAACAAGCTGAGGCATTGCTGTCATCGATACTCTAAATGCAATCACTCCACCAATTAATCCGCCAATAATGATTGGAGTAATAATATATAAAATATTTTCTTTAATTTGATTTATGTCACCAAGCGATAGCAATGTGACAATAACTGCAACCCCCATTCCTAAAATACCAAGGAAATTTCCAGTCCTTGAAGTTTCAGGAGAAGAAAGACCCCGCAGCGCCATAATAAATAATATGCCGGTTACAAGATAAAGAGATGCTGTAATATTAGCTGAAATCATTTCTTTTTATTTTTTTTGTACATTTTCAGCATTCTTTGCGTTACTAAGAACCCGCCGAAAATATTTATAGAGGCTAGTAAAATTCCTAGCATTCCTGGGAATTTTCCAAAAAATCCCTGAGTAATTGGAGATAAGCCAACCGCAACTAAAGCACCTACAATTATAACTGAAGAGATTGCATTAGTGACGGACATCAATGGAGTATGTAACGCAGGCGTTACACTCCACACCACGTAATAACCTACAAAAATAGATAGAATAAAAATTGCAAATCTAAAAATAATTGGATCAATTTCCATTAATTAATCTCCTTGTTAACAAGAACTGCTTTAATAATTTCATCATTTTCATCTATTTTTATTTTTTTTCCTACTTTGTCATAAATAATCTCTAAAAAATTTAAAATATTCTTTGCAAATAAAATAGAAGCACTTTCTGAGATTCTGCTTGGAACATTTTTATAACCTATAATTTTAACCCCATTTATAACTGAAATTTTCCCAGACTCAGAAAATGCAGAATTTCCGCCTTGTTCAACAGCTAAATCACAAATCACCGAGCCACTTTTCATTGAATTTACCATCTCCTCAGTAACAATTCTTGGAGCTTTTTTGCCTGGTATCAATGCTGTGCAAATAACAATGTCTTGATTTTTTATAGTAGTTTTTAATAACTCTTCTTGTTTCTTTTTATCTTCTGCATCTAATTCTTTTGCATAGCCGCCGCTTGTTTCTAAATTTTTTGAACTTTCTACAAATACAAATTTACCACCTAAACTTTCAACCTGCTCTTTTGAAGCTGATCGAACATCCGTTGCAGAAACAACGCCGCCCAGTCTTTTTGCAGTTGCAATTGCTTGAAGTCCTGCAACCCCTGCTCCAATTATAAAAAATTTTGCTGGGGTAATTGTTCCAGCGGCAGTCATCATCATTGGTACCGCTTTGTTAAATTCATAAACTGAATCTATCACTGCTTTATAACCTGCTAAATTGGCCTGTGAAGATAAGATATCCATAGACTGAGCTCTTGTTATTCTTGGAAGAAGCTCTAAAGAAAAAACTTTAACGTTTTTTTTTAAAAGTTTATTTATTTTATCTTTGTTTAAATGAGGAAAAAAACTACCAATTAATATAGCGCCTTCTTTTATTGACGAAATTTCAGTTTTCATTTGGACAGTTAATTTTTACGATAATATCAGATGTTTTATAAACTTCCTCTTTAGATAAAATTTTAGCTCCAAGTTTTTGTAGTTCTGCATCATTAATATTTGAGTTCTTTCCAAAATCTTTTTCTAACTGAACAGAAACTATCATTATTAATATATTTTTTGATAGTATCTGGAGAAATTGCAATTCTCTTTTCATTTATATCGCTATCAATAACCGACCCTAATATCATTCTGAATAACTTTTAATAAAAAATTTAAATAATTAAAAAAATCGAACTCGTCTAATACCAAATAAAATTTCCAATTAATAGAAAAGAAAACTCATACACGTATTAATTGTTTTTTTTAATATGTTTTGAAAAGAACTAGTTAATGTCTATAATCTTAAAAAAAATTTATAAATTATTAATCCAATAATGCTCAGTGATATTGAAATAGCCCAAAAAGCCAAAATGAGAAAAATTGCTGATGTGGCAAAAGAGCGTTTGGGTATTCCAGAAGATGAACTTGAAAATTACGGACGTTACAAAGCGAAAGTTTCATTTTCTTATTTAGAAAAATTAAAAAATCAAAAAGATGGAAAGTTAATTTTAGTAACCGCCATCAGTCCAACACCTGCAGGAGAAGGAAAAACTACAACAACTGTTGGCTTAGGCGATGCTCTAAATCATATTGGAAAAAAAACTATGATTTGTTTGCGCGAACCATCCTTAGGTCCGGTCTTTGGAATGAAAGGTGGGGCAACAGGCGGTGGCCTTGCACAAATTGTTCCTATGGAAGATATAAATTTACATTTTACAGGTGATTTTGCTGCAATAGCTGCAGCACATAATTTGCTAGCTGCCATGGTTGATAATCACATCTATCACGGCAATGAACTTGGAATTGATATCAAAACTATTCAATGGAAACGAGCAGTTGATATGACGGACCGTGCCCTTCGCAAAATTACTTTAGGAGTAAATGAAAAAAAAGAAGGATTTCCACATGAAGGTGGTTTTGACATTGTCGCTGCATCAGAAATTATGGCAATCTTTTGCTTGTCTTCATCTATTGAAGATTTAAAAAAAAGACTAGGTCAAATTGTTGTGGCTTATAATAATAAGGGCGGACCTGTTAGTGCAAAAGATTTAAAAGCAGATGGAGTTATGACTGTACTTTTAAAAGATGCACTTGCGCCAAATTTAGTACAAACCTTAGAAAATAATCCAGCCTTCATTCATGGTGGTCCTTTTGCAAATATTGCGCATGGTTGTAATTCATTAATTGCAACTAAAGCTGCATTAAAAATGGCAGACTACGTCGTAACAGAAGCAGGCTTTGGCGCCGACTTAGGAGCTGAAAAATTTATAGATATAAAATGTAGAAAATCTAATCTTCAACCCTCTGTAGCTGTGCTCGTTGCAACTGTAAGAGCAATTAAATATCACGGTGGCGCTGAGCTCACGAATTTAACAAAGGAAGATATTTCAGCGGTTGATAAAGGGCTTGTCAATTTAGAGCGTCATGTTGAAAATATGACTAAAGTTTTTAATCTACCTTGTATTGTTTCCATTAATAAATTTGTAAGTGATACTCCTGCTGAGATAAATTTAATTTTTGAAAGAATGAAAAAATTAAATGTTAAAACTGTACTTTCTTCTCATTGGGGCGAAGGAGGAAAAGGTGCCGTTGAACTTGCAAAAAATGTTGTGGAAATGAGTGAAAATTCAAATCAGAAAATGCAGTATGCTTATGAAGATAAAGATACTTTAATTGAAAAAATTAATAAAGTTGCAAAAAAGATTTATAGAGCAAGCGAAGTAACTATGGATGATAAGGTAAAGTTACAAATCCAAAACTTACAAGACTCAGGTTATGGTCATCTTCCTATTTGTGTTGCAAAAACTCAAAGTTCTTTCTCTACAGATGCAAAATTAAGAGGCGCCCCCTCAAATCATAGCATTGCTATTCGTGAAATTCGTTTCTCAGCAGGCGCTGAATTTATTGTAATGATTTGTGGAAGTATTATGACGATGCCAGGATTACCTAAAATTCCATCAGCTGAGAGTATTAATTATGTTAATGGAAAAATTGTAGGTCTTTAAAATTACTTTCCCCACTTTTCTTCAAATAATTTTGGATTTTGTTGACTGCCTAGGCTGCAAATTTCATAAAGTTTTTTATATGGAAAGTCCTTGAAGTTACTAGAGTCCTCCATTTTAACTTTAAAACTTTTGTTATTATAAGCCGCATTTTGCTCACCCCAAATATATAAAACCCCTCCATCCGCACATTTCTCTATAGCAGATTTTTGTGGCCTGAAATTTAAAATAATCAAAATAACTGCAGCAACTAATATAACTGAGATTATGATGTTTGAGATTTTGGCCTGAACTTTGATTTGATCGTTTCCCATAATTTTGCAAAACCAAGCGGCTCAAAAATCATTAGCGTTATGATTAATCCACCAAATACTATTTGTTCGACAGAACTTATGATTGTTGCATCAATCGTACCATGAAATAAATTGTTACCAATAGTATTTAGAACAACTGGAAATAGTAAAATAAAAGCTGCACCAATAAATGCTCCTGAAATTGTTCCAAGGCCCCCAATAATAGCCATGAACATTATTTTAAAAGATAAACTAATATTAAAAGCAGCAAATGGTTCTACAGTTTTTAAATAAGTGTAAGTATAAAGTGCGCCGGCTATACCGCATAAGAAAGCATTAATTGCAAAAGCTTGTAATTTAGTTTTTAAAAGCGTAACACCCATAGACTCGGCGGCGATATCCATGTCTCTAACCGCCATCCAGTTCCTGCCCGTAGAACCTCTGGCCATATTAATTGCAAGTATAGTTATTACAACTACAATTGCCGCAACTAAAAGGTACATCATATATCCACTGTGAAAAGGTATTCCATTTATTTCTATTTTCTGAAATGTTGTTGCTCCAGACAAGTCGTAGTTCTTAAACCAACCAAATTTATCTATTACCCAAACAATAAAAAATTGTGATGCCAAAGTTGCAACCATTAAATAAATTCCTCTAATTCTAAGACTTGGCAAGCCAAATATAATTCCAAGACCAGCTGCTATTAACCCTGATAAAATTAATGCTCCTAAAAAAGGCATATCTTGTATTCGCAACATCATGTTGTAACACGCATAAGCTCCTGCGCACATAAAACCTGCGGCACCTAAAGATAATTGCCCAGTATATCCCATCACAATATTTTGTCCCAATGCTGCAATGGTTAAACATAACCAAGGTATTAAAATGGACGTATACCAATAATCAGATTTAATAACATTTGGTATAACCAAAAACCCTAATACGAGTAAAACAATAAAATTTATAATATCGTTTTTTGTATATCTCATAAAAACAGGTTTCATAAATTAAACTCTCCTAATTATTTTTTCTCCAAATAAACCTTCAGGTCTATAAAGTAGAAATAATATTGATAACATATACGGTGCCCAGGCCTCGATACCGCCTTTAAAAAAAGGTCCTATGTAAACTTCTAAAACTTTTTCAACAGCCCCCACAAGTAAACCCCCAACAATAGCTCCAGGAATTGATGAAAATCCGCCAATAATTAAAACTGGTAAAGCTTTTAATGCTAATTCAATAAGAGCAAACTGAACACCCGCTCTTGCGCCCCACATCATTCCAGCAACTAAGGCAACAACGCCGGCTGCAGACCAAACGAGTAGCATAATATGCTTTAGAGGAATTCCAATGGAACTTGCTGCTCCAGCATCATCCGCAACCGCTCTCAATCCTAGACCAATTTTTGTATACTTAAATAAAAGCGTTAGAAGAACAATCATGCCTAAGGCAACCACACCTGCAGTTAAATCAAGCGCGCTAATAAATAATTTTAAATTATCTGCAATCCACGGAATAGGAAAATCTCCAATTCCAAGACTTAGTTTTCTAACCTCAACTCCCCATTTTGCTTGCGCCAGACCCTCAAGAACAAACCCAAGACCAATTGTTGCCATAAGAACTGTGTCTTCGCTCTGATTCATTAAAGGTCGAAGCACTAATCTTTCTGTAAGCATTCCAACTAATATCATTAAAAAAACTGTTACAACGAAGGCAACTGCAAATGGTATTCCATATTCCATAAATCCCACAAATGAAAGGACCGCAAAAAATACCATAGCCCCTTGTGCAAAATTAAAAGTAGCGGAGGCTTTATAAATAAGAACAAAACCTAAGGCGACTAAAGAATACATCGTTCCTGATAATAGGCCGCCAACTAAAACTTCAAAGAAAAATAAAATTGACTCAGTCATGGGCAACTCCTAGGTATGCATCAATTACTTTTTGATCGGCTCTAACTATATCAGGAATATCATCTCCAATAACTTTTCCATAGTCTAAAACCACAACTCGATCTGAAATATCCATAACTACTCCCATATCATGTTCTATCAAAACTATAGTTGTTCCAAGTTCATCATTTATTTTTAAAATAAATCTGCACATATCTCTTTTTTCTTCAACATTCATTCCAGCCATTGGTTCATCTAAAAGTAATATGGGAGCCTCAGTTGCAAGAGCACGACCAAGTTCTACTTTTTTTTGCAGTCCATAAGGAAGTTTTCCAACTTCTGTATTTTTAATATTTTCAATTTCTAAAAACTTAACGATCTCCTCAGATTTTGCTCTGTTTACTTTTTCTTCTCTGGTCGCCCTTGGAAGTTGCAAAGCTACTTCAAGGAAACTAGATTTAGTATGCAGCTTTCTTCCAACTAAAATATTATCTAAGACAGACATTCTTTTGAATAGAGCAAGATTTTGGAATGTTCTAGAAATACCTTTTTGAGCCATGATATTTGGCGTAATTGATTTTAATTCTTCCCCATTAAAAACTACTTTTCCTTCTTGCGGTTTGTAAATTCCATTAATGCAATTGAGCATCGAGCTTTTACCAGCTCCATTGGGCCCGATAATCGCCCGTATTTCATGTTTTAAAACGTTAAAAGAAATGTTGGTAATAGCCTTAACTCCTCCAAAGCTTAAAGAAATATTTTTTACCTCTAGTATCGGTTTGCCTATTTTAAATTTTCTTTTATCAACCATAACAACCTCTTAAATAATTCCCTTAATTAGTTTTTTTTCTCTGACTGTCCCTAATTGCATCCTTAAAATTTAAACGTTTTCCTTTGGAAATGCCCAAATACAATTCTTTTACCTTTTCATTATTTAATAAACTTTTTGCAGACCCTTCTAACATTACGTTTCCTGTTTCGATAATATATGCATAATCACTATTCCTGAGCGCAATATTAGTATTTTGCTCCGCAAGTAATATGCTTACACCTTCTTTTTCATTTAAATCTTTTACAATATGAAATATTTCGGCAACTAACTGAGGCGCTAAGCCCATCGAAGGCTCATCTAGTAAAAGCATTTTTGGTTTTGCCATCATTGCTCGGGCAACAGCGATCATTTGTTGCTCACCCCCTGAGGTAAATCCAGCTTGACTTTTTCTTCTCTCTTTTAATCGTTTAAAATAATTATAAATTTTTTCAACTTCAGCATTTAAGTCTCCTCTAGATAATTTTCGTGAATAGGCTCCGGAGATAATATTTTCCTCTACTGTTAAATGTCCAAAACATCTTCTGCCTTCTAAAACTTGAACCATTCCAAGTCTAACCATTTCAGACGGGTTTTGTTTTTTTATTTCGATACCATCGTAATTAATAGAGCCTTTAGTAACCTCACCTCTTTCAGAGGCAAGCATTGTAGATATTGATTTTAGTGTAGTGCTTTTTCCAGCGCCGTTTGCACCAAGCAAAGCGACTACTTTTCCCTTTGGAACGATTAAAGACACATCATGAAGAGCTAAAATAACTTTATTGTAAGCAACTTCGATATTTTTAATTTCTAAAATATTACTAGCGCTCGTCCCCACTTAATTCCCCTTAATTTTATTTACGCAAGTTATTAAATACTAAGGGGAGTGTAAACATTAATTTTTATTTACACTCCCCTAAATTAGATAAATTAATCTAAAAAAAATTAACTACATTTTTTAGGAGTAATTTTATTTTCTTCAGCGTATTTAGCTGCCGATTCTACGATTTGAGCTCTTATAGCTTTTGGATCGTTAGGTCCTGTCCAATCCTTAACTTTCTTGAAAGCTTGTGCTTTACCGTCCCATTGCATTAAAGCAAATTTACCAGCACCTTCATGCTGTGAACAAGAAAGTTGAAATGGAGCTAGCATCCCTTCAATACCAAGTTCTTTCATTCGAGCCTCGGTCAAGTTGATCATTTCGTATCCATCTCTAAACTCTTCGCTAGTTACTGGTTGACCAATTTTATTATATTTTTTTTGTGCATTTCTCAATGCTTCAACCCACAAAATAGAAGCACCTAAGCCTCTGTTATAGTAAGCTGTGCCCACACGATTTGGATCAGCCATATTGCCTTTTCCAGCTTTATAAACTTTTTCCTGAATATTCTTAATTAAAGGATAGTTTTTTCCAGGAAGCGCATTTGAAACAACATAAGTTCCGTTAGCAGAATCTCCAGCAGGAATCATATCCTCTTCAGCTCCACCAAAAGTAACGTACATCATTTTTGTTCTTGGGAAATTAATTCGAGCAGCATTCGTCATCGCTGTTGAATTCATTCCAGAACCTGCACCCCAAAAAGTTACCCAATCAGGTTTTTCTTGTCTGATTTGTAACCACTGAGACTGTTGTTCTAATCCTGGAGGAGCAATAGCAATTTCTACTAATGTAAATCCCCATTCTTTAGCAAGTCTTCTCATTGTTGGAAGTGGTTCACGTCCGTATGCAGTATCAATGTGAAGGTGAACTATTTTTTTACCCTTTAATTTTTCAGGGCCACCACCTTCAAGTTCTGCCATCCATCGAAGCTTAACTGCAATTTGTGACCAGTAGCTACTTGCAGCATTAAACACCCAAGGCCAAACTGTACCGTCAGCAGCATCTGTTCTTCCATAACCATATTGAGCTAGAACAACTTTGTCTTCTGCCATACGATTTATAACTGCGTAAGCACCAGGCGTTCCTAGTGTATCAAACACAACCATCTTCTGACCATCTTTAGTCATTAGTCTCTGGTAGCATTCTACAGTTTTTGCGGCATTATATTCTGTTTCGCACTCTTGCCATGTTAACATGACTCCATTTACTCCGCCTGTCGCATTGACGTAGTTCATGTAATCAATTTGCGCTCCGTAATAACCAGTTCCCATTGCTGAGTATGGTCCTACTCGACTGCTTGGTATCGGAAAATATTGCGTCTTAGCTTGAGCAAATAAGTTCTGAGGTAGCAGTGATAAAGAAAAAACTGCAGCGAAAAATATTGCTGAAATTTTTTTTGCTAATTGTTTTAACATTAAACCCCCTTAATTATTTTTATGAAGAAATTATATGTTTAAAAAAAATTACATACAATATTATATTTAAAATCGGGTTACGGTTTTAGGTCTACAAATCTCTACTTTTTATTATTATACAACTCTTGAGAGAATAAATTTATAATTAGCTAAAAATTAATATAATAACTAAAGTGCTCAGAACTAAATAAAAAATTAGATGTTTAATACTATCAAAGAAAATTTCAGTAGGGCACTTTTTGCTCTTTTATTTTCGTTAGTCTACTATCGCAACTCTTTCTTTTCTAAGTTTCAATACTAGTTACGGTTTGTTTCTTGCTGGTTCGTTTGGTGCAACAATGGTGTTGATTTTTGGTTATCCGGAAAGTCCCTTTGCTCAACCGAAAAATGTGTTTTTTGGGCATTTAATTACATCTTTAGTCGCTATTTTAGTACTGCAATTTTTACCTTTTGATGAATTTTTACAAATTACAATTGCTGTTGGATTTGGAATTTTCTTTATGATTTTATTTGGTGTTACACATCCACCAGCCGGGGGTAATCCAATTGTTGTAATTTTGGGGGCATCTTCTTATGACTTTTTATTAAATCCGATAATTTTTGGAACTTTAATCATCATATTCTATGCAATTATTTTAAATCGGTTTATTTTAAAAAAAAATTACCCTGTTAACTGGCCAAGATAATTGCCCTTTAATTTAACCTTCGTATTTATGTCATATTTACACTGTGCAATAACGGTCTTTTATGTTTAAATAATCTCAATTAAATTACAACAGGGGTCAAAATCATGAAAATATTATGCGTACTGTACGATAATCCAAAAAAAGGGATGCCAAAGAAGTACCCTTTAAATAAATTACCAGTTATTAAAAAATATCCCAACGGCCAAACACTTCCAACTCCTAAAGGTAGAGATTTTAAACCTGGAACATTACTTGGATGCGTATCGGGTGAATTAGGACTTAGAAAATTTTTAGAAAGAAATGGTCACGAATTAGTTGTGACATCAGACAAAGATGGAAAAAATTGTCGTGCGGACAAAGAGTTAAGAGATGCAGATATTGTAATTTCCCAACCCTTCTGGCCTTACTACTTAACTAGAGAAAAAATGCAATCGGCTCCAAATTTGAGATACGCAATCACTGCAGGAATTGGTTCTGATCACGTCGATCTGCAAGCTGCTATGGAACACAATATCGATGTTTATGAAGTTACTTTTTGTAATTCAAGATCAGTTGCAGAACATATTGTTATGATGATCATCTCTTTAGTTAGAGATTACCATAATCAACATGCAATCGTTAACAGAGGTGGATGGAATATAGCTGATGCTGTTCATAGATCTTACGATGTGGAAGGAATGCATGTCGGAACTGTAGCTGCAGGAAGAATTGGTTTAGATGCATTAAGAAAAATGAAACCATTTGATGTGCACTTACATTATTATGACAAGCATAGATTACCTAAGTCTGTTGAAAAAGAATTAAACTTAAGATTTCACAGCTCTGTTGAGTCTTTAGTAAAAGTTTGTGATGTTGTAACTATTAACTGTCCTCTTCACCCTGAAACTGAAAATCTTTTCAATAAAAAAATGATTAGTAAGATGAAAAAGGGTGCCTACATTGTAAATACAGCTAGAGGCAAAATTTGCGATAAGAATGCAATTGCCGCAGCTTTAAAATCTGGCCAATTAAGTGGTTATGCTGGTGACGTTTGGTTTCCACAACCTGCGCCGAATGATCATATATGGAGAAGAATGCCTCATCACGGAATGACGCCTCATACATCTGGAACATCATTGTCTGCACAAACACGTTACGCAGATGGTGTAAGAGAAATTTTAGAATGTATCTTCGCAAATAAACCTGTTCGAAAAGAATATACAATCGTAAAAGATGGTGATTTAGCAGGTACAGGTAAACATTCCTACACAAAAGGTAATGCTACGGGCGGATCTAAGGAAGCTGCAAAATATAAAAGACGATAAATAATTAAGTAAATATTATAATATTTTCTCATGAGATCGAAAGGTCTCATGAGAATAAAAAAATAAGCGTTGGGGGGTTGTCAGAATAAAATTATAAAAAAATTTATTTTTAATGAGTCATAAATTTTATAAAACTGCCAAATCTAGACTTCAACGCAGTGAGTTAGCGGTTCCAGGCTCCTCGCCACAGATGTTTGAAAAAGCATTAAACTCAAAAGCTGATTATATTTTCCTAGACCTTGAAGACGCTGTTTCACCAAGCGATAAAATTACTGCAAGAAAAAATGTTATAAAAGCCCTTAATGAAATTTCTTGGAGAGAAAAAGGGAAAACTATTTCAGTGAGAATTAATAGTTTAGATACTCACTACATGTACAGTGATTTAGTCGAAATAGTCGAACAAGCAGGAGAAAATATTGATACGATTTTAATTCCAAAAGCTGGAACCAGTAGCGATGTTTATATGGTTGATTGCATGCTTACACAGATAGAAACAAATAAAAAAATAAAAAATAAAATTGGGATTGAGTGTCTTATAGAAACGGCTTTGGGTATGTCGAATATAAAAGAGATTGCAAAGTCCAGTGACCGACTTGAGGCATTGCATTTTGGTGTGGCTGATTACGCAGCAAGTTTACGAGCTAGAACGACTGTCATCGGTGGTCTGAATTCAGATTACCCTGGTGATCAATGGCATCATGGTCTTTCCCAATTAGTAATGACCTGTAGAGCTTATGGCTTAAGACCAATTGATGGTCCATTCGGGGATTTTAATGATCCTGATGGTTATATTGCTGCAGCAAAAAGAGGTGCTGCTATAGGAATAGAGGGCAAATGGGCAATACACCCTTCCCAAATTGAATTAGCAAACAAAGTTTTTTCACCACTTGAAACTGAAGTTAATAAAGCAAAAAGAATTTTAGAAGAATTAAAAAAAGCAGAAAAAGAGGGAAAAGGTGCAGCTCAACTTGATGGGCGAATGATTGATGCGGCGTCAGCTAGAATGGCAGAAAATATTGTGAAAATTGATAATTTAATTTCTAGTAAATAAAAATGGACAACATGTCGACGAGTTCATCAAGCAAAAAAAATATTATCAGACTTTGGAGTTAAAATTCCAAGAGGTGGCATAGCTTATAGTCCTGAAAATGCTGAAAATAAAGCAAGGGAAATTGGTGGTTCTAAGTGGGTTGTTAAGGCCCAAATACATTCGGGAGCAAGGGGGAAAGCGGGCGGTATAATAATATGTGATACGCCGTTAAAGGTTGCTCAAGCAACAGATAAATTACTTGGAAAAAACCTTGTTACAAATCAAACAGGTCCTGAAGGTAAAATTGTAAACAGAATTTATATTGAAGAGGCTACCGATATTGAGAAAGAACTGTACCTTGGCTTAGTTTTTGACAGAGGTTCAGAAAGTATCATGGTTGTTGCCTCAACAGAGGGTGGCATGAGTGTTGAAGAAATTTCTAAAGAAAAACCAGAGAGTATTATTAGAGCTAAAATTGAAGTTGCTGTTGGTATGCAAAATTTTCAAGCCCGAGAGCTTGCATTTGGTTTAGGAATAGAGCCAGATTTAATTCAGGTCGCCTCTGAAACAATTATAAATTGCTATAAAGTTTTTAGCGAGCTTGACGCAACTATGGTTGAGATCAATCCTCTCGTCATATCTAAACAAAAAGAAATATTAGCATTAGATTGTAAAATGAGTTTTGATAATAACGCAATGTTTAGGCTAAGTGAGATTTCAGAGTTAAGAGACAAAACACAAGAAGATCCAAAAGAAGTTTACGCATCCGATAGAGGTTTAAATTATGTCAGTTTAGATGGAAATATAGGTAACATTATAAATGGAGCAGGCCTTGCGATGGCTTCAATGGATATGATTAAATTAGCAGGAGGAAGCCCAGCAAACTTCCTTGATGTTGGGGGCGGCGCAACCCCTGAAAAAATTGTAAAAGCATTTAAGTTAATTACTATGGACAAAAAAGTTGAGGTAATTTTGGTAAATATTTTTTTGCAGGAATTAATAGGTGTGATTGGGTGGCAGAGGGAATAATACAAGCTTTAAAAAAATTGAAGTTAAAGTCCCACTTGTAATCAGATTGGCTGGTACGAATGTTGAAAAGGGAAATAAAATTTTAAAAGAGAGTAAGTTAAACTATATAGAAGCTCACACTTTAGAAGATGCTGCCAACAAAGCTGTAAACGCAATAAAGAAAAAATAAAATGGCAATACTTATTGATAAAAATTCTAAAATTCTTATTCAGGGATTTACTGGCAAAATGGGAACATTCCATGCTGAAGAAATGATTAAATATGGATCCAATGTCATAGGCGGTGTCACGCCTGGTAAGGGTGGTCAGAAACATTTAGAAAGACCTGTTTTTAATACGGTCAAAGAGGCTGTCAAAAATACAGGAGCTAATGTTAGTATTTTATTTGTTCCACCAGCTTTTGCTGCAGATTCCGCAATGGAAGCAGCTGATGCAGGTATAAAAATTTGTGTTGCAATCGTAGACGGTATACCGGCCCACGATATGATTAGAATTAAAAGGTATATGAGAAGATATACTAAGAATTCTAAAATGACTTTAGTTGGACCTAATTGTGCCGGAATAATTAGTCCAGGTAAGTCAATGCTTGGGATAATGCCAGGTCATATTTATAAAGAAGGAAGAGTTGGAATAATAAGTAGATCTGGAACTCTTGGTTACGAAGCAGCACAGCAACTTAAAAATCTTAATATTGGTATCTCGACTAGTGTTGGGATTGGTGGTGATCCGATAAATGGAAGTTCATTTAGAGATATTATAGAAAAATTTGAAACGGATAATGAAACGGACATCATTTTAATGATTGGTGAAATTGGGGGACCTCAAGAGGTAGCTGCTGGAGAATTTGTAAAAGCAAATATGAAAAAGCCGGTGGTTGCTTATATTGCAGGTTTGACCGCGCCCAAAGGAAGAGTAATGGGGCACGCAGGGGCAATTGTCTCTGCCTATGGTGAAAGCGCTATGGAAAAAGTGGAAATTTTAAAAGATTGTGGAATTACAATTTCAAAAAATCCCTCTGTGATGGGCGATACAGTGAAAACTGTCTTGGGTAAATTAAGTAAATAATTATAATATTAAAATTTTATATTTAGCCAGTATTTTTCATAGCAGCAGCAATCCCTGCAATCGAAGTCATTAAAGCGTCATCAAGAAATTTTTTATCTTCATTTTTATATTTTTTATTATTAATCTTATTCATTATATTTGCTTGTAATATATTTAACATTTCTGTGTAATTATTTCTTACGAATAAAGTTTTTCTAAATTTCTTTCTTTCTTTTATTATTTCTTTTGGTGTTATTTTATTGTGTAAAATCACTAATTTATGAAATTGAAAACGTAATCTCTCTCCTATTCTTTTTAATGACTTATCAGCTAAATTATTTTCATAGATAACTGAAATTTTCGTATCAACTTTAGAAATTACCATGTCTAATATATCCATTGTAGAATTAAAAAATGCCCAATTTTTTTCCATATCATATAAAGTTTTAGAAAATTTTTTCATTGAGGCGTATTTTAAAGCTTCAGTCGTTCCTAACCAAGCTGGCAACATCAAACGAATTTGTGTCCATGCAAAAACCCAAGGAATAGCTCTTAAACTTTGAATATTATCAATATCTTTTCTTTTGGAGGGCCTTGAGCCAATTGAAAGTTTAGCTAAAGGCTGGTGGGGTGTTACTGTTTTAAAATATCTTAAAAAATCTTCGCTTGTATTGATATCTTTTCTAT
Source organism: Candidatus Pelagibacterales bacterium (assembly GCA_965235815.1). Taxonomy (GTDB): domain Bacteria; phylum Pseudomonadota; class Alphaproteobacteria; order Pelagibacterales; family Pelagibacteraceae; genus Fontibacterium. The sequence goes on along the minus strand of CBDDZE010000007.1, from coordinate 49,937 downwards.
AAGCTAAAGTTGAAATTTCTGACATTTTTTCAACTAAATCTCGCCAATTCTTTTTTGGTCTTGGAGGCGGATTTAATGTTGCTTCCATTGCTGCTCCTATGTAGCTGCAAAGATTATATTCAGCCAAAGGCTTATAACCGTATTTTTGCTGGATAACTTCACCTTGGTCAGTAATTCTAATTTTTCCATCAACAGTTCCTGATGGTAATGATTTCATTGTAGCTTGGATTGGCCCACCTCCTCTACCGGGTGAGCCCCCTCTGCCGTGAAAAAAATTCAACTGAATTTTATACTTTAAAGCTAATTCTTTAAGTTCTTCCTGTGTTTTAAATTGATGCCAACTAGCTGATAATTTTCCAGCGTCTTTGCTTGAATCTGAATAACCGATCATGACCTCTTGTTGATTATTAATTAATTTACGGTACCAAGGTAATTTAAATAGACTTTCCATTACATACTTTGCGTTTTTTAAATCCTCTAATGTTTCAAATAATGGCACAACTTTTAGTAATTTTTTTATTTTAGATTGTTTTTGTAAAAAATAGACCTCAAGAATATTTGAACCTTTTGAAGTCATAGAAATTATATAAGTACCAAGGCATGCTGCAGGTTGTTTTGCCATTTCGCTAAAAGTAGCCCAAACTTCTTTATTTTCCCGGTTTTTTATTAATATTTTTTCTACAAAAAATCTTTTTTTCTTAATTAACGATGAAAGTAAATTTATCTTTTCAATTTCAGAAAATTCCGAATAATTTTTCTTACGATCTTTTTTAATAATTTCAACTAATAACTTTTTATGTCGAGAAGACTCCTGCCTTATGTCAATTTTTGCAAGACTAATGCCAAAACATTTAATCCTTCTTATTAAATCTAATACAATCGAATTTGCGATATGTTTAGCTCCATTTGATAGCAAGGAGTCTCTTACTGCCCTAAGAGGTTCTTCAATTTCACTTTTATCTTTTAATAATTTTTTTTCATCTAAAGGTTTATTTAAATTAAGGTGTCCTTCAATTGATAGATGGGTTAATCTTACTTTATCCCTAATGGGTCTTAAAAAAACCCTATAAGGTTCAAATGTTTTGCCTGAAAAATCTCTAATTTTTGGTGAACACTCTTCCATAGATAAATCTTGAATTAATTGGGTAAGCTCTTTTTCATATAATTTTGCAGCTTGCCATCTTGAATAAAGAATTACTTTTTTTGTAATTTCTGAAGTTACGTAAGGATTGCCATCCCTATCACCCCCCATCCAAGATCCAAACTTAATAGGATTAAAATCTCTTGGTAAATCTTTTCCCATTTTTTTTCTAAAAATATCATTTAATCTTTTATGAACCTTAGGAATTGTATCCCATAAACTATCCTCAATAACAGCAAGTCCCCATTTAGCTTCATCCAGGGGTGATGGTTTAACTCTTTTTATTTCATCTGTTTTCCAAATGATTGAAATTTCATTGTAAAGTTTTTCATCCATCTCCTTGATTTTTGATGGATATTTTTTTAACAGCTGTCTTTGCTCTAATAAATCGATTAACTTTGCATATTTTTGTATCAGAGTTCGTCTTTTAACTTCAGTTGGATGCGCAGTTAAAACAATACCAATATCTAATTTATTGATATTTTCAAAAATTTTTTTGTCTGATAGATTTTTTTTTCTAAATAGATTTTCAATGATATCCTCAATAAATAAATTTTGATCTTTGTTCTTTTCAGGAAAATTTTCGTAATCATTAAGTTTTCTTGAGGCATCAAAAGACTCTGCTAAATTCATTAAATTTAGAATATGAGCAAAAGACCTTGTTAATTTAAATATTTCCGCAGGATTAAGTTTTTTAATTTCTTTAGAGATTTTTGAAAAAATTTTACTTTTATTTTTATCGTATAAAGATGCCTTAGAAAGTAATCTTAACCTCTCAACTTTCTTAAAAAAAGTCCTACCCTCGTTGTCTTTTATAACATTGCCAAGGATTGTTCCTAATAATTTTATATCCTCTCTTAAAAGTTTTGTAGGTATTCTCTCGTAATATAAATCTCTTTTTTTCATACAAATATAAACTTTTTAATAAGATATTATACTAAAGCTTAAATAGTAAATTTCATAGAAACAATATTTAATATTTCTATATGCAAAATAATGTTTTTTAAAAAATTTAAAAAAAATTAAGTAAAAATTATACTAGCTTAATTGAGCTTAAATTTATTATTAAGCAACAGTCTTTAAACCCTTTATAATCCGCTAAATAAATAGTACTAATCTATTTACGGTCTTGTAGTGAAATGGATATCATCCTAGTCTTCGAAACTAGAGTTCTAGGTTCAAGTCCTAGCAAGACCACCAAAACTACTAATCATGTCTGCTAACGAATACAAATTTGAAATAACAGAGGAGAAAAATAATGCACGTTTAGATTCTACGCTTGCAGTTTTGATTCCAAATATAAGCAGAACAAGAATTAAAAATATTATTAATGAAGGTTTTGTTAAAATTAATAAAATTCAAATAACTCAGGCTTCAATTAAAGTTCACTCATCTGACATTATAGAAGTTTCAATTCCAGAACCCAAAGAAGTAAACATTTCAGCAAAAGATATTAAGTTAGATATTCGTTATGAAGACGCTGATTTATTAATTATTAATAAATCTCCTGAAATGGTTGTTCATCCTGGTGCTGGAAACTTTGACAACACTTTAGTAAATGCTCTTATGTTTCATTGTAAAAACAAACTTTCAACCATTGGTGGAGAATTAAGACCCGGCATTGTTCATAGAATTGACAAAGGAACCAGTGGTCTCTTGGTCGTTGCAAAAAATGATCAAGCTCATATTTTTTTATCAAAACAATTTGCAGAGCATACTATCAAAAGAGTTTATGAAGTTCTTGTTTATGGAAGAATGAAACCAAGTTCTGGACAAATTTCTTCTATGATTGGCAGAAGCAAATTTAATAGAAAAAAAATGAGCATCAATACCTCTAGAGGAAAAGATGCTGTTACAAATTACAAAACTATAGAATTTTTTACAGGTAAAAAAATTGCTGATATGAGCTTTCTTGAATGCAGACTAGAGACAGGAAGAACTCATCAAATCCGAGTTCATCTTTCATCTCACGGCAATCCTATTATTGGTGATCAAATTTATGGAAAACAAAATAAATTTATTAGAGATATTGATCCTGAATTTAGAGAACTATTAGAAGGATTTAAAAGACAAGCTTTGCATGCAAAATCAATTGGCTTTATTCATCCAACTACAAAAAAAGAAATAGAATTTGAATGCGAAAAACCAAAAGATTTTGAAAATCTGCTAAAAACAATAAAAAAACTTAAGTTTTAATCTCTTGTTATAATAGTTATAATACCCACATAAATACTATGGAAAAAATTGAAAAAAATTCTAATCTTCCAACACTTACGCCTGAGGGAAGTTTAAATTCTTATTTATTAAAAATAAGAAAATTCCCAATGTTAGAGCCTGCGCAAGAATATACACTTGCAAAAAATTGGCGCGAAAAAGGAGATAGAGAGTCTGCTCACACTTTGGTTACAAGCCATTTAAGATTAGTTGCAAAAATTGCGATGGGCTACAGAGGCTACGGCTTACCTGTTGGAGAATTAATATCTGAGGGAAACATTGGTTTAATGCAAGCGGTTAAAAAATTTGATCCTGAGAGAGGATTTAGACTTGCAACATATGCAATGTGGTGGATTAAAGCTTCTATCCAAGAATACATTTTAAGATCATGGAGTTTGGTTAAAATTGGAACAACTGCTGCACAAAAAAAATTATTTTTTAATCTTAGAAAATTAAAAAATCAAATTTTTGCAATTGAAAGTGGCGACATGACTAATGCTCATGTTAAAGAAATAGCAAATCGGTTAGATGTAAATGAAGATGAAGTTATTTCAATGAACAGACGAATGGCTGGACAAGAAAAGTCATTAAATGCTAAAATTTCCGATGAAGAACAAAGCGGTCAGTGGCAGGATTGGATTGTCGATGAAAATGCTGATCAAGAACTATTAATTTCTCAACGACAAGAATTAGATCAAAAACATGCTTTATTACAAACAGCTTTAAAAATCTTAGATGAGAGAGAAAAAGAAATTTTATATGACAGAAAACTTATTGATGAGCCAAAAACTTTAGAAGAGCTTAGTCAAAAATATAAAATTAGTAGAGAAAGAGTAAGGCAAATTGAAAATAGAGCTTTTGAAAAAGTTCAAAAAGCAATGTTAGAGAATATTAAAACAAAACCTTTCATTACGCATTAAAAGGGTCTTCAACAAAAATCGTATCATCTCTTTCGGGACTTGTTGAAATACTTGCAATCTTGACACCTATAAAATCTTCAATAGCCGCAATATAGATTTTAGCTTTCTCAGGTAATTCCTTGTAATTTCTTATTCCTTTAGTTTCAGACTTCCATCCTTCATAAGTTTTGTAAATAGGCTCTACAGCAAATTGATCTTCTGATGCACTTGGAAAAAAATCAAATTCTTTACCTCTTAATTTGTAACCAACGCAAAATTTAATTTCATCCAATGTATCAAGAACATCTAACTTAGTTAGTGCTATGCCAGTAATTCCTGAAATAGTGGCTGATTGCTTTACAAGAACTCCATCAAACCAACCACATCTTCTTTTTCTATTAGTGACAGTTCCAAACTCATGACCTCTTTGACCAATTAATTCACCTATTGCATCTTTAAGTTCTGTTGGAAAAGGACCCTCACCTACTCTTGTTGTGTAAGCTTTAGTAATGCCAAGAACATAATCAATTGTTTTTGGGCCACAGCCTGTACCAACTGACGCTGTTCCAGCTACAGTATTTGATGAGGTAACATAAGGATAAGTCCCATGATCTACATCAAGTAATATTCCTTGTGCACCTTCAAATAATATTTTTTTATTTAACTTTTGATATTCAGCTATTTTTTTCCAAACTGGTTGAGAAAATTTTAATATTTCAGGGGCAATTTTCAATAATTCTTTAATTAATTCTTCTGATTTATATATCTTCTTTTTTAGTCCTTTTCTGATTGCATTATGATGTTCTAAAATAACTTCTAATCTTTGCTCTAAATTTGTTTTTGAACGCAAATCCATTACTCTGATAGAACGTCTACCAATCTTATCTTCATATGCAGGTCCTATTCCTCTTCTTGTAGTTCCAATTTTAGATTTTGCTGCATCTTCTCTGATCTCATCCATTTCTTTATGGAAAGGGAGTATTAAAGTAGCAGTATCAGAAATAATTAAATTATTTTCATTAACATCCACGCCTTTTTTTTTAATCTCTTCAATTTCTTCTAACAACGCCCAAGGATCAATAACAACTCCATTTCCAATAATTGAAATTTTATTTCCTCTAACTATTCCTGAGGGAAGTAATTTTAATTTAAAAACTTTTCCGTTAATAACTAATGTGTGACCTGCATTATGACCACCTTGGAATCTAATAACGACATCGGCTTGTTCTGAAAGCCAATCCACAATCTTCCCTTTGCCCTCATCGCCCCACTGAGAGCCTACAACTACAACGTTTGTCATAAGTAAATTTTTTAGATCTCTATAAAGATTTAAATTATTTAATTTAATAAAGCCATATGATTAATTGGCCCATGCCCTCTTCCAAATTTTGGATTTAATAAAATTGCTTTATGAACATATTGAATAGATCTTCTGCACGATTCGTTCATGCCGTAATTTTTGGAAATAAAAGAAGCAATTGCGCTAGATAAAGTACAGCCTGTGCCATGCGTATTTTTAGTTTTAATTTTCTTATTTTTAAAAATTTTAATATTATTTTCCGAAATCAAAACATCTTCAATATAAGATTTATTAGTATGCCCTCCTTTTATAAGAACAAACTTGGGTCCAAATTTTAGAATTTCTTTTCCAGCTTTAATTACATCTTCCAAGGTTTGAATCCTTTTTTTAATCAAAGTTTCAGCTTCAGGAATATTTGGTGTTACTAATAATGCATAAGGAAATAATTTTTTTCTTAAATAATTAATAGAACTATTGCTAATTAATCTTTGACCTCCTTTTGCAACCATCACAGGATCTATTACAATATTTTTTAACTTATGTTTTTTTATAGCTTTAATTACTTCTTTGATTACACCCACATTATGCAACATCCCAATTTTTACAGAACTAGGTTTTATATCCTGAACTGAAAATGAAATTTGCTTAAAAATTTCTCTAGGCGGAATAGAAACGATTGATTTTACTCCTGTTGTATTTTGAGCAGTAATAGCTGTAATTGCTGTCATTGCATAAACGCCAAGTGCTGTTGCGGTTTTGATATCTGCTTGAATTCCAGCACCCCCGCTGGAGTCTGATCCTGCAATAATTAATAATTTAGACTTTAGTTTCAATGTTCAGGCGTAATTAAGTATTAGTTTTTTAACTTCACCCAAAGTGTCTTTGATTAATTTCTTATCTGAGCTTTCAACCATTATTCTAACAAAATTTTCAGTTCCTGATTTTCTAACTAGCAATCTACCTTCTTGTTTTAAATTTTTATCAATCTGATTAATTCTTGCTTTCAGAGATTTATTTTCAACAATATTTTTATTCTTAACTTTAATATTTTCTAAAACTTGAGGAATTTTTTTAAATACTGAAAATACTTTACTTGCTTTACCATTGTTTTTTAAAGAATTTAAAACTTCTAAAGCAACTAATAGTCCATCCCCTGTAGTTGCAAGTTTTCCGAGGATAATGTGTCCTGACTGTTCTCCTCCTAAATTATATTTTAAACTATTCATTTTTTCTTTAACATACCTATCTCCTACATCTGCTCTATGAAATTTAATATTATTAGTTTTAAAATAATTCTCTAATCCTAAATTAGTCATTAATGTACCGACCACTCCTCCTTTTAAAATCTTTTTCTTTTTCCAATTTTTTGCAATCATCTGCAATAATTTGGTCGCCATCAATAATTTCTCCTTTTTCATCACACATAATAACTCTGATCCGCATCACCATCAAACGCAATACCAATATCTGCTTTATGAGTTTTTACAGATTGCTGAATAAGTTCTGGATGTGTTGATCCACAATTTTTATTAATATTAAATCCATCTGGATTAATTCCTATTGCTACAACATCAGCTCCTAATTCTCTAAGTAAAGCTGGCGCCGATTTATAAGAAGCCCCATTTGCGCAATCTAGAAATATTTTTATTCCTGATAAATTAAATGATTTCGGAAAAATATTTTTTAATATTTCTATATAATTTTCAGTTGCATCTTCTAACCTTTTAGCTCTACCTAATGAGTTTGGTTTTACTAAATATTTTTCAACTTTATCATCCTATTAATTTTTCAATTTGTTTTTCAACTTTATCAGAAAGTTTCATACCATCAGGTCCAAAAAGTTTTAAACCGTTATCAGTATGAGGATTGTGTGACGCTGTTAACATAATTCCAAGATCCGCTTTCATAGATTTTGTTAACATCGCAAGACCGTTTGTTGGTAATGGTCCTAATAACAAAACATCCATGCCAGCAGAAATAAGTCCTGAAACTAAAGCGGGTTCTAGCATGTAGCCTGATAATCGAGTGTCTTTTGCAATGATTGCTTTGTGTCGTTGTTTATTTTGATTAGAAAAATATGTTCCTGCAGCAAGACCAAATCTAAAAAACATTTCCCCAGTAATACTGCCTTTGTTAACTTCTCCTCTAATACCGTCAGTTCCAAAATACTTTTTCATTATTTATTTAAAAATTGAGAATAAACTTTAAGAGCTTCGCTCGTTTCTTGTATATCATGAACTCTGAATAGCTGAATACCTTGCAAATATGAATATAAAACAGAGGCTATTGTACCTCCCAATCTTTGTGGATTATCTTTTTCTCCCATAATTTTACCTATAAAACTTTTTCGCGAAGGACCGACCATTATCGGATAACCAAGGCCGTGAAATAATGAAATCTTAGAAATAATTTCTAAATTATGTTCTAAAGTTTTTCCAAAACCAATTCCCGGATCAATAATAATTTGCTCATCCTTAATTCCATTATCTTTTAAAAATTTAATTTTATTTTCAAAATAATCAAAAATATCTAGTAATACATTTTCGTAAGTTGGATTATTTTGCATATCTTCAGGTGTGCCTTGTGAATGATTTAAAATAATTGGTTTTCCTGAATCTTTTACAACTTGATAAGATTGCTGATCAAAATCTAGTGCTGATACATCATTTAACATATCCACTCCTATACTTATGCCGTGTTGCATTACTTTAGATTTTCTTGTGTCTAATGAAATTAGTTGGTTTGAATATTTCTTTTTTATCAATTGAATTGTCTCGGATACTCTTGCAATTTCATCTTGTTCACTAACTGATTTTGCACCCGGTCTTGTCGATTCTCCACCAACATCGATGATATGAGCTCCAAAATCAATCATGTTCTTAACATGATCAATTGCTCTAAAAGTAGTGTTGTATTTTCCGCCATCAGAAAAACTGTCTGGCGTAACATTTAAAACTCCCATCAAAATAGGGTTTTTAAAATTTAAATTAAATATATTTTTTCTTTTTAAAGTTATTTTATTTAAATCGTTTTCGATTTTATTTCTAAAATCTAATCTTTCTAATTCTAGAACACTATATTCTTCAACTGTATGTCCGTCAGATTGTCTTTTTAAAATCTCTACTGATAAAAAACCAACATCTTCTAATCCGCAAAGGCTTTTAGCGGTTCCTTCCTGGATAAAATAATTAGCTTTTTGACCAAAGACAATATTGGTTGGCCTTATATAAATACTCTTCATGAAAGAAAAGTTAGATTAACTTTGTGTATTAGGCTTTAAACCTATTGCTCCTAAAGCGCTACCTAGATTTTTCTTTGTAGTGCTAGCTTCTTCTTTTCCAGATAGACGTTTTGGATAAACATTTTCGAATACTATTTTTTTAATTTCTTCACCTGATAACGTTTCATAAGTTAATAAAGCTTTTGAAACTTTATGAAGTTCGTCAACTTTCTCTGCTAATATTTTTTTAGCTCTAGCATAACCAGCCTCAACAATTTTTTTAACTTCTGCATCAATCTTTTTAGCCGTATCTTCTGAAACATTCTGTGTTCTAGAAACGGATCTTCCTAAAAATACTTCTTCTTCATTTTCTTGATATGCAATAGGTCCTAATTGATCACTCATTCCATATCTAGTAACCATATTTTTCGCCATTTTTGTTACCATTTCAATATCTGAAGAAGCGCCTGATGTTACATTGTCATAACCAAATATCATTTCCTCAGCAATTCTACCTCCCATAGCAACAGAGATATTACCAAACATTTTTTCTCTAGTTATAGATAATTGGTCTCTTTCTGGCAGTCTCATAACCATTCCTAAAGCCCTACCTCTTGGAATGATTGTTGCTTTATGAATTGGATCTGATGTTGACTCATACAGAGCAACAACTGCATGTCCACCTTCATGGTAAGCAGTTAATGTTTTTTCTTCTTCAGTCATAACCATGGATTTTCTCTCTGCTCCCATCATGACTTTATCTTTTGCCTCTTCAAGATCCGACATCGTAACAATTCTTTTATTTCTTCTTGCAGCAAGTAATGCAGATTCATTTACAATATTTGCAAGATCAGCTCCTGAAAAGCCCGGTGTACCTCTTGCGATAACTTTAGGATTTACATCTGGTCCTGTTGTAATTTTTTTAAGATGTACATTTAAAATTGCTTCTCTACCAATAATGTCTGGATTTGACACAACAACTTGTCTGTCAAAACGACCTGGTCTTAATAAAGCAGGATCTAATACATCTGGTCTGTTTGTTGCTGCAATTAAAATGACACCTTCATTAGTTTCAAATCCATCCATTTCAACAAGCAACTGATTTAATGTCTGCTCTCTTTCATCGTTACCCCCGCCTAAACCAGCCCCTCTACTTCTGCCGACAGCATCAATCTCATCTATAAATATAATACAAGGAGCGCTCTTCTTTCCTTGCTCAAACATATCTCTAACTCTAGATGCTCCAACTCCAACGAACATCTCAACAAAATCTGATCCTGAAATTGTAAAGAAAGGAACATTTGCCTCTCCTGCAATTGCTCTTGCTAATAAAGTTTTACCTGTTCCTGGAGGTCCAACAAGCAAAGCGCCTTTTGGAATTCTTCCTCCTAATTTTTGAAATTTTCTAGGATCTTTTAAAAAATGTACTATCTCTTCTAATTCTTCTTTTGCCTCTTCAACTCCAGCAACATCTTGGAATGTGACTCTGCCATGAGCTTCTGTAAGTAATTTTGCTTTTGATCTTCCAAATCCCATAGCTCCACCTTTGCCCCCTTGCATCTGACGCATGAAAAATATCCATACTCCAATAAGCAGTAACATAGGAAACCATGATAATATTATTCCCCACAATGAGGGTCCCTTTTCTTCTCTAGGACCTGCAGTAATTGCAACTCCCTTTGCTGATAATTTTTCAACTAAATTTGGATAATTTGGAGAGTAAGTTTTGAAACCCTTGCCGTCTTTAAAGTTTCCAGAAATTTCACTACCTCTAATATCAACTGAAACAATGTTTCCCTTATCCACTTCTGTTAAAAAAGTAGAAAACGGCATTTCAGTTTTTCCAGCGATTGATCCTGGATTTTGGAAAAGATTATATAAGCCTAAAACGAGTAGAACGATTACGCCCCACATCATTAAATTGCGCAAATTCATAATTTAAAAGTAATCATTATTATAGATTAAACAAGTGCTATTCTCAAATAAATCTAAGATATCGCACAGCAAAACTGTCGTTTTTAATGTTGTATTTCTTATTCTTAAAATTAACAAAAGGAACAAATAACAAGTCCCCTTTATTATTCCAAAAAGATGGTAATGTTTTTTTAGCATGAGTTGGAATTTTATTTTCAGATTCATTAACTTTATTTTTTTTTAAATATTCAATTCCATTATTACCCAATTTTTTAACAATAAATTGTTGTTGGTCATTAAAATTTTTATAAACTAAAAAACGATCATCCCAATTTATTCTTTGTTTTTTTTTATTTAAATTTTCAACAGCAACATTTCTGTCTTCTATAAAAATGAAATTATATTTTTATTTTTTTCAATTAAACACCCACCTAAAGTTGAAGATTTAAAAGATTTTGCTGATAAATTTTTCATTAAACTTTTTAAACTATCTGATCGTGGTGGATAATATTCTCCTGAGATAAAATGAATTGCTTTAATAATAACTCTAAAGATTACTTCTTGTGCTTCATTATTAAAAATAGAAGACTTTAACGTTGCATAACCTTCTTTATAAAAGTTTAAATATTTTTTCTCAGACTTAAAAATATAAAAATCTAATGAATCTTTAGCAGTATTTAAGATTTTCAATAGTTTTTATAATACGTTTAGGATCAAATCCTTCTTTCTGTAACTTTGTCTGCATTTTTCTAATTCTGACTCTTAAAAATTTGTCATTCTTATTTGAAGGATCTTCAATCCATGATGAATAAGATTTTTTTGTGACGCTTAACAGTTCTTCTTTATTTAAATTTAACAAGGGTCTTAAAAGGTAAAAATTTTTATTGTATTCAAAAATATGTTGTAATGAAGTTAAACCTTTAATACCGCTGCCTCTAATTAATCTTATATAAAAATTTTCAATTAAATCGTCTTGGTGATGCGCAAGGATAAGAAATTATAATTTTACTTTTTGTGCAATATTTTTCAAATAAATCATATCGTAGATCTCTTGCTTTCTTTTGAATATTAGATGAAAATTTTTTACCCTGATAAGTTAAAATCTTAGCCTTGATTTTTTTCTGTGTTAAACTTTTATAAGTCTGCTTTGCTTCTTCAGCAGATTCCTTTCTTAGTTTATGATCAATAATTAAAGATACAAAATCATTACCATTCTCTAAGGAGTAAAGCTTTGCAAGCGTGCTTAGAGCTAGGCTATCGCTACCTCCTGATACTGCAATTGCAAATTTTTCTTTGCCGACAACAGATGAAATTTTTTCTCTGAAATGAAAATAAATATGATTTATTTTTTTATCTTCTAATAATTTAAGACTAACTGCAGTTAAATCTTTTTTTCATAAGATGATTTTTGTAAGATTGAAGCATCAGTCTTAGGATAAGCTTTTTTTAAATTAATGATCATCTTACAACCTTGTTCAATTTCGCCAAGCTCTGCAAGTGTCACTCCTAATTTTAACAAATTTTCAGAAGCTTTTGGACTGTTAGGATATTTTTGGTAACCGTCTAGGAATGCTGCAGCTGCATCTTCATAAAGTTGTCTAATATAAAAAGTTTCTCCATACCAAAACTGCGCACTGCCTGCGAGTTCATGCTTTGAATGAGTATCTACAAATTCTTTAAAAGCAATTTCTGCTTTCTCAAAATCTCCGCTTTTCATGATATTCGTTGCATATTTATACTGTTCTGCGATTGAAACTTTTGGCAAAACTTTTGTCTTAGGTTTATTAACTTTTTCTTTTAATTTAATATTTTCTGAATGGACTGGCTGTTCCTGAATAAGATTTTCTTCTTCTTTATTAACTTCTTCAGAATTTAAAATATTAGTTTCATTTTTTTTTACTATCGGGGCTTTTTCTAAAATCACTTCTTTAGGAGCGCTAACCTTTTCACTAATAGCTTTATTACTTTCTAATTGCTGAAATCTAAACTGACTATCGTTTGAAACTTTATTTAGTCGATCGGATAACTGTTGAAGTTTATAGTTATTTTCTTCAAATTTTGATGTCATTTGCTGGATTTGTTTTTCTAATTCTGAAATTTTAGCTAACTGTCTAGTTAAAGCCTCATTCACAACAACATTGTCCGACGGAAGAGCTACATTCTTGCTATAAACAGCTTTTTCTAAAGTTTGAATATCTCTTTGAATTTTTTCTAATCTATCTAACAATTCATTCATCTTATCTTGTTGCGCGAAAGAAATATTTGCGAAAAATACTATAACCAAGATCTGTAGTAAGAATCTATTATTTAAAAACATATTCACTTATTTTATTTAATTTAAATGGCAAAAAAAAGACCCTAATGAGAAATTCATTAAGGTCTTTTATGAAGTTTTTAATATTAATTAGTTTTAACTGTTACTGTTCTTCGGTTTTGTGACCAAGCTAAAACATTTGATGCTGGATTAGCAGGTTTTTCTTTACCGTAACTAAGAACTTTAATTCTATTAGCAGCAACACCATTGCTTATTAAATAGTTTTTAGCAGCTATCGCTCTTCTTTCGCCAAGGGCCAAGTTATATTCTCTTGTTCCTCTTTCATCTGCATGGCCTTCAAGGACTACATTTAAAGTCGGATTTGCTTTTAAATAAGTAGCTTGTTTTCCAAGAGTTGTTGTTGCAGCTGAAGTTAATTCTGATTTGTTAGTTGAAAAAAACACTCTATCTGGAACTCCATCCGCTAAGAATTTAACTGTTTCTGTTCCAGTATAAGCGTCATCGCCTTTTGTTGTTGTTGTTGTTGTTGCTTGTTGTGTTGCACAAGCACCTAAAAATAAAGTCATTACTAGAGCTAGAGCAACTTTATTTAGATTTTTAAATAACATTATTATTCCTTTGTTTATAATTTTACTGAATAATCTTGATATTTTAATGTAATGAATAATGCAACTAATAAGTTAATTGTCTATTTTCCTGATAATAATCCTGACCAAGATGGGTCTGAAGCATCAGTTGGCGTTTGAATTAAACGTTCATTATATCCTGTTAAATCAATAGACCATAATTTTGCTCCACCTCCTCTACCGCTGCTATCAGAGGCCGTCTCTCTATAAAATACAAGAACTCTTCCATTGGGCGCCCAAGATGGTGCTTCTTGATAATAGTTTTCAGTCAATAATCGTTCACCAGAACCATCGGATCTCATAACTCCAATATAAAATTTATTCCTATATAATTTAGTAAAAGCTATTAAATCACCTCTTGGTGACCAAACTGGTGTTCCATAAAGTCCTTCACCAAAGGATATTCTTTTTACATTCGTGCCATCGCTTTTCATTGTGTAGATTTGTTGGAAGCCACTACGGTCAGAATTAAATGTAATGTAAGAACCGTCTGGAGAGTAAGAAGGCGAAGTATCTATTGAAGGATGATCTGTTAATTTCTCAACAACTCTTGTTTTAATATCCATTGTATAAATATCAGAGTTGCCTTCCTGCGCAAAACTCATAATTATTTTTTTTCCATCAGGAGAAAAACGTGGGGCAAAAGTCATTCCTGGAAAATCTCCAACTAAATCTTGAATTCCTGTTTCAATGTTTAATAAATAAACTCTAGGTAAATTTTTAAAATAAGACATATAAGTTACGTACTGACTTGTTGGGCTAAATCTAGGAGTTAAAACTAATTCATTGCCTAATGTTAAATATTTTACTCCATAGCCATCCTGATCCATTACCGCTAATCTTTTTTTTTTATCTACTTTTGGTCCAGTCTCAGACACATAAATTATTCTAGAGTCAAAATAACCTTTCTCACCTGTTAACCTTTCGTAAATTTTATCTGAGATCATGTGAGATACTCTTCTCCAATTATCAGGCGTAGTATAAAAAGCTAAAGCTGACAATTCTGTTGCTGATACAACGTCCCATAATTTAAATTCAACTCTAAGTCTGCCTTCTTTCTCTAACGAAATTTTTCCAGTAACAAGTACTTGGGTTTTTATAAAAGCCCAATCTTCAAATCTTGGCTTGTTATGAGCTGGTTCTGGTCTTTGAATAAACGATTTTTTCTCTAATGCAAAAAATAAACCTGATCTTGAAAGATTATTTTGTATAAGTTCAGGAATTTTACTCTCAAGTTTTAAATTTTTTATGTTATCGGCTAATTTTGAATCTAAATAAAAATCAGAAATCGCCGTTGGTAAAGGATCTAAATTTCCCCTTGTTATATCTACTGAAACAAGCGCAAATGACTTTGTTGTTAAAATAAAAAATAATACAAAAATTGTAAAAATTTTATATTTCATATTAACCTTTTAACATTTCTTTAGCGTCAAAGTTTAATTGCATTTCTTTCCACTTTTCATAACCAGTTGATGGTACTTTAAGTGGATTGCAAAGCTTAACAGCCCTCAATGCACTCTCTGCTAATATCTTATAATAAGTTTGTCCAGTCGTATTCATTCTTGCTTGATCTAAAATCTCACTACTTACTAATGAGCCGTCTGGATTAAGTTTTATTCTTACTTCTGACTGTTAAATTTTCATTATATGGAAGTCCAATAGGTATATTCCAGCATTTAAATATTTGAGCCTTAATGGCGTCCTCCTGAGTTATTGTAAGTTTAGAAGTAACAACATTTTTTTGTTGGCTCTGTGTAGCTTCTAAACTTGGTTTATTATTAGCTTCTGCATTGTCTTTTTTGGATTTATCTATAAGTGCAGAAATCTTATTGGGGTCAAAAATCTCTTTTTTCTCAAATTCAGATGTTTGTTTTGTTAAGTCTTCAACTTTAACTGGGTTTTGTCTTTTTTCTAATAACTCTTTAATTTGCTTTATGTTTTCAGGCAAAGGTACAGCGTCTGGTTTTTCTTTTGGTACGATTTTTGGTGGCGCTTGTTCCGTTACAACTCTATCTTTAATTTTTTTATCAGTTTTTGCTCCATCAGAAACTTTGGGAGCGTAAGGTATATTTGTTCTTTCTCCAATTTGAACAAGATCTACTGAGATAACTAAAGGTGCCTGCACTCTTCCCATTAAGAAAGGTAGGGTTACGCTGCTAATAATAAGAATAACTGAATGAGCTATAAAAGAAATTTTAAGGCTCTTTTGCATGACATTATTTTTTGCTTTTAGAAAGTGGCGGTCCTGAAATTAAAGCAACTTTCGTAAAACCCGCTCTTGAAAGCAATCCCATTACTTCCATAACTCTTCCATAATCGATTGCCTTGTCACCTCTTACATAAATTCTAGTATCAGTTCTATTTTTTGACATTGCTAAAATTTTAGGAACTAATTGACTCGTTTCTACTTGAGTTTCTTGAATGAAAGTCTCACCCTTTGCATTAATGCTAAGAGTCAATGGTTCTTTATCATCAGGTAATGAATTTGCAGAACTGTCAGGCAAATTAACTGCTACACCAGCTGTTAACATTGGCGCTGTGACCATAAAAATAATTAATAGAACTAACATTACATCCACAAAGGGCGTAACATTTATCTCACTCATAGGTTCTCGTTTTCGAGATCTATTGTTCTGAATTTTAAAAGCCATTTATGTAATAGAAATAAATGATTGGCTAAAATTTTCTAAACGAGTTGAATATCTTCTAGAGTCACTAGTAAACTTATTATATGCAACAACTGCTGGTATCGCCGCTAGCAACCCTAATGCTGTTGCAAATAACGCCTCTGCTATACCAGGAGCTACGATTGCAAGACTTGTATTTTTTGAAATAGCTATAGATTGAAACGAATTCATAATTCCCCATACAGTTCCAAATAAACCAATAAAAGGAGCTGTTGATCCAACGGTTGCTAAAAAGGTTAGTTTTTTTTCTACAACTTCCATCTCTTTGTCTATTGAGCCGCTCAAGGCTTGCAAAACTCTTTCTTGGGTTGATGCAGATCTAGATTTATTTTTTATCATAAAATCCATGCCTGCTTTAAATACATTGGCCATAGGGTCTTCATTATAGCCTTCTAATTTCTTGTATAAACTGTCAGCTGACTTTGAGGACCAGAACTGTTCTTCAAATATTGAAGATGAGCCGTTAATTTTTTTAAATAATTTATATTTCTCAATTATGATTGCCCAAGAATAAATTGAAGCTGCAATTAAAATAATAATTACAAATTTAACAACAAAATCCGCTTTTAAAAATAATGGAAAAAAAGAAAAATTACTTGCTGCAAAATTCATATTTTATATTTAGTTTAATTGTTTATATAATTCTTAAACTTGTCATTTATTTGTCTTCGCAACAAAGATCTAGTTCTTTATTATATGCAGGAGCTTAATTTTACCTTTAAATCCTCAGGAATTATTTTTGGTTTTCCAGTATTATCAATAGTCACTAGTTCAACCATCGCCTCAGCTAAAACTTCTTTATCTCTTAGAACATTTTGCGCCATCTCAATTCTTAAGTTTGATACATTTTTTACAAAGCTCTCAACGATAATTTTATCTTCAAAAAATAAAGGTTTTTTATAAGTGATACTAAATTTATGGACAACAATTTTGATATCAAACTTATCGTTTAATTCTTTATGATTATAACCAAGAGAATAGATAAGTTCAGTTCTTGCTCTTTCAAAATACTTTAAATAATTGGCGTAATAAACTATTCCTCCAGCGTCGGTATCTTCGTAATAGATTTTGGTTTGGTAGATAAATTTTTTTAACACACTAGCCATGAAAACTGTCGTTTTTATAATTATCTATAAAATATTTTCCAATTAAAATGGCATCCGCTTTATTAGAATCTTTTTTTCTGGCCAACTTTGGAGATATGGTTGGATAAATTTCTATTACTTTTGTTCTGCTTGCATCTTTAACCGATCCGATTAGATTAAAATGTTTCTTCCACTTTGCGGGTCTTACAAAATATATTGGAAAACTTAATGCCGCACATATTCCCTTTATAATTCCAAATGATTGTCCGAAATTAAACATACTAGTCACTCCTTGCCCTGGCATAGCATTTACCTGTTCAACTATTACTGAAACTTTATCACTTTCATGTAAAAAACTTTTAAAGATATGAGTGACCTGAGCTGAATTAATTTGTCTTTTATTTTTCTTACCATCAACCATTGTTGGAACGTCATATATTTCTAAAATATCTTTATTTTTAAAAACACAAATTGCTCCGCTCACACCAGGATCAATAGAAAAAACTAACAATTTTTTAATTCGCTCCTTCTAATAATTTTTCATCAACTTCAAAATTAGTAAAAACATTTTGAACATCGTCATCATCTTCTATTTGATCTAAAAAATTTACGACTTTAGCAAATGTTTCTTTATCTAAATTAACTTTGCTAAGAGGATTCCAGATTAAACCAGCAAAATTTAAATCTTTAATTTTTTTCTCTATTTGCTCTCTAACAGAATTAAATTCTTCTTTTTTACAATTAATTTCATGATGAAGATCGGTGGTAACACAGTCTTCCGCTCCTGCATTAATAGCGAGTTCTAAAGCATCATTTGTACTCATTAACTCTTTCTTTATCTTGATTTGCCCTATCTGTTCAAATTGATAACTAACAGATCCTGTCTCACCTAAGACTCCTCCAAATTTTTGAAATATTGTTCTAATATTTGATACAGAACGATTTTTATTGTCAGTTAACACTTCTATGATTACTCCAGTTCTGCCTGGGCCAAACCCCTCATATCTTGAAAACTCATAACTATTATCAATATTACCTTGTGATTTTTTAATAGCTCTTTCAATATTGTCTTTAGGCATATTTGCTGCTCTTGCTACTTGAACAGCAGCTCGTAATCTTGGGTTCATCTCTGGATCCGGTGTTCCAAGTTTTGCTGAAACAGTTATTTCTCTTGAAATTTTAGTAAACAACTTAGAACGTATTTTGTCTGCACGTCCTTTTCTGTGCATCATATTTTTAAAATGCGAATGACCTGCCATGCTTTTAAAATGATCTTTGATTAAAATGAGCGCCAATTGTGATGGGTTTTATATCTTTTGCAAGACCCGTTTTTTCATCAGCAATAACCTTAATTCCGGATAAAGTCCCTTTGCCTAATGCAGGAGACAAACGTTCTAAATTTGGCTGTTTTAAAAATTTATTTAATGCCGCATCTTTATTCATTCCTATAACTGAGTCGTAATCTCCACACATGCCGGCGTCAGTTTGATATGCGGTTCCATGGTTTAAAATTCTAAAATCATAAGTAGGAACATGACTGTGAGTTCCAACAACTAACGTTACCTGACCATCAAGATAATGACCCATAGCCATTTTTTCACTAGTTATTTCAGCATGAATATCGACAATAATAAAGTCTACATCTTTACCTAATTTTAATGATTGTAATTTAAGAGAAATACAGTTGAAAACATCATCTGCTTTTTTCATATAAATATTTCCCATAATATTAATTACAGCAACTTTTTTATTATTTTTTAAAGTATAAATTTCACAACCTGATCCTGGGGTTCCCTCCATAAAATTTAATGGTCTTAATAATCTTTTCTCTTGGGATATAAAATCTGCTGTTTCTTTTTGATCCCAAATATGGTTTCCAGAAGTAATTACATCAACACCAACTGAAAACAATTCATCACAAATTTTTTTAGTAATTCCATAACCCCCGGCTGCGTTTTCTCCATTTACAATAACAAAATCTATTTCTTCGTTAGTTTTTAACTTTGGTAATTCAGATAAAACTATATCTCTTCCGGATCTGCCAACGATATCCCCTAAAAATAAGAAATTCATTGAATTTTTAAAAATCCTTTTTCTGTAAAAACAGCATCCAAACAAAAGTCTGTTTTTAATGTTTTTAGTTTGACTTTTTTTTGAAATGAAAAACCAATTCCAATTGTTCTAAATTTTTTTTTAGTTTTATTTAACATGTTAAAATATTTATCATAATATCCAGATCCATAACCGAGCCTATTACCATATTTATCAAAAGCTAACAGCGGAACTAAAAAAATGTCAGGTATTATAGTTTTAGAATCTAAAAACGTTTGTGGTATTCCATATTTATTTAATTGCAAAACATCACTCGAATTCCATTCTTTAAACTCCATCAATTCATTATCTTCATAAATAAATGGTAGCGACAATGAGATTTTTTTTTTAAATAATAATGTATTTAAAATTTTTAAATCTAATTCAAAATTTATAGAATAATAAGAACCTACAGTACTATTTTTATATCTTGCAATCTCTGAAAGTAAGGGACTAAAATTTTTTTCTTTTAGGTTAAAATATTTATTCTTTCTTAAGGAAAAAGAAGACTTCCTTAACTGTTCTTTCATTAAAATTAATTAATCTTTTCTAGAAAATTATTTATTGAATTTGAAACTTTTTCTAAAGATTCTGAATAATTGTTTTCATTATCTAAGATTTTACTTTTAAGTTCTTGCAATTCTGATTGAAGATTCTTAATTTCTTTTTCTCTATCTTCTTTATATAAAATTGATAAATTTTTAATTTCTTTAAATCTTTCAAGTAAACTTTTATTCTGATTTTTAAGCTTTTCTATAGATTCTTTAATAGTAAACATCTCATCAATAACTTGGATCGAGCTAATTAATAAAAGTTTACTTTCGCCAATATTTCCAAGATCACTTTTAAGCTTGTTCAAATTTTTCATTTAAATGTAAGGATAATTTTTCTAATTCCTGCTCCTGCCCATCTTCGCATGAAAGAATATAATCTCGATTATTAAATTTAACAGTAACATTTACCATTTATCAAATTCTCCTAACATGGCATCTGTCTCTTGGCTTAATTCGTCAATTTTTTTTACAAACATTTTTTTATTTTTTAATATTTGTTCCAATTGTTCTTTTGTTGACTGCAATTCAGTTTGGACAGAATTAACTTCTTCTTTTAAATTTTTATTTATATTTTCAGTTTCCGTAATCTTATATCTGGACTCTTCTAACTCGGCTTCTTTTTTAATTAACTCATCTTTTATGGTTTGGTTTTCTTTTTCTATTAGATCAATTTTATTTAATAGTTCATGATTTCCTGAATCTTGATTATTTAGTTTTTGCTCAAAAACCTTTAACTCATTAATAATGCCATCTTTTTCTTGCTCTAGATTTTTGGACTTTTGATGCAATTCTTCTTTTTCTTTTTCTAGTTGGGAGCTTAATTTTTTTAGATAACTGCTTTCTTCCTTAGAGTTTTTAATTAAATCTGCGATTGAATCTAGTTTAGTTAAAGTTTCGAATAGCTGTGTTTCTTTATTTTTTAAATTCATTAAACTGAAAAAAATTGTTTAATTTGCATCTTAAACATAATAATAATTCCTGCAATCCAAGTCTATCTATGTTTCATGACAAAAAATAATTACTCAGATCTAGCTAATGCAATAAGATTTTTATCAATTGACGCAGTGCAAAAAGCAAATTCTGGTCATCCTGGTATGCCTATGGGCATGGCTGATGTGACGACGATTCTTTTTCATGAATTTTTAAAGTTTAATCCTCATAATCCTTCTTGGTTTAATAGAGATAGATTTGTTCTATCAGCAGGTCATGGATCGATGTTACTTTATTCTGCTTTATATTTATCTGGTTACAAAACTATTAATATTGAAAATATTAAAAATTTTAGACAATTAGATTCTATTTGCGCTGGGCATCCTGAGTATGAAAAAGATTCTGGAATAGAAACGACCACTGGTCCCTTAGGACAAGGCATAGCTAATGCTGTTGGTTTTGCTTTAGCTGAGGAAATTAATAGAGAAAAATTTGGTGATAAAATTTGTAATCACAAAACTTATGTTATTGCAGGTGACGGTTGTTTAATGGAAGGCATTAGTCATGAAGCGATGAGTCTTGCCGGACATCTTAAGCTTAAAAACTTAATATTATTTTTTGATAATAATTCTATTTCTATAGATGGAAATACAAATCTTAGTATTTCTGATGATTATAAAAAAAGATTTGCTTCTTATAATTGGGATTTAATTGAAATTAATGGTCATGATCATAATCAAATTTCAAAAGCCATTAGTAAAGCGCAAACAGCAAAAAAACCAACTGTTATATCTTGCAAAACTATCATTGGTTATGGCTCACCCAACAAAAGTAATACTGCATCTGTTCATGGAAGTCCTTTGGGAAGCACTGAAATTGAGTTGGTTAGAAAAAAATTAAAATGGTCATCACTACCATTTGAAGTACCTGAAAATATTTTAAAAGAATGGAGAAAATTAATTATTAGTGGAAAAAAACATGAAGAAAATTGGAAAAAAAATTTTGATAAATTAGAGAAAAATAAAAAAGAAGAACTTTTAAGAATTAAGTCTGGTAACTTACCAAAAAATTTTAATGAGAAAATTGCTCAAATTAAAGATAAATTTTTTGAAAACTCAAAACCTACAGCTACAAGAAAATCGTCAGAAGCCTGTCTTGAAGCAATTACAACATTTATTCCAGAGCTAATAGGAGGTTCTGCAGATTTAACTGGTTCTAACAATACAAAATCATCATCGCAAAAAATAATTAAAGCAAATAATTTTAACGGGACATACATTCACTATGGAATAAGAGAGCATGGTATGTGTGGTATAATGAATGGTTTGGCTCTAGATCAAAGTACCATTCCTTATGGTGGAACATTTTTAATATTCTCAGATTATTGCAAGCCATCAATTAGATTGGCCGCTTTAATGAAACAAAGAGTTATATATGTATTAACTCATGACTCTATTGGTCTTGGAGAGGACGGTCCAACACATCAACCAATAGAACAACTATTTAGTTTGAGATCAATTCCGAATTTAAATGTATTTAGACCAGCTGACTCCATAGAAACTTTGGAAGCTTGGGAGCTAGCTTTAAAATCTAATTCCTCTCCTAGCGTTCTTGCTCTTACAAGACAAGATTTGCCAATGGTAAGAAAAAAAGAATCTAAAGAAAACTTAACTCAATATGGTGGCTACATATTAAGTGATTCAAAAAAAAACAATTGTAATCTGACAATAATTGCTACTGGATCGGAAGTGGAAATTGCTTTGGATGTTCAAAAAAAGCTGAATGAACAAAATATAGAATCGAAAGTTATTTCTATGCCTTGTTTAGAACTATTTGAAAAACAATCTCAAGAATATAAAAATAAAATCTTAGGAAAAAACTCTTTTAGAGTAACTATCGAAGCTGGGATTACAATGGGCTGGGAAAAATATACTTCTAATGGAATTTCTTTTGGAATTAATTCGTTTGGAAAAAGCGCTCCATACAAACAAATATATAAACATTTTGGTCTTACTTCTGAAAATATTATCTCTGAAATCGCTAAAAATTATAAATAATCAAGTTTATCCATGAATAATCTAAATACGCTACCAGGGAAATGAAGATATTAAAGGTAAAATTATTTTCTTAAGAGTCGATTTTAATATTCCAATAAAAGATGGAAAAGTAATTGACGATACAAAAATCGTTAAAATGAAAGAGATTATTAATAAGCTACTATCTAGAAAAACTAAAATTATTTTATGCTCTCATTTAGGAAGACCTCAAAAAAATGGTAATGAAGGATTGTCTCTAGAACAAGTCAAAAATAGATTAGAAAATATTTTTAAAAAAGACATAGTCTTCTTAAATAATTATTTAAATAAAGAAACTAAAGACAATATAAAAAAATCTAATAAGGAACTGTTTCTTCTTGAAAATATTAGGTTTCATAAAGAAGAAGAAAATAATAACCCTGAATTTGCAAAACAATTGGCCAGCATTGCTGATATTTATATAAATGAAGCGTTTTCTTGCTCTCATCGAGCTCATGCGTCTGTAACCGGAATAACTAAATTTATAAGATCCTACGCAGGAGAAACAATTATTAATGAATTAAATTCTTTAGAAAAAATTTTAAATAAATCAAATAGACCAGTAACTTGTATTATTGGTGGTTCAAAAATATCTACTAAAATTGATTTAATTTCTAACTTAATTAAAAAAGTAGACTTTATGATTATTGGCGGAGCAATGGCTAATAACTTTATAAAATATAACAATTTTAAGATTGGAAAATCTTTATTTGAGCCACATAAAGAAGAAACTATAAAAGAGATTATCTCTACGGCTCATAAAAATAACTGCAAACTAATAATTCCAGAGGATGTGATTGTTTCGGCTAATGAAAATATAGCTGGAAAAAATAAAAGTTTATCCGAAATAGAATCTAATGATATTATTTTTGATATTGGCGCTAATACTATAAAAAATATTGGTGAAATTATTAATTCATCAAAAACTCTACTGTGGAATGGTCCGCTAGGATTTTTTGAAAGAGATTTTTTTGCTAGATGGAAGCAACGAAGTTGCAAAATTAATTAAAATAAATACTCAAAAAAAATTATTAACATCTATAGCTGGCGGTGGTGATACTGCTGCAGCAATTAAAAAAGCAAAAGCTGAAGATGGTTTTAGTTATATCTCAACTGCAGGTGGTGCTTTTTTAGAATGGCTTGAGGGAAAAATACTTCCTGGGCTAAAAGTCCTTGAAAAATAATTTTTAAATAACTAAAAGATTAGTTCTATGAACAGTATCGAGTCTATTGCTCTTGCAATGGTAGCAAAAAGGCAAAGGAATTTTAGCAGCTGACGAAAGCAATAGCACAATGACTAAAAGATTAGATTCTGTAAAAATTCCCTCTACAGAAGAAAATCGATTAAATTTTCGAGAAACTCTTTTTACATCCAAAAAAATTAAAGATTTTATAAGTGGAATAATCTTGTTTGACGAAACAATAAAACAAACTGCATCCAATGGTAAAACTATTTCGAAAATACTTGAGTGACCAAGGAATTATTCCTGGAATTAAAGTTGATAAAGGGGTGAAACCACTTGCTCTTATCAAATGATGAAAAAATTACTGAAGGACTGGATGGTCTAAAAGAAAGATTAATTGAATATTATAAATTAGGAGCAAGATTTACTAAATGGAGAGCTGTCTATGAAATATCAAATATCTACCCATCGAAAACTTCAATAGTTGCAAACGCCCATGCACTTGCAAGATACGCTGCCATTGTTCAAGACACAAATATGGTTCCAATTGTTGAACCTGAAGTTTTAATGGACGGTAACCATGATATTAAAAAATGTTATGAAGTAACTTCTGCAGTATTAAATGAATGTTTTCATCAACTCGCTATTCACAAAGTAAATTTGAAAGGAATAGTATTAAAACCTAATATGATATTAAATGGTTCTGAGTCTGGAAAAAAAAATATAACTGGAGAAGTTGCTGAAAAAACTCTTGATTGTCTTAAAAGAAATGTTCCAAAAGAAGTTCCTGGAATAGCTTTTCTTTCAGGTGGGCAAAGTGAAATTGAAGCAACTGAAAACCTTAACTCTATTAATAAAATTAATGATACAAATTTTGCTTTTACATTTTCATACGGTAGAGCGCTACAGCAAAGTGCATTAAAAACTTGGGCAAAAAATATTAATGATAGGGTTACTGTTCAAGCAGTATTTGATGTAAGATCTGAAATGAATAGTCTTGCTTCAATTGGTAAATGGAAATTAGATTTAGAAAAAAAAGCAGCTTAATTTATTGAGTAAATTTCTTTACTTAATTTCTCCTGAAAGAATTACAAATCATAAAATATTTCTTAAAAAACTGGAACTTGTTTTTACAAGTAATATTATAAAATTTTTTCAACTTAGAGTTAAGAATCAAAAAAGAAAGCAGATTATATTTCTTGGAAAAAAAATAATAAAACTTACTAGAAAATATAAAGTTAATTTTATTATCAATGATGATCCATATATTGCAAAAATATTAAACGCTGATGGCTGTCATCTTGGTCAACAAGATATGTCTATTAATTTTGCAAAAAAAGTATTGAAAAAAAATTCAATTATTGGAATAACTTGTCACAATTCTAAAATACTTGCTTCAAAAGCTATTACTAATAAAGCTAGTTATGTGGCTTTTGGTGCTTTTTATCCTACAAAAACTAAGAAAGTAAAATATAGAGCTAAATTGAGTTTGATTAGATGGGCGAAAGAAAGTTTTAAAAAACCTATTGTTGCCATAGGAGGAATTAATCAAAAAAATTATAAAAAAATATTAAATGCTGGCGCAAATTACATAGCCTGCTCAGCCAGTATATGGAAAAGTGACATGAAAAACCCATTAACTGCTGTAAACATGTTTAAAAAATAGATATATGTTCTCAGAATAAATATGAAAATTTTAGGATCAGACATCAGGGTTGGAAACATCATTGAATATAAAAATGATCTTTGGAAATGCCTTAAAAACCAAACATCAAATCGTGGCAATCTACGATCACACAATCAAGTAGAACTTAAAAGTATTACTAAAGGAACAAAATTAAATGAAAGATTTAGAGCAGACGAAACAGTTGAAAAAGCAAGTCTAGAAGAAAAAAAATTTCAATTTTTATATTCAGCAAACGACGAGTTTTTTTTTATGGATAGTGAAAATTTCGAACAAATCTCAATCAACAAAACACTTGTTGAAAATTGTGAAAAATTATTAAAAGAAAATTTAGAAGTTACTATTGAATTTTATCAAGAAAAACCATTGAGTGTTATTTTGCCTAGATCTGTAGAATATGAAATTCTTGAAACAGACTCTGTTGTCAGAGGACAAACTGCTTCCAGCTCTTTTAAACCAGCAACTATTCAAAACGGTGTTAAAATAATGGTCCCGCCATTTATAGACCAAGGTGATAAGATAATCGTTGATACAGAAACTCAAGAGTATTTAAAAAAAGTTAGCTAATGCCTTTATTATCGGCAAATCTAAATATTATGGAGAAGGCTTGTAAAAAAGCATCTAAACTCCTAATTCGTGATTTTGGTGAAGTAGAAAAGTTACAAGTATCAAAAAAAGGTCCTGGAGATTTTGTTACAAATTCAGACAAGAGAACTGAAAAGATAATTATAAACGAATTGTCTCTTGCAAGACCAGATTATTCATTTCTAGCTGAAGAAAGTGGCTCATCTGGAAAAAGCAACGAATTTAGATGGATTATTGATCCAATCGATGGAACAACAAATTTTTTACACGGCATTCCTTATTTTGCAATTTCAATAGGTCTGGAAAAAAATAAAGAAATTATATGTGGCATGATCTTTAATCCTATAACTAATGAAATGTTTTATGCTGAAAAAGGTAAGGGTGCATATTTAAATAATTCAAGAATTCGCGTTTCATCAAGAAAAAATATTGATGAATGCGTTCTTCTTACCGGTGGACCTATTCTTTCTTATAAAAATAAAGAAATATTTTTTAAAGAGTATGAATCTGTTAGCAGAAGAGTTGCAGCAATTAGGAAGTTTGGTAGCTCAGCGTTGGATCTTGCTTATCTTGCTAGCGGGAGGTGTGATGCGGTATGGGAAAGAAACTTAAATTATTGGGATGTTGCGGCTGGAATTGTAATCGTTAAAGAAGCAGGTGGAACAGTAACTGATTTTAAAGGCGGGGATAAATATATTGAAGATGGAAATCTGCTAGCTACAAATTCGAAAATAGATAAAGATCTTATTGCTTTGCTTGCATAAATTCTTAAATGTTAAAAATTCTAATTTTTTTATTTCTTGATGTTCTTGCTTTTAGCGGAGTTTTAATCTCAACTTTACCTTTTCTAATTCATGAGTACGGTGGGAATATTCTTTTAATAACAATAATTTTTGGATCGTTTTCATTTTTTCAATTCTTTACATCTCCGTTTTGGGGAAGTTTATCAGATAGATTTGGTAGAAAACCACTTATCATCTTAAATTGTTTTGCAGAAATTTTAGCTAACATAATTTTGGCAATTAGCGGAAGTTTATTAATGATATTTTTATCAAGAATTATCGCAGGTTTATTTAAAAACAATGTTTCTGTAGTAACTGCCTATATCGCAGATATTACCACTAAGAGAAACCGAACTAAAGGAATGGGTTTGTTCGGTGTTGCCTTTGGTTTAGGATTTACAGTGGGTCCATTGCTTGGTGGATTAGTTGCTGGATCTAATTTTACTATTATGACGCTTGCAAATGTTGCCTGGATTGCATGTGCAATTAATATTTTTAATTTATTATTTGTAACTTTTTTTTTAAAAGAATCTAAGAAATCTTTCAATAATTTTTCAATAAAAAATTCTTTTAGTAAAATTTATTTACAATTTAAATTAATGAAAAAAAAATATTACTTCCATTCTTTTTAATTATATTCATAGTTTATTTTGGATTCTCTGGAATGGAAGGGTATTTTTGCAATCTGGATAAAGGAAACTTTTGTATGGGGTCCAAGAGAAGTTGGAATAGTTATGTTGTATGCTGGTTTAAGCCAAATTATAGTTCAGGGATTTATTTTAAGAGCGCTACTAAAATTTTTTAACGAAATACAGTTAATAAAAAGTGGAATTTTATTTTTAATTTTTGGTTTTTTATTAATCCCAACCTCAAATATTTATTTAGTTCCAGTTGCAATATTTTTTCTTTGTTATGGAATTGGTGTTACAAACCCTTGTTTGAATAGCTTAGTATCCAAAAAATGTTCTAAAAATGAAAAAGGATTTGCTTTAGGTGCTGCTTATTCTGCTCAATCAATATCTAGATTTATTGGCCAACCTACCGCTGGTATTTTGTTTTTATTTTTTGGCAAAGATATGCCTTTTTATGTAAACTCAACAATTCTTGTTCTAACAATAATACTTTATTTATCTTTGATTAAAAAAGTTAGTAAATAAGGACTTTATTCACTAAGAAGTGTTGTCTATTTATCTAATTTTGTTATAAAAACTTTCTTCTAAAATTATGAAAGAAAAAATACACCCAAAAACACATAAGATAAAAGTTGTAATGACTGATGGAAGCCAGTTTGAAACTTTGTCTACATGGGGAAAAGAAAACGATGTTATGAAATTAGATATTGATCCAATATCTCATCCTGCTTGGACAGGCGGTTCGCAAAAAGTTATTGATAAAGGAAGAATAAGCAAATTTAATAAAAAATTTGAAAATCTTACAACTAAAATACCATTAAAAAATAAATATTTATGCTAGACAAACCCTTAATGCCAAAAGCTACGGCGGTATGGTTGCTGGAGAATACAAGTCTTACTTTCAAACAAATAGCAGATTTTTGTCAACTTCATGAACTCGAAATTAAAGGAATAGCAGATGGTGACGTTGCAGTTGGAATAAAAGCTTACAATCCAATACTTGCAAATCAATTAACAAGAGAAGAAATCGAAGAATGCAGCAAAGATCCTAATAAGTCATTGTCGATAAATAAAAAAGTATTAGATTATGAAATCAAAACTGTTGTTGGTCCAAAATATACTCCTCTTTCAAAGAGACAGGATAGACCAGATGCTATTGCTTGGTTAATTAAAAATTATCCCCAATTATCAGAAGGACAAATTTCAAAACTTGTTAGTACTACAAAAAATACTGTAGAATCTGTTAAAAGCAGAAAACATTGGAACAGTTCAAATATATCACCTAAAGATCCTGTAGCTTTAAACTTATGTACTCAAAACGATCTACAAAAAGCAGTAGAAAAAGCTAATAGAAAAGTTGAGAATCTGAAAAAAGCAAAATTAAAACTAGAAGCTAATAAGTAATTTAACTTATTTTATAAGTAAATATGTCCTTTAATCCAAAAAAAAAATCTATTGTTTCTATAATCATGGGAAGCAAATCAGATTGGTCTACTCTTAAAAAAACTGCAGACATCTTAAGAAAATTAAAAATTAAATATAACGTAAAAATCGTGTCGGCCCACAGAACTCCTATGAGACTAGTAGAATTTGCTAAGTCTGCTAAAAAAAATAATATTTCAGTTATTATTGCTGGTGCTGGTGGCTCTGCTCATTTGCCTGGAATGGTTGCAGCAATTACAGACTTGCCTATTATTGGCGTTCCTATGGAAACAAAATCGTTAAAAGGCTTAGATAGTTTATTATCAATTATTCAAATGCCTTTTGGGATTCCAGTTGGAACTGTTGCTATAGGAGAAACAGGAGCAAAAAATGCAGCACTATATGCTGCTTCAATCTTAAGTCTTAATGATAAAAAAATTGCAAATAACTTAAGGATATGGAGAAACAAACAAACTTTATCTGTAAAACATAGTCCCAAGAAATGAATAAAAAAACCTTTACCCTTGGGATATTTGGGGGTGGTCAGTTAGGAAAATTTTTAGTTAAATCTGCAAGAAAACTTAATATTAGAACTTTTGTATTTACTGATAGTATTGACTCTCCTGCAATCTATCATAGCGATGATTTTATTATCTCAAATTATAAAGATAAAAAAAAATTAGATTTTTTTATAAAAAATGTTGATTTAGTAACTTTTGAATTTGAAAATATTCCTTTTAAAACCCTTGATTATGTTCAAAAAAAAAATCAAAGTATCTCCGAAACCTTCTATAATAAAAATCCTTCAAGATAGATTAAAAGAAAAAACTTTTTTAAACTCAATAGGAATAAAAACAACTGAATTCTATTATTTAAAAAAAATTAATAAAAAAAGTTTAAGTAATAATATTTTTCCAGCAATAGTAAAAACAACACGTCTTGGATATGATGGCAAAGGCCAAGTATTTTTTAAAAATAAAAAAGATTTTTTAAAATATACTTTTAAAAGTAAAGAATACATCATTGAAAAGTTAATTGATTTTAAAAAAGAAATTTCTATTGTTATTAGCAAAAACAAAACAAAAAGCGTCTCATACGATGCTTTTGAGAATCTTCATAAAAATCAAATACTGCAAAAATCACATATTCCAGCAAACATTAGTGCAAAATTAAATAATCAAGCAAAAGAAATTGCAAAAAAAATTGCAAATAAATTAAATTATATCGGAACTATGTGCGTTGAATTTTTTGTTACAAAAAAAAATGAATTATTAGTAAATGAAATTAGCGCCAAGAGTTCACAATTCAGGACATTTAACAATGAATGCACATGATGTAAGTCAATTTGATAATCATATAAGGGCTGTATGTAATCTTAAATTAAAAAAACCAAAAAGAATGCATAAGGCAATCATGTATAATATTTTAGGCCATGATATTAAAAAATACAGATCAAAAGAGACTATGAGTAATGAATTCTTCTACGATTACGGAAAAAAAGTGATTAAAGATAAAAGAAAAATGGGTCATCTAACTAAGATCTTTTAAAAACCACGACCTGTTTTTTGTAAAGAAAAAAAACTAAAAAAATCTTTTAAATTTTTGAAAAAATCTAATTTTATTTTAAATTGAGATATTAATTTTACATGCTCAAGTGACTTTGAAATTTCTTCATTAAGATCTTTCTGTGTCAAATTATCTTTATAAAAACTCAATATCAAAATTTTTAAATACACTGAGGATAATATTAATCTTTTAGTATAATAATTAAAATCAACAGATCGATCGCTAGAGATCTTCCAGATAATGTCAGCAACAGAATAAATGTAATTTAATACCTTATTTGAGTTATTGTTTTTTATTAAATGAATAAAAATTTTCTTAATTAAATCTCTTATTTCTCGCCTCCACTTGAAATCTTTTATTTAATAAAAAAGAAATTTTATCATTAGTTTTTGTAATCTTATTAATGTTAGATTTAGTTTCAGTCAAAAAATCTTTTATCCAAATCCTCAAAAACTAAACTAACTGCAAGTAATAATTCTTTTTTATCAAAAAAATTAAATCACTTATTTTTTTTAGAAAAATATCTTGATCAATATTGTCAAAATCTATTTTTTCAAAATTTTTATATAAATAATTTAAGATTTTATCTTTTTGTAATTTAGTAAAATCAGACATTAAAGAACTAATAATAGTAAAATAACTTTAAGCAAAGTTCTTATAACTGGATAAAAAATAAGACTTACAATTATATTAATGGCTAATAATAAATATTCAAATGGGATTTGGTGAAAAATAGCTTAAGATAATCACTGATACAATTTGTGTAATCAAAAGAGATATAGCAAAAGCTATAAATTCATTTTGGAAATTTACCTGAGTTCTTCTTTGTTTTAAATATGAAGCTAATTTACTTAAAAGAATAAAGCATATAGATGTCATTCCAAAAGGCATTCCTTGTAACGAGTCAAAGATTAGTCCTATAAAAAATAGAAAAGTAATTGAAAAACGTCCTTTATCAAAAAAAGAAAAATAAAAAACTAAGTATATATTTAATATTTATTATTGGACCTGGAGCGATCCAAGTATTTATAAAAATACTATCATTAATACAAATTAAGCGTAAAAATAATGTGCGCTGAGTAAAATTTAATTTTATCTAAAAAAGAATTCATTATTTTTTAACCTTCAAAACTGAAACATAATTCAATTGATGCTCCTTAAAACCAAGATCGACAGAATATTTTCTTTTTTTAATATCTTTTTTATTATCAGTAATTATTTTTCCAACGTATACAGACCTTCCTTAATAATTCCATCTGAACCAGAGGTATAGATTTGATCATTATTTTCAAAAACAGCATTTTGTGGAAGAAAAAGTAATTGCGACTCCTCCAAGACCATTGCCTTTTAAAATAGCATTAACTCCTCTTGAAGGAATAACCACAGGAACTCTACTGTTTAAGATCTGTGATCAACCATAGCCTTTGAGCTTAACAAATTGACTTCTGAAATTTTTCCAAGATAAACATTATTTCGTACAATCGCTTGTCCTAATTGAACGCCCGTCATTAGATCCAATTGTTAAAATTAAATTTTTAGCAAATTCATTTGTATCTTCATGAATTATTTTTGCATAAATAGATACATAATCATCTCTATTTTTAATTCCTAAAACTCTTTTTAAATTATCATTCTCATTTTTAAAAAATTGCAATTCTCGTTTTTCAGCATTTAATTGTTCAACTTGATCTTTTAGTTTTTTATTTTCTAAAACAATATTAAAATTTAAATATTGTCGGGCAGACCTACCTAGGTCAGAGATAAGATTAATTGGTGTATTAACAACATAAACACTATAGGTAATTCCATCATTAATTAATGCTTTTAAAAATCTTATTGCCTTAAAATCACTTTTTTCTGAAAATAAAAATAAAAAGGAAACTATAATATAAAAAGGAAGTAGAAATTTTTTGCTGATAGTTTTTTGTAGTGCGGAAACGCCTGGAGTTGAGCTTCTTGCAAGCCTATTTTGACTCATATTATATTAATATAACTTTTTAATATGAAGTTAGCATAGAAGAAAATATTCCTTCTTGCTCTAAAGCCTTGCCAGTTCCAATTGCAACACATGATAATGCATCTTCTGCAATAGTAACTGGTAATCCAGTCTCTTTTTTAATAAGTTTGTCTAAATTTTTTAAATATGCACCACCTCCTGCTAATACCATTCCAGAATCAACTAAATCTGAAGATAATTCTGGTGGAGTATTTTCTAAAGCATGTTTAACAGCATTAACAATCTGACCCACAACTCCTTCTAAAGCTTCAGCAGTATCTTTTTCTGTTAAAATAACTTCTTTAGGAGTTCCAGTTCTAATATCTCTTCCTTTCATTAAAAAAGTTTTTTCAGAGCCTGTTGGAATTGCAGATCCTATTTCTTTTTTAATTTTTTCTGCTGTTGAGTCTCCAATTAATAAATTAAATTTTTTCTTCATAAAATTAATAATTGCTGTATCCATTGCATCACCAGCAATTCTTAAAGAATGAGAGTAAACAATTCCACCTAAAGACATGACTGCAATCTCAGTTGTTCCGCCACCTATATCAACAATCATAGATGCCTGAGGTTCTGATATTGGAAGACCCGCTCCGATAGCTGCTGCCACCGGTTCTTCTATAAGTTGTACTTTACGTGCTCCAGCTGCATAACCAGCTTCTTGAATAGCTCTTCTTTCAACTGGTGTTGATCCTGTTGGTACACAAATAATAATTCTTGGATTTGCAAAAGCATTTCTCTTATGAATTTTTCTAATAAAGTGTTTGATCATTTCTTCTGTAACAATAAAATCTGCGATCACACCATCTTTCATAGGTCTAATTGCTGTAATATTTCCAGGTGTTCGTCCCAACATTTGTTTTGCCTCTTCACCAACAGCCAAAACTTCATTTCTTCCATTTCGAGATATCACCGCAACAACAGATGGTTCATTCAAGTACAATTCCTTTTCCACGAACATAAACTAAAGTGTTTGCTGTTCCTAAATCGATCGCCATATCTGTCGACCAAAATCCAAATAATTTATCAAACATTTTTTTCTTTCTTAATTAAGCAGAGGCACTCAAGTCTGGGCTTGGTGCAGTTCTTTTTCTCTTAATAATTAATTTATTTAGTGCGTTTATATACGCTTTTGCTGAAGCGACAAGAGTATCCGTATCTGCAGCCTGGCCCACAGAAATCTTGCCTTTTTCCTCAATTCTCACACTGACCGTTGCTTGCGCATCAGTTCCTTCTGTTACTGCCTGTACCTGATAAAGCTGAAGATTGACATTATGAGGATAGATTTTTTTTATTGCTTTAAATATTGCATCCACAGGTCCATCACCTTCAGTCTCTGTTTTTTTAATTTCATCATAAATCATAAGTTCAATTTTTGCTTTTTGAGGACCTTTAGTACCCGCAATAACTTCCAAAGATGATAAACTAATTGCATTATTATGTTTCATTAAATCATCATCTATTAATGCAATAATATCTTCATCAAAGACATGTTTTTTTTTATCAGCTAAATCTTTAAATTTTTTAAAAGTATTATTTACTAATTCTTCATTTAAATCTGGATAACCTAATTCTGCAGCTTTATCTTTAAATGCATTTCTTCCAGAATGCTTTCCCATAACTAAAGAAGATTTTGTAACTCCAACACTTTCTGGTGTCATGATTTCATAAGTTTTTTTATTTTTTAACATCCCATCCTGATGAATTCCTGACTCATGAGCAAAAGCATTTTTTCCAACAATTGCTTTATTAAATTGAACTGGGAAACCTGTGACATTTGCAACCAATTTTGAACAGCTGCTAATTTTTTTAGTATTAATATTTGTTTTATATGGCATTAAATCACTTCGAGTTTTTATTGCCATTACAATTTCTTCTAAGGCAGCATTTCCTGCTCTTTCGCCAATACCATTAATTGTACATTCAATTTGTCTTGCTCCAGCTTTTACTCCTGCTAATGAATTTGCAACAGCAAGTCCAAGATCATTATGACAGTGGGTTGAAACAATCGCTTTGTCTATATTTGGAACTTTATCAAATAATAATTTAATTGTTTTATAGTACTCATCTGGGATTGTATAACCTACAGTATCAGGAATATTAATTGTTTTTGCTCCACATTTAATTGCAAGCTCTACAGTTTTACATAAAAAATCTGGTGTAGTTCTAGTTCCATCCTCTGGTGACCACTCAACATCATCGGTGAATCTTCTGGCTAAAGAAACGCTATCTTTAATTAATTCCAAAACTTCCTTTGGTGTTTTTTTTAATTTATGCTTCATATGTAAAGGACTTGTAGAAAGAAATGTATGAATCCTAAAACGCTTTGAATGTTTTAATGCATCTTTGCATTTTTCTATATCTGCTTTGACTGCTCTAGCTAATCCACAGGGAATAGTTTTTTTTAAAATTTTTGCAATTTCAGATACGGCTTCAAAATCACCATTAGAAGCAGCTGGAAAACCAGCCTCCATAACATCAACGCCTAAATCTTCAAATGCATGAGCAATTTGTACTTTTTCTTCAAGACTCATTGAAGCGCCAGGAGATTGCTCTCCATCTCTTAATGTCGTGTCAAAAATAATGATTTGATTATTACTTTTTGCCATATTTTTTAAACTTAATTTAGCTAAAATTAAAAATCTACTGATATATATTTTTCAAGATTTCGTCGATTTTTTAACAAGTAAGTAAGCTTAATTTTATTAAATAATCTTAATTCTTGCTTTTATCAACGAGCTTATTTTTGCCAATCCAAGGCATCATGGCTCTGAGTTTTTCACCAACTTTTTCTATTGGGTGCTCAGATAATTCTTTTCTCATTCTTAAAAAGTTTTTTTGACCAATTTTATTTTCATCCATCCAAAGTTTAGTAAATTTTCCAGATTGAATATCTTTTAATACTTCTCTCATTCTATCTTTTGTCTTGTCATCTATAATTTTTGGTCCTGAAATATATTCTCCATATTCAGCAGTATTTGAAATTGAATAATTCATATTAGCAATTCCCCCTTCATAAATTAAATCAACAATTAATTTTACTTCATGCAAACATTCAAAATAAGCCATCTCTGGTGTGTATCCAGCCTCAACTAAAGTTTCATAACCTTTTTTAATTAATTCAACTAAACCTCCGCACAAAACAGCTTGTTCTCCAAATAAATCTGTTTCGCATTCTTCTCTAAATGTTGTTTCAATTATTCCAGATTTTCCGCCACCAATAGCACTTGCATATGACAAGGCAAGCTCTCTTGCTTTTCCTGATCCATTTTGATGAACAGCCATCAGGCATGGAACTCCTCCACCTTTTTGAAATTCGCTTCTAACTAAATGACCAGGGCCTTTAGGAGCAATCATAAAAACATCTAGATCTTTTCTTGCGCTAATAAGATCAAAATGAATATTTAATCCATGAGCAAAAGCTAAAGTTGTTCCTTGTCTCATTCTTTGTTCAATATGATTTTTATAAATTTGAGATTGTAATTCATCTGGCGTCAAAATCATTGCAACATCAGCCCATTCTGCAGCATCTGATAAACTCATAACTTTTAATCCACTTGCTTCTGCTTTTTTACGACTTGGAGAATCTTCTCTTAAAGCAACAACTAAGTTCTTTAACTCCACTATCTTTTAAATTTAAAGCATGCGCATGTCCTTGACTTCCAAAGCCAAAAATTGCAACTTTTTTATTTTTAATTAAATCTTGATTAGCATCTTTTTCGTAAAAAATTTTCATATAACTTTTCCTTTGTTTGACTCTGTTATCTCAGCTCCTTTTGCCATTGCTAAAGGACCTGTTCTTGCAACACTTGCTATTCCGTAAGGTTTTAATTCCTTAATAAAACTATCTATTTCTCGTCTTGTTGAATGAAATTCTACAATAAAAGAAGTGCTTGTTGTATCAAGATATTGCGCCTTATAAGAATTGCAAATTTCTTTAGCTTTTTCAAGATTTTTTTTATCAGCTATAACTTT
This sequence comes from Candidatus Pelagibacterales bacterium, assembly GCA_965235815.1. Classification (GTDB taxonomy): domain Bacteria; phylum Pseudomonadota; class Alphaproteobacteria; order Pelagibacterales; family Pelagibacteraceae; genus Fontibacterium. Next base: position 13,100 of record CBDDZE010000007.1, on the reverse strand, counting down.
GATTAAAGCCAGCTCTCTAAAAATAGATTTATCATCCACTGGGAAAGAGGCAACTTTATAAACTGGAATAAGTTTTAATAACTGAGCTTTAATTTGCTCTATAACTGAATTTGTTCCATTAGTTGCAATAGTAATTCTTGATATATTTTTTTCTTCATCCACTTGGGCAACAGTTAATGATTCAATATTATAACCTCGCCCAGAAAATAGTCCTGAAACTCTTGCTAATACTCCAGCTTCGTTATCAACCCAAACGACCATAATATGTCTTTCTAATTTGCTCAGTTTTTATAGGAGTCGTCGGATATGCTGATAAGGACTTTTTCATACCAATACCTTTCCTGCTTTAGAAATTTTATTTTCTTTCTCATCTGCTGGACTTAAAATCATTTCATTATGTGCTTTTCCTGAAGGTATCATCGGAAAACAATTTTCAACTCTGTCTACAACACAATCAAAAAGAACTGGTTTGTCTGATTTAATCATTTGTTTAATTTTTAAGTCTAACTCTTCAGGCGTAGTTGCTCTAATCCCAATAGCCCCATAAGCTTCTGCAAGTTTAACAAAATCTGGCAAAGCCTCTGTATAGCTTTCTGCATAATTTTTTTCATGCAAGTAACTCTTGCCATTGTCTAACCATTCCCATGTACTGATTATTTATGATAAATATTTTAACTGGAAGTCTATACTGAACTGCAGTAGACAATTCTTGAATATTCATCAAAATTGAAGCTTCACCCGCAACATCAACAACTAACTTTCCAGGATTTGCTAAGTTGAACACCAATTGCAGCTGGTAGACCAAAGCCCATAGTTCCAAGACCACCTGAAGTCATCCATCTTTTTGGTTTTTTAAATTTATAATATTGAGCTGCCCACATTTGATGCTGACCTACTTCGGTTGTAATAAAAGTGTCTTGATTTTTTGTTAGTTCATATAATCTTTCAATTGCATATTGTGGTTTAATAGTTTTTTTTCCTTGAACAAATGACTAAACAATTTTTTTCTCTCCATTTGTTAATTTGCTTCCACCATTGACTAATATTTTCTTTATTTGAATTTTTAAAATTAGGATATTTTTTCTTAAAAACTGTAATCAGTTTATTTAAAACATTTTCAACATCACCAACAACTGCATGATCAACTTTTATAATTTTATTAATAGATGATGGATCAATATCAATATGAATTTTTTTAGATCCTGGTGAAAATTTATCTATTTTACCTGTGATCCGATCATCAAAACGAGCTCCAATATTTATCATTAAATCACAATCATGCATGGCATTATTTGCCTCGTATGTTCCATGCATACCTAGCATCCCAATAAATTGTTGGTCGTCTCCTGGAAAAGCTCCTAACCCTTGCAAAGTTGAAGTTATAGGAAAACCAGTCATACGAACTAAATCCTCCAGTAAGCGCTGAAGCTTTATCTCCAGAATTTACAACTCCTCCACCAGAGTAAATGATTGGTTTTTTTGATTTATAAATTAAATCGATAATTTTATCTAATTCAGAAGAGTCAATCTCAGTTACAACTTTATTAATTTTTTGGATTACATCTTCTTTTTTTACATATTCTGTTTTTTGAAACTGAATATCTTTTGGAATATCAACTAAAACTGGCCCTGGTCTTCCACTAGTCGCTATATGAAAAGCTTTGTGCATAATTATTGGCAGATCTTTAATATCTTTCACTAACCAATTATGCTTTGTGCACGGCCGTGTAATACCAGTGGTATCACACTCTTGAAAGGCATCTGTTCCAATCAAATGAGTTGGAACTTGACCAGTGACACAAACTAATGGGATTGAGTCCATGTAAGCATCTGTTAATGCTGTCACCATATTTGTTGCACCTGGACCTGAAGTAACTAAAACAACTCCAGGCTTACCTGATGATCTTGCATAACCCTCTGCTGCATGTCCTGCTCCTTGCTCGTGTCTGACAAGAATATGTTTAATTTTTTTATGATTTTTTAATTCATCATATAATGGAAGAATAGCACCACCTGGATAACCAAAAATATATTCAACGCCGTGATCGGCAAAAGCTTTAAATACAATTTCTGCTCCAGTTATTTGTGACATATAAATTTTCCGAAAATTCAATCTAAACTAGTTAATTTAACGGTCAAGATGAAGTAACTAATTTTACAATTTTTTTTGTTAAAATATCAAAATTAGGGTGAAAAATACTAATCCAGTCTTTCATATGTCCTCTAAACCAAGTTCTTTGTCTTTTTACATATCTTCTTGTTCTTATAAAAGTTTCTTCAAAAGCTTGCTCTATGGAAATTTTTTTATCCAGATATTTCTTAATCTCTTCTATTCCTAAAATTTTATTAGCAGGTAAAGTTTTATCTACTTTTAGTTTGTAAAACTTTTTTACTTCATCAATTGCATTTAATTCAAACATTTTTTTAAGACGCAATCTAAGTAAATTGTGTAAATAATTATTTTCAGGATTAATGTATATTTTTATAAATCGATAATTACCAAAGTCGTTTTTATTATTTTTTTGCCACTCAATTAAAGATTTTTTTGTAAAAACTATAACTTCATAAGCTCTAATTAACCTATGTGTATCATTTTGTTTTATCTTATTCTCAACTAAAGGATCTAATTTTATAAGCAAATTATAAAATTTATCATTACCTAATTTCTTATTTAATCTTCTTGCTTTTACTCTAATAGAATCTGGAATTTTTGGAATATTAGAAATGCCTTCAGTCAATAATTTAAAATATAATCCTGTTCCACCAACAAAAATCGGTGTCTTTTTTTTATTTAAGATTTTTTTTAAATTTAATTTAACTTTCTTTAGCCATTCGCCAGCTGAAAAATTATTTTTTACAGAAACATTGCCATAAAGATAATGTGCAACATTAAGAATTTTTTCTGGTCTAGCTGATAAAGTTTTAATTTCTTTATAAACTTGCATGCTATCAGCATTAATAATTTCACCATCTATTTTTTTAGCAAGTCTTAATGCAATTTCTGATTTACCAGAACCTGTTGGTCCTGCGATAAGAATAATTTTTTGCATTGGTAAAAAATTATTTAATTTTTACACCAATAAATTTACTTTGGTTGTTGCTATCAAAAATTGTCAATAAAATAGAATTTGTATTTTTTCTAATTTCTTTTTTAAACTGGTCTTCAAAATTTTTTATATCGAAAACAGGATTATTGCCAACTGCAGTAATCACTTCACCCTCTTGAATAGGTAGTAATGCAAGCGGACCATCTCCTCTTATTTCTAAAATCAAGACACCTTTTTTATCTTTTAAAGCAGGTCTTTTTTCAACGTCTTCGTTAGTAATATTTCTAATTTTAACTCCAAGTTCTTTAATGGATACTGAAGTTGGAGTTGATTGCCTATTATTTTCTCTTCTGCTTTCAACTGTCTCTTCAAGTCTTGCAACTTTTATATTTCTTGTAATTATTTGCTTATTTCTCCAAATTTTTACATCAACATTTTTTCCAATTGGTGTTTCTGCTACAATTTTTTGAAGTCTTCTGTAGTTTTCAACTTTAATATTATTAAACTCAAGTATTACGTCTCCTGCAAGAATGCCTGCTTTATTTGCAGGTCCATCAGTTGCAGCGCTAGAAATTAAAGCCCCTTCAACATTTTTTAGACCAAGACTATCTGCGATCTCTTTTGTAACTTCCTGTATTCTAACTCCAATATATCCTCTCTTAATTTCTCCAGTATTAATTATTTGATCAATTACATTTTTTGCAAGATTGGATGGAATAGCAAAACCTATTCCAACTGATCCACCTGAATTAGATAATATTGCACTATTTATTCCAACAACTTCACCTTTTAAATTAAATAGAGGTCCTCCTGAATTTCCAACATTTATTGCAGCATCTGTTTGAATAAAATCATCATATCTACCAAGACTTATATCCCTATTTCGAGCCGAAATAATTCCAGCAGTCACTGTTCCACCTAAACCAAAAGGGTTTCCAATTGCAACCACCCAATCTCCAACTCTTGCTTTATCAGAATCTCCAAAGGAAACTGCCTTTAAAGTATCTTTGGTTGTTATTTTAATAACAGCAATATCACTTGTAGGATCTGTTCCTAAAACTTTTGCTTCGTATTCTTTACCATTTGTTAACTTTACAAAAATTCCCTCAGCACTTTGTATGACATGATTATTGGTAATTATAATTCCCGCTTTATCAATTATAAAACCAGAACCTAATGCCTGTGATTTTCTTTTTTGCGGACTGCCTCCTCTATCAAAATCTTTAAATAAATCTTCAAAAGGATGTCCTGGCGGAAATTGAAATGGAAATGGATTTTGACTTCTTGTCTCTACAACTCTGGTCGCTGAAATATTAACAACAGATGGGGTTAATTTTTCTACTAAATCAGCAAAAGAATCTGGAACTTCTTTTGAGTTTAAATTTGTGATTAATAAAATATTAAAAAATATAATTAGTAAGAAACTTTTAAAATTTTTCATAGAAATTTTTTAATATAAGCCACTATTATAAATCCTATAATGGCAAAAATAAGCCCTCCAACCCTTAATTTTTGCTCAGATAAATCCTTCATAGAATTTAGCATTTTTTTCATTCCACCTGGAAAAATTGTATAAAGTAATCCTTCGATAAACAGCAACAAACCAATTGCTGTAAAAATCTCATTCATTCTTTATTTTTTTAAAATCTTATTTAAGCCAGACTCTCCAAAATATCTAAAAAACTCACTATCAGGAGATAACACTAGCGATGTTTCGCTGCCACTTATTAAAGATTTTTCATAAGATTGCATGGCTCTATAAAAACTAAAAAATTCTGGATCTCTACCAAAAGCTTCCGCAAATATTTTATTTCTTTGTCCATCACCTTCTCCTCTAAGAATTTGAGCTTTTTTTCTAGCTTCAGCTAATATAATTGCAACTTCTTTATCTGCTGTAGATTTTATAGTTTGACCCAACTCAAATCCTTCAGCTCTAAACTCTTTTGCTTCTCTTGTTCTTTCAGTTTGCATTCTTTTAAATATCGCCTCGCTATTTGCAGCTGGAAGATCAGCTCTTTTAATGCGAACATCAATAACTTTAATACCAAAATCATTAGCTTCCTCAGCTACATCTTTGGTAATTTGGTTCATTAATTTTGTTCTATTAGTTGAAATTAAGTTAACTAAATTTTCTTTTCCCAAAACTCCTCTTATTTTAGCATTAATAATTGAAGATAATCTTGATTGAGCAACTCTTTCATTTCCAACAGAAATATAAAATTTTAATGGATCAACTATTATAAATTTTGCATATGCATCAACGATTATTCTTTTTTGATCTAATGCTATGATTTCTTCAGATGGTGCATCAATATCTAAAACTCTTTTATCTAAAAAATGAACATTCTGTAGCAAAGGAATTTTCCAATATAGTCCTGCTTCTTTATAAACTTTTTTTGGATTTCCTAATTGTAAAACAATTGCTTGATGAGTTTCTTTTACAATAAAGAAAGTTGAATAAATCAAGCAAACCTATTAAGGCAACTGCAAAAATTCCAATTTTTAAAATTTTATCAGACATTAGTTTTTAACTTCAGTTTTTTTTTGTGCATCTAAATTTTTCTTAAGCTCAGGTAATGGTAGATAAGGCACTACTCCAGATCCTGACTGTTTATCTATTATAATTTTATTCACTCCAGATAAAACTTTCTCCATAGTTTCAAGATACATTCGCTCTTGAGTTACAGTTTTAGCTTTCGCATACTCATTATAAATTGCTATAAATCTACTTGCCTCTCCTTCAGCCTGCGCAACTACTTCTTTTTTATAACCCTCGGCCTCTTGAATTATTTTAGCAGCCTCTCCTCGAGCTCTTGGGATGACATCGTTTGCATAAGCTTGAGCTTCATTTTGTTGTCGCTCTTTATCCGCTTTTGCAGCCTGAACATCTCTAAAAGAATCTATGACCTGTGCTGGAGGATCTGATTTTTGTGCTTGAACTTGTGTAATTTCAATTCCAGCATTGTATGAGTCTAGAATTTGTTGCATAATTTTTTGCGCTTCATTTTCTATCTCAGCTCTGCCTTGTGTTAAAACTACTTGTATTTTTTTTCTTGCAATAATTTCTCGCATTGCAGTTTCAGCAACTGCTTTAATGGTACCTATTGGCTCTTGAATATTAAAAAGATACTTGCTTGCATCTTTAATTGTCCAAAAAACAGAATAATTTATATCAACAATATTTTCATCGCCCGTTAACATAGCGCTTTCATCTTTAATATCACTTACTGAACCTCTGGCGCTATCACCAGAAGATCTAAAGCCAACATCAACTCTATTTACTCGCGTAACCTTTGGAGTCATCACTGACTCAATTGGATAGGGTAAATGATAATTTAACCCAGGCTGAGTCATGCTGGTATATTTTCCAAATCTTAAAACAACACCTTGTTCATCGGCATCAACTCTGTAAAACCCACTTAATGCCCAAACAGCAATCGCCCCAATTATAAAAAGTGCGATTGGCTTTTTTGCATCTGGTGTTTTTGATGAACCTCCAAATATATTTTTAAGTCCATCTTGAAACTTTTTAGCTAAATCCTCCATATCTACTGAAGAATTATCGGGCCCAGGCTGATTATTTTTTTTTGAAGGTGAACCCCATGGAGATTCTTTCTTTAAAATATCTTTGTTATTATTAGTCTCAATTAATGACATATTATTTTTAAAATTTGGCTAATTAATATAGGTTTAAATGGGTATTTAAAAGTAAATTACAATAGAAGATATGAGTGAAAAAGACGCAAATTTAAGCAAAAAATTTATGGATCAGATTACGCCGAAAACTCCATTCAAAAAAAATAAAATAAATGGAGTTAAAAAAATTATTGCTATCTCCAGTGGAAAAGGTGGTGTTGGAAAATCAACAATTGCTGTAAATCTTGCAATCGCACTTAAGAATTTAAATTATAATGTTGGTATTTTAGATGCTGATATTTATGGCCCATCTATTCCTAAAATGATGGGAATCTTTGAAAAACCTAAAAGTGAGGATGGAATAAATTTAATTCCAATTAATAAATTTAATATTCAATGTATGTCCATTGGCTTTATGGTTTCAGAAGATACTCCGATGATTTGGAGAGGCCCGATGGTTGCAAGTACTATCAAAACTTTTACTGGAAAAGTTTTGTGGGAAAATATTGATTTTTTAATTATCGATATGCCTCCTGGAACTGGAGATGCGCTATTAACTTTTTCACAAGAAATAGATATTGATGGCGCAGTAATTATTACAACTCCTCAAGATATTGCAATCATTGATGTAAAAAAAGGAATTGAAATGTTTAAAAGAACTAATGTTAAAATACTTGGAATTGTTGAAAATATGACAAGCTTTACCTCAGATGATGGAATTGAACATTTTATATTTGGAAAAGATGGAGGAAAAAATATAGCAAGTAAATTTAATGTTGAACTTTTAGGACAAATTCCAATTGATATTAATCTTAGAAAAAACTCAGATGAAGGTTTACCCTTTGTAGATCAATTTAAAGATCATAAAGTTTCAAAACTGTTCTTAGAAATTGCAAATAAAATTACAAAAATAATTAACTAACTATAAGATTTTTTTTATCTATTACTTCCATTAATTCATTCCACTCTCTTTTACTAAGTCCAGAGTCTTCATAACTAACTTTATTTCCATTGATCATTGATTTTACAATTTTTAATCCTTTGGATGATAAATGAGCAGCACCAACTCTATAATCTAAAAATGCTGCATGGGTAATTGGAACCCATTTCTTTAACTGTATCTAACATTTTTTCAGCATAAACTCTAATTTCATACTGAGCATGACTATCTCCTCTTAAAAATAAAAAATTCATAAGATTTAAAAGATCAGTTTTCCAATACCACTGAGTATATGAATTTAATGTTAAATTCATTCTTGCAAGTTCTCTTGCTAAACCAGATTTTTTTTCATCAATAATTGTTCCATCAAATCTTTCATTCAACATTTTTTCATAATTGTCATAAGTTCTAACCGCATCATCTTTTAAAATTTTAAGAACTTCATCAGCTTGTTCGCCCGGTAATTAATTCACCTCGACCTTGTCGGTTGTTAGTAGCTTGTGCTGATAATTGCTCTTTTGCTGGAATATAAAACTCTTTATCTAATATAGAGTATCTTGCTGAATACTCGTTTACATTGGCTGTTCTGTGTCTAATCCACTGTCTTGCTATAAAAATTGGAAGCTTTACATGATACTTGATCTCGCACATTTCAAATGGAGTGCTATGCCAATGCCTCATTAAATATCTTATCAAACCTTCATCTGTTGAAACTTTTTTTGTTCCTTTTCCATAGGAAACTCTAGCAGATTGAACAATTGAGCTATCATCACCCATATAATCTATAACTCTTATAAATCCATGGTCTAAAACTGGAATTGCCTCATAAAGAACTTTTTCAAGTTCAGGTGAAGTTACTCTTTTAGTAGTGTTACTTTGTGATTGTTGTTCTTGGATTTCTTTTTTTTGTTCAGAAGTTAGTTCCATTGTCTTAGAAATACAGAGATTTTAAATATATCTTTAATTTAACGATTCAAAGTCTTATATTATTAGTGTTGGTTTTCCAACTATGACGATAAACGAGATTCGTAATAAACATTGAGGACCAGGGGGCGGTACCCTGCACCTCCACCAATTTCAACTTACGGGGGTGAAATAGAATCGACTAATGTCTAAAGGCTTTTCTTTCGTCCGGTATAGTACCACCGCAAAGGACTAAAATATAAACGCAAATGATAAATTTGCTCTCGCTGCCTAATTAATTTATTAATTAGATAAGCACGGTCTGGGGCACCGGGTAACAGAACGCCCCACTTTTTTATGAAAAAAATTGAAATTTATACAACAAATTATTGTCCATTTTGCGTAAAAGCAAAATCATTATTAAAGAAAAAAAATATAAAATTTTCTGAAATTGATGTGTCCAATGATGAAGCATTAAGAGAAAAAATGACAACAATGGCAAATGGAGCAAGATCTGTTCCGCAAATATTTGCTGATAATGTTCACATTGGTGATTGTGATAAGATTTATAAATTAGACCAAGAAAAAAAATTAGATAAATTATTAGGCCTTGAATAAATCTTAAATGGTTGTCTCCCTCTCAATTGCTTTTTTTGCAGGTTTTATAAGTTTTATATCTCCTTGTGTACTTCCTTTAATTCCAGGTTATGTATCATTTATTTGCGGCACTACTCTTAATGAATTAGATAATAAATCTAAAAATTTTATTTTAAAAAAATCTATATTCTTTTCACTAGGATTTTCTTTAGTATTTATTTCTCTTGGAGCAACTGCAACTTTTATAGGAAGTTTTCTATTACAAAATTCAAAAATCTTATCTATTGGATCTGGAATAATAATTATTTTTTTTGGTATTTACTTATTAGAAATTATTAAAATAAATTTTTTAAATAAAAATTTTGGAAATTTTAATATTAAATATTCAAATAATTTATTATTTCCATTTATTGTAGGAGTTGGTTTTGGGTTTGGCTGGACGCCTTGTATTGGACCAATTCTAGGATCCATACTAGCTTTTGCATCGATGGAAGACTCAATTTACAAAGGAATTTTACTATTAAGTCTTTATTCGCTAGGTCTTGCAATTCCCTTTGTGCTTTCAAGTCTATTAATCAAAAAGTTCCTAATCTTCTCAAAAAGTGCAAAAAAATATTTGATTAATATAAAAAAGATCTCAGGGATTATTTTAATTATAACTGGAATTTTAATTGTCACTGGAAAACTGCAAATTTTAGGATTTTACTTAATTGAATATTTTCCAATTCTTCAAAAACTAGGCTAAAATTAATTTAGCATCTGGATCACTCTAATAGGTTTTCCTTCTTTAAATGCTAGTAAATTTTCAGCCATTTGAGTGTAAAAAACTTCATAATTTTCTTTAGTAACGTACCCTAAGTGCGGCAATAACAATGCGTTAGGTAAAAATCTAAGTTTATGATTTTCAGGTAATGGCTCAATATCATAAACATCCAAACCTGCGCCCATTATTATATTTTTTTCTAAGCGCCTCAACCAAGATCAAATTCATTTACAATTGCACCTCTTGAAGTATTGATTAAAAAAGCTGTATCTTTCATTAATTTAAAATCTTTTTTAGTAATTAAATTTTTTGTTCTCTCACTTAATACGGTATGAATTGTAACAATATCGGATTTTTCTAATAATTCTTCTTTGGTTACTGCTAATACTTTATTTTCATTTGCTATTGAAATTTTAAGATTTTCACTCCAAGCAATGACATTCATTCCAAATGCTAAAGCAACTTTTGAAACTTGAATGCCAATTTTGCCAAGTCCAATAATTCCTAAAGTTTTACCTTTCAACTCAAATCCCAAAGTAGTCTGCCAATAACCTTGGTACATATTTTCTGACTCTTCCCTTAAATTTCTAACAAGCCCCAAAATTAATGCCCATGTTAATTCTGCAGTAGAATTAGAACTTGATTCAGTTCCGCATATTAAAATTTTTCTCTCTTTTGCAGCTAAAAAATCTATAGATTTATTTCTCATTCCACTGGTTATAATAAGTTTTAAATTTTTTAAATTTGAAATTATTTTTTTAGTGATTGGAGTTCGCTCTCTCATTACAAGTAAAGCTTCAAAATCTTTTAATTGTTCTATGGCATGATCTTCATTTTCAAATGGCTGATTGAATACTTGAAAATCAAAATCTTTTTTTAATTTTTCAAAGTTTCCTAAAATCATGGAAACATTTTGATAGTCATCTAAAATTGCAACTTTCATGAAAGTGATGTTTTCTTAGATGATAAGTAAATTCCTAAAATAATCGCAATAGCTCCAAAAATATGAAAATTCATAAACTTTTCATTTAATAAAAATATAGCCATAAAAGAACTAAATACAGGCATTAAGTGTAAAAATATTCCAGCTCGACTAGGACCTACAATTAAAACAGCTTTATTCCAAAAAATATAAGCACCAAGCCCTGCAAATAAAACCACATAACTAATGATTAAAATAAATGCAAAATTAAATTTTATTAACTCTTGATTATTTAAGTTCAAATAAAAATTGAGGAAATAAAAAAATTAGTCCAAGTGTTACAATTACTGAAATAAAAGTTAAGATAATTTAATCCAGTTTTATGCGTTTTAAGCATAGTTGAATAAATAGCCCATGATAACATTGCAACTAAGTAACCAAAGATCACCCTTATTAAGATCTAAATGAATTAGCCTTGAAAATTCTAATTGAGTAATAATTATAACAACACCAGTTATTGATAAAATAAGCCCTAAAACTTGATTAAGATTTATTTTCTCAACTCTAAAAATAAAGGAAATAAATATTATTAACACTGGAATTGTTGAGATCATCAATGCTCCATTTAGAACTTGAGTAAAATTTAATGAATAATAAACAACAGAATTAAAAATACTAATACTGGTAATAGACATTAGTAATATTGAATAAAATTTTTCTTTTATAATTTTAATATTTATAAAAATATCCTTATGCAGTGAAATGGAATTAAGATAATCCAAACAATTAACCATCTAAAAAAATTAAGTGTTAAAGGGGGTACCTCATAAAGAGTTGCAAATTTTCCTACAATAAAATTACCTGACCAAAAAAAAGCACAAAGCGTTAGCATTAAATATGCTTTAAAATTAGCATTCATTTTATATTAAATTTTATCAGTTATTTTATAATAAGAAATTCCAACTACTTCGTGTAAGATAATATTGCCAATTTTCAAGACCTTTTCTAATATCAAAATTTATCCAAAATATAGAACTTGTTCCTGTTCTATAATCAACACTAATTGGCTCTAAAATTAATCCTTGTTTTTTAAATCCAAAATAAGATCTTGGCATATGACTAGCTGAAGTAATAAGTCCCCAAGTACCTTTATTAATTCTTAATAATATCTTTAGAATAACTTATATTTTCAAAGGTATTTCTAGATTTATTTTCAAATATTAAGTTTTCTGATCTAACCCCCTGCTCTAAAAAAAACTTTTTAGCCATATCAGACTCACTCCAACCTTGAGGTTTTAATTCATCCAGAAAATCCCGAAAATAAAATTAAAATTTTTGGATTTTTATTATAAATTTCTAATACTTTTGTTAGTCTTTCTGCAGAAGAATTTAAAAGATACTTCATTTCTTTCTTTTGATTGAAGTCCAGAATTAAAACTTCCTCCTAAGTACCACAACTCCTTTTAATTGCTGAACTGGATATTTAGATGGTTTTATAAAATCTTCTAATTTTATTAAGTAAAAAATTACTTAAAGGAGTGTAACCAAAAAATAAAAATAAGATTAATAAAAACTTTGCAGAAAAAATAGTTAGTTTTTTAAAATTTGTAAAAAGTAAGAAGAAAAATTAAAATTAATAAAAAAAATGATAAAATATATAATGGCTCTAATAAATAATTAGCAATTTTTGCTATATAAAATTCCATAAAATTTTAAATAAAATCTTCGTTATATAATTTTGCACTTAAAACTATTCCAAATCCAATCATATTTGTCAGCATTGCAGTACCTCCATAAGATAAAATAGGCAAAGGCACTCCTACAACTGGCAGTAATCCTGTAACCATTCCAAGATTAATTGCAATGTAAAGAAAAAAGTTAAAGGCAAAAGCATAGCAAAATATTTTTGAAAAATTATTTTTACTTTGATCTCCAATAAAAGTTATTTTTTTAATAATTGAAAAAAATAACCATAATAATAATAAAGAACCAATCAGACCAAATTCTTCAGAAAAATGTGAAAAAACAAAGTCTGTATGGTTTTCTGGAACAAAGTCTAAAGAGCTTTGTGAGCCCTTCATATAACCTTTGCCAAATATACCACCCGATCCTATTCCAATTTTAGATTGAATAACTTGATAATTTGCTCCTAATGGATCTCTTTCGGTGTTAAAAAAATTAACTACTCGTTGTTTTTGATATGGTTTTAAATTTGCAAAAATAAAAGGAAGACATAAAAGCACAACTATAAAGCCAGAGATAAAAATTTTTCTATCTAAACCCACAATCCAT
>CBDDZE010000006.1:0-110668 GCA_965235815.1 Candidatus Pelagibacterales bacterium | reverse complement strand
AACACTGTATTTGATGCAATCAAAACAGGTAAATTTAAAGTTAAGATATTTAAAAAATTTGCACTTAAAGATGCAGTACTAGCTCACGAAGAATTAGAGGCTAGAAAATTAACGGGCCCTTCGATTTTAGTTCCTTAATTACAATTGTTTAAGTAATTACCCTGTGATACTTTTTTTCCAATTTAAATATTAAACAATAGGAGATTGTAAATGAAAAATAAGTTTGTGCGTCTTGCACTAGCATTTTTTGCAATATTCACCATGACTATCACTGGTGCTATGGCAAACACTTTAGAGAAAGCTAAAACGACTGGAAAGTTTACTCTTGCTTATAGAGAGTCTTCAATTCCTTTTTCTTACATAGGAGAAGATGGAAAACCATTAGGTTTTGGTTGGGAAATGTGCAAGTTAATTGCTGAAGAAGTTAAAAAAGAAACAGGTCGTAAAGATCTTGTTGTTGAGTCTCAAGCAGTGACTTCACAAAATCGTATTCCATTAATTCAAAATGGAACTGTAGATGTTGAGTGTGGATCTACTACAAATAATTCAGAAAGAGGAAAACAAGTTACTTTCGCTATAAATTATTTTTATACAGGTACTCGTTTTTTAGTTAAAGCTGATAGCGGAATTAAATCAATCAATGATTTAAAAGGTAAGAAAGTTGTTTCAACAACTGGAACTACTAACTATCAAATTTTAAGAAATCTTAATGATGAAAAAAAATATGGATTTGAATTACTAGGAGCTAAAGACCATGCGGATGCATTGTTGATGGTTGAGTCTGGTATGGCGCATGCATTCGGTATGGATGACATTCTGCTTTACGGATTAAAAGCATCATCTAAAGAATCTGCAAAATTGGCTGTGGTTGGTGAATCAATTCAAGTTGAACCTTATGCGATCATGTTCAGAAAAGATGATCCTAAGTTTCAGGCTTTGGTGAATAAAGTCATCACTAATTCAATTAAATCTGGAGAATTTGAAAAAGCATATAAAAAATGGTTTCAAACAAATATCCCTCCAAAAAATGTTAACTTAAATGCGCCAATGAGCAAAGAGCTTAAAGATAATTTAAAAGCTTTATCTGATAAGCCAGCGCTTTAATTCTAAATAATTAGAGTTAAATAATAACCTGAGAGAATGTAATTTCTCTCAGGTTATTTAATATATTAAATAGCTCTTTCATGTTCACACTCGATTGGTCATTTTTATCTAAGAAAGTTGTTGGCAACCAAACTTATTTGGGTTGGTTGATGACTGCATGGGAGACCACATTAACCATTTCTTTATTTGCATTCATTATCGCTTTTACTCTTGGTTTTTTAATGGGAGTTTTAAGAACAACACAAAATAAATATTTAGTTTTAATTGGAAATATTTGGACAGAAATTTTTAGAAATATTCCAGTTTTAGTTCAAATTTTTCTTTGGTATTTTGTTATGCCAAAATTATTTCCGATTTTTTCAAAACTGCCATCATTTGCCCTTGCAGTTATCGCTCTAGGTTTATTCACTTCATCTAGAATATCAGAACAGGTTAGAGCTGGAATTCAATCAATTCCAACGGATCAAAGATATGCATCTCTTGCTTTAGGATTGACTACGTATCAGTCTTATAGGTTTGTTTTGCTGCCAGTTGCCTTTAGATTAGTTCTGCCTCCATTAACGAGTGAGGCTATGAATATAATTAAAAATTCATCAGTTGCTTTTGCAGTTAGTATTGCAGAGCTTACAATGTATGCAATTCAGGTTCAGGAAGAAACTGCTCGCGGTATTGAGGTATACTTAGTTGTAACTGGTCTTTATTTTATCTCAGCATTTATCGTAAATTTACTTTCTATTTTAATAGAGAAAAGCATTCAAATTCCTCATTTTATTGGAGGAAAAAAATGAATTTAGATTTTAGCTTCTTAACTTTAAAAGTAATTAACAACATTATTTTAACAGGATTAATATTTTCATTTAAAATAACTCTCATAGCCATGGTTCTTGGAATAATCCTTGGAACTTTTATTGCAATGATGAGGCTTTCAAAATTTAAAATACTAAGTTCATTTGCTTTAGCCTATGTGACCATCATTCGATCTATTCCTTTGGTCATGGTTATTCTTTGGGTTTTTTTATTAATTCCATTATTTATTGGTAGAAGTTTAGGAACGGAGTATTCAGCAATCATTACTTTCACTTTATTTGAGGCAGCTTTTTATGCAGAAATTATGCGTGCTGGAATTCAAAGTGTAAAACGAGATCAAGCCAATGCGGGTTATGCTTTAGGTATGAATTATTTTCAATGTATGAGTTATATTGTTTTGCCGCAAGCATTTAGAAATATGCTTCCTGTTTTATTAACTCAAACTATTGTTTTATTTCAGGATACTTCCCTTGTTTATGCAATTGGAGCTTTTGATTTATTAAAAGGCTTTAGTATTATTTCTAAAAATTTTAATAGACCAGTTGAGGCTTATATCCTTGCAACAATTGTATATTTTATAATTTGTTTTAGCTTATCTTATTTAGTTAAAAGAATTCAAAATAGAGTAAGGATTATAAGATAAAATCATGATTGAATTAAAAAATGTTTCTAAGTGGTACGGGAATTTTCAAGTTTTAAATAATTGCTCTACTAGTATTAAGAAAGGTGAAGTAGTTGTGGTTTGTGGCCCTTCTGGATCTAGTAAATCTACTTTGATTAAAACCATTAATGGACTAGAGCCATTTCAAAAAGGTGAAATTACTGTTGATAATGTAAATGTTCGTGATCCAAAAACTAATTTATCAAAATTAAGATCACGAGTTGGCATGGTGTTTCAACACTTTGAATTATTCCCTCATTTAAGCGTTCAAGAAAATTTAACTTTAGCGCAGATAAAAGTTTTAAAGAGAAATAAAACAGAAGCTATTAATTATGGTCTAAAATATTTAGAAAGGGTTGGTCTTTTAAATCAGAAAGATAAATTCCCAGGTCAACTATCAGGCGGTCAACAACAACGTGTGGCAATCGCTCGAGCATTAAGTATGGATCCGATTGTGATGTTATTTGATGAACCAACCTCTTCATTAGATCCTGAAATGGTTGGGGAGGTTCTTGATGTTATTGTTAAATTAGCAAATGAAGGAATGACGATGGTGTGTGTGACACATGAAATGGGCTTTGCTAAAAAAGTATCAAATCGAGTTATATTTATGGATGAGGGTAAAATTGTTGAAGATTGTGCAAAAGATAATTTTTTTAATAATCAAACATCCTTATCAGCACGAGCTAAAGAGTTTTTATCAAAAATTTTAAGATAATTTTAATAATTTAAAATATCAAATCCATGAATGAGAAAAACGATAAAGAGATTATTGAAGTTAAAGAGGTTGAAGCTGAAAGAATTAACCGTGAAGAAACTTTTCGCCCAAGATTTAAAAGAATACGTTTAAGTCCCCTTTTTCTCATTTCCATCTTAATTTATGTAATCAGTGGAATTTGGGGATTGTTTATTTGTTTTACAGTGGTGAAAGATGTTTTTGGTCCAATCATTGCTTTTTTAGGATTAATTTTTTTTCCATTTATTCTAACCCTTGCTCCTTGGTATGCAGCTACTAGCCAATCATGATTTTTATCCACTTCTTATAGTTTATGGCGGAATAATTTTAGGAACTTTGTGTTTTAGAATTGCAATCCGATCAACCTTTAAAAACCAGTGATGGTGCCCTAATACGGACTTGAACCGCAAACCTACTGATTACAAATCAGTTGCTCTACCAATTGAGCTATTAGGGCATTTAGTAAAAAGAGATTTTAGTACATAATCTAAAATATAAAAACAAACATTATTTTGATTATATTAAATCAATAAACTCAATATTTAATGTGATTTAAAAGCAGCGACACCCAGCTTTACAGCTGGATGTTTAATATTTAACTATTTTTTTTGTAAAATACTTAGGCTGGAAGAATTACAGTATCGATCACATGAATAACGCCATTCGTGCATTCGATATCTGTTTTTGTAACTTTAGATGTGCCATTTAATTTAACGCCATCATCTGTACTAATTTTTACATCAGCACCATTTACAGTTTTTGCAGATTTACCATTTAAACCCATTACATCTGCTGCCATCACTTTGCCAGCAACTACGTGGTATGTAAGAATAGATTTAAGTTTTGGAACATCAGCAAGTAAAGAGTCTAATGTACCAGCAGGTAATTTTGCAAATGCATCATCCGTTGGTGCAAATACAGTAAATGGACCTGAGCCATTTAACGTATCAACTAATCCTGCCGCAGTTACTGCAGCTGCTAGTGTTTTGAAAGATCCAGCTTCTACAGCTGTATCGATAATGTTGTGCATATTTCCTTTTTTGTTTGATTGATCGAGGCCGATGCGTATGTCACATAGACATGCATAGCAAGGAGTATTCGGTCGCTATACGTTTAGAAAATCGCTACACGTTTAGAAAAAAAAATTTAGTAAAAATATTTTTTATAAAAAAATTTTTTACTCCTTTGACGCCAAATAAAGGTGTTTTATTTTTAAATATTTTTTGATTTTTGATTAAGAATGAGCACACATCCAAAGATGAGCACCGGTAGTCCAAAAATTAAATTATTAGTCCATTGTAGACCTTCAAAAATTGTTGAAATAATTAGTGCAATAATTGGCATAACCACACCCATATACCCTGCCCGAGCTGAACCAATGCTTTCTAATAATTTTAAATATAAATAAAAAGCAACCACTGAGCCGATAATGGCTAAATATAAAAGAGATGAAATGTAAGAAAAGGAATAATCAAAAATAAGTTCTGCTCCTCTAAATTTTGCAACAATTAAAGTGAATATTGATCCATATAACATTCCATAGGCAATGGATTGAATAAATGGAATTTTATCCTTAAAATTTTTTTGGTGAATTAGGTTGCCGGTGGATGCCCAAAAGGTTGCTATAAATGATAAAATAATTCCAATATGGGTTTTATCTTCAACTTTAAAATTTAATAATTCTTTTTCAAAAATAATTAAAATTCCTATAATTCCAAATCCTGCTGCAATTAATGTTTGTTTTGAGCTTTTAATATTAAAATAAATTCTCTCACCTAATATATTCATTATTAAAATCGTTGAAAAAGCGATGGTGACAATTCCACTAATTAAATACGTATTTGCTAGATAGAAAAATATGTAATTGAGAGAAAATAAAGTCACCCCTAAAAGTAAAAACCATAAATGCTGATGAAGATTAAATAATAATTTTTTTTTAAAAAGTATTAAAAAAATAAACACAATGGCACTTGCTATTAAGAAATCGATAAAAAATTGAAATTAACGGATCGACAACACCAAATTGAAATTTAATTAAATACCAGGTGGGCGACCAACAAAGCAATGTACTTATAAAAAGTATAAGATTATTCATAAATTTTTATTAAAGATTATCGAACTGCGGTCAATTCTTTCAATCGACTAAGGGTTCTTGAAAAAACCTTTTGAACCTTAGAACTACTTGTAAGATTATTAATTTCTGTTGCAGCCGTTGCAACAAGTTTTAGTTTATTATCATAGATTACATCAATAAAATTTACAAAACGGTACTGTTCATTAATTAAATCTTCGGTAAAATTTGGAATGTTTTCAATGAAAAATATTTTTATAATTTTGCTCATTTCAATATAATCTTCAGCAGAATAACTTTCAAAAAACAAATCTTTAAAATCAAATTTTGCAATATTGGAGACAAAATTTTTAATAACTACTTTCCTTCCTTTGACCGTTAAAGTGGTGGTTGAAAATTTTTTACCATTTAAAGTTCCAAGTAAAACGTCATTAAACATTTTTTTAGCTTGTGGGTTTGTCAGTGGAAAAAATTTATTTTTTTTATTTAAAAATAATTGACGATAATCAGCGCCAGTGTCTAAAGAATAGATAGTACTATTCTGTTTGATCATCTCAATATACGGCAAGAACTGACCACGCTGAAGTCCGCCTAAATACAGGTTATCGGGGCGAACATTGGAGGTGGTTATGATAAAAATATTTTTACTATAAAATTGTTCAAGTAATTTTCCTAAAATCATTGCATCTGCAATATTAGTAACCTGAAACTCATCAAGAAAAATAATGTCGTATTCAGCTTTTAAATTTTTTACAATATTTGGAATAACGCTACTTTCATTCTTTTTTTTATGAAGGCGGTTATGAACATCCACCATAAATTTGTTAAAATGAGCCCTGTAGACCCGCAGATTTTTAAATTGATCGAGGAATAAATTTATAATCATTGTTTTACCAGAACCCACCTCACCATATAAATAAAATCCCTTTGATTTTTTATTTGCAGAAAATATTTCCCAAAGAACTAAAAAGAGATGGTTTTGTATCCTCAATTAAGTTTTCTAAATTTTTAGTTAATTCAAGTTGAGCAGGGTTTGGAATAAGGCCTTGTTTTTTTGAAAATTTTTTAAATGCTTGGTCTATTTTTAAATGGTACATTTATTACGTTATTAATTGATTTTTAATTTTTCGCAAATGGCAAGTTCATATAAAAAAATTCATATAATCGCTGATGCAAATTCAACTGCTCAATCTGCGAAAAGATTGATTGCGAAAAAATATAAAAATTCATCCAATTAATGATTCGGATGTATTGGTAGTTTTAGGAGGCGATGGATTTATGTTAGCTTCTTTAAAAAAATATCAAAAATATCAACTCCCCTTCTACGGTATGAATAAGGGTAATCGAGGTTTTTTATTAAATAAATTTGATGAAAAAGATTTAATAAATAAAATTAATAAATCAAAAATTGCAGAACTTCATCCCCTTGAGATGTATGCAAGAAATAAAAATGGCAAAGTTAAAACTGCAATTGCAGTTAATGAAGTTTCAGTTTTTAGAGAAACAAGACAGGCTGCAAAACTTGAAATTAAAATTGATAATAAAATAAGAATGAAAGAAGTAACTTGTGATGGAGTTCTTGTTGCAACGCCAGCTGGAAGTACTGCATATAATTTATCAGTCCGGGGCCCCGTGTTAGATTTAGAGTCCAATCTTTTAGCAGTGACACCCATTTCCCCATTTAAACCTAGGGGCTGGCGAGGCGCTACTATAAATAATCGATCTAAAGTTTCTATTAAGAATCTGGATTTTAAAAAAAGACCTGTGAGTGTGGTTGCAGATAATATTGAATTTAGAGATGTTTCAAATGTAAGTATTTATCTAAATAAAAATAAAACTTTTAAACTTTTGTACGATAAAAAATATGGCCTAAAAGAGAGAAATTTGGCTGAACAATTTAAATTTTAAAAGATTCTCCGCAGCCACAACGTTCAGTTTCATTTGGATTATTAAACACAAAGGATGAAGAAAATTTATCTTCTTTGTAATCCATCTTAGTTCCAAGCAAATACATAATCGCTTTTGGATCAATAAATACTTCAACGTTCATTATCTTTAACCACTTCATCATTTGGAATGGTTTCTTTAAGATAAGTCATCTCGTATTCCATCCCAGCGCATCCTCCTGATTTTACAGAAACACGAACTCCTTTAACGCCGGTTTCAGCGTTACTTAATATTTCTTTGATACGCTTTGCAGCATTATCTGAAATTGTAATTAATTGTTTTGTCATACGTTTAAAGCTAGTTTTGCAACCTCCGACATCTTACTCTTATCCCACGGTGGATCCCAAACAATTCGCACCACCACTTCATCATAATGTCCTAAACTTTCAACAGCTTTTCTAACATTGTTAGGTATGCTTTGAGCTTCAGGGCAATTTGGTGAAGTAAGCGTCATATCGATTTCGCAATTCTTATCCTTAAGCCTTACATCATAAATAAGACCTAACTCGTAAATATCAACAGGTATTTCAGGGTCAAATATAGTCTTTAATTTATCTTTTATTTCCTCAATTTTTTTTGAATTATCCATTAATCAATTATTTCTGAATTAATTGGTTTTTTTTCATTATCCAATGCTGCTTTTAAAGTATGCCAAGATAAAGTTGCACATTTTACTCTCATTGGAAACCTTCCAACCCCGGCAAGAGATGAAAATTTAATATGCTCATCTTCGGATAAGCCTGCTTTTTTAATTTCTTGTCCTTCTTTAATCATTTTAAAAAATGAATTTAATAATTCACGAGCTTGTTTTTCAGATTTACCTTTAACAATCTCTGTCATGATAGAAGAGGATGCAACGGAGATGGCACAGCCTGAACCTTCAAATGAAATATCTTTTACTTTTTTTTCAGTATCTAAACTCAAATACACATGGATATTATCTCCACATAAAGGATTATGCCCTTCTGCATCATGGTTAAATTTATTACATTTACCAAAGTTTCTTGGTTTTTTACCGTGATCTAATATTAAGTCCTGATAAAGCTCTGTTAAATCCATTATTTTAATTTAAATATTTTTTTGCACTTCTTAATACTTTCGCATACGGCATCGATGTCTTGCTTATTATTATAAACACCAAAAGACATTCTTAAGTGATGATCCAATTTTCATCTTTTTATGAAGAATTTGACAGCAGTGATGTCCTGCTCTTACAGCGATATTATCTTCATCAAAAACCGTTGATGCGTCATGGGCATGAACACCCTTAATATTAAATGAAAATACACTTCCTTTATTTGAAGGTATTCCTACAAATTCTATATCGTTAAATTTGCTAATTTTATCTAATGCATAAGATGGCTAAACTTTGTTCGTGACTTATAATATTTTTAATTTTATATATCTTTAACAAATTTGACTGCATGTTTTAATGCAATCACTTCAGCTGATGCCAGTGAGCCAGCTTCAAATTTACTAACTCCTGATGCATAAGTAATATTTTTAGTATCAACATTTTGAATCATTCCACCACCACCATTGAAGGGCTCAAATTGTTCAATCCATTTATTTTTCATGAATAATATTCCAACTCCTGTTGGTCCATAAATTTTATGAGCTTGAGAATGCATAAAAATCACAATCTAAATCTTTAAGATCTACATAACTGTGAGCAACCGCTTGAGTACCATCAATGCAAACGGGTATCTTTTTAGCTTTAGCAATTGAAATTACTTTTTTAATGTCTGTTGTTAAGCCTGTAACATTAGATATGTGAATAACGCTAATAATTTTTGTCCTATTAGTAATGAGAGAAGTTAATTTATTAACTTCGATTTCTCCATCTTCATTAATTGGAATAAATTTTATATTAACTTTTTTTTTTCTTAAAAAATGCCAAGGAACATAATTAGAATGGTGTTCAGCTTCAGTTAATATTATCTCATCGCCCTCTTTTAAAAATTTACCAAAACAATGTGCTACTAAGTTTAATGATTCTGTTGAATTTTTAGTAAACACGATTTCACCCTCTGTCCCATTAATAAATTCTTTAATTGTCTCTCTAGTGCTTTCGAAATCAGCGGTTGATCTTGCTGCAAGACCATAAACAGCTCTACCGGTATTTGCGTAATGATTTTTATAAAAGTCCTCTAATGCATCAATAACTTGAATAGGTTTTTGTGCAGAATTTGCAGTATCAAAATAAATTAAATTTTTATTAGACTTAAAGATTGGAAATTGACTTTTAATATCTTTTAAATTCATGACAACATATCTTCTGTTTTTTTAAGGAAATAATTCTTAAAATTTTCATCTGAAATTTTTTCAACTACTTCAGATAAGAAACCTTGAACAATTAATCTTTTAGCTTGGTTTTCAGGAATTCCTCTTGCCATTAAATAAAATAACTCATCTTTATTTAAGTGAGGTAGATGATGAGCCATGACTACATTTTACATCATCTGCGTAGATTTCAAGTTCAGGCTTTGAATGAAAGGTACACTGATCGGATAAAAGAACACTTTTAATTAATTGATAACCATTGGTTTTTTGTGCGATTTGATCAACAAATATTTTTCCTTGATAAACTCCCTTAGCCGTTCCATCCATAATACTTTTTGAAAACTGATAACTCTTTGTATTTTCAGCTAAGTGATTAATTTTAACTTTAATCTCGTGCTCTTCATTATTTTTTAGAAACTGTGTGTAATATAAATAACATTCAGACAAAGACTCATTAAGATTAATCTCAACTTCATCTCTGATTGTTTTTGTAATATTTGAAAATATAAAACTTTCATAATTTGCACTTGCTGCAATATTTACTTTTTTAAATCTATAAATAAATTAATAGACTTAATTTTATTATTAAGAGTATAATTTTTAATATGAGAATTATTTTCATACATCAATATTTGTATTGATGCTAATAAATGTTTTTTTATTTTCATTTGTAAATTTTTCAAAGATAGACGCTTTTGTATTTTTATTGGATTGAAGATGTTTTTTTTGATGGAATTGCTTTTGAACGGGAGTTTTTGAATTGTATTGATGATAAATAATAATTGGTAAATCTAAATTATCTTTAATTTCTAAATAAAAACCCGATGTTGCTAAAGCATTATTTGCTGCAACGAGTGGATTTTTTTTATTGCTAAATAATTTCGATAAATGCTTATTATTTTTTTCATAATACTCATCAATATAGCTTAATTAATTTATTTTTATCTTCTCCAATAAAATCTGTTTTTTGAACTAATCCATTTACTATAATAATTTTATTATGCTTAAAATTTTCAAAAACTTTTTCATTAATGGGCTCATTATTAGTTTTATAAACTTCAAGTTGTTTATTATTTTCTAAAAAAAAATTTAATGGGGACTGTTTCCAGTCTTCATTTTTTTTAGTTGGATAACCGTGTTTATTAAAAAGATTTAAACTAAGTGCTCTTAGTTCATTTACCTCTTTAATGTCAGTGATAGCATTCATGTTGGTTAGATTGCTTTTTGAAATTCTTTGTAACCAATCTTATCAAGCTCTTGTGCAAGTTTAGAACAACCCGTTTTAACAATAGTTCCATTTACCATCACGTGCACGAAATCTGGTTTGATGTAGTCCAATAATCTTTGGTAATGAGTAATGATTAAGAAAGATCTATTAGGAGATCTTAAAGCATTCACTCCATCTGCAACAATTTTAAGAGCATCAATATCTAATCCTGAATCTGTTTCATCTAAGATTGCAAGATCAGGTTCTAACAGTGACATTTGTAAAACTTCATTACGTTTTTTTTCTCCGCCAGAAAAACCAACGTTTAAAGCCCTTCCTAATTGCTCGTCTTTAATTCCAAGTTTTTTAGCGTGTTGTTTAACAAGTGATAAAAACTCAACTACATCGACTTCTTTTTGACCTTTTGCTTTTTTAACTGCATTCAAAGATGTTTTTAAAAAGTTATTCATAAATACGCCTGGAATTTCTATTGGGTATTGGAATGCTAAAAATATTCCCTTCTGCGCTCTTGCATCAGCTGGAAGCCCAATGATGTTTTCGTTCTTAAATATGATCTTTCCATCAACTTCATAACCATCTTTGCCGGCTAATACGTATGAAAGTGTGCTTTTGCCAGATCCGTTCGGTCCCATAATAGCGTGAACTTCACCCTTACCTATCTTAAGATTAAAATCTTCTAAAATTTTTTTATCACCTACACTTACATTTAATTTTTCAATACTTAACATTAACCAACGCTCCCCTCTAAGCTAATGCTTACTAATTTTTGTGCTTCTACGGCAAATTCCATAGGAAGCTGTTGTAGTACTTCTTTGCAAAAACCGTTCACAATTAAACTTACAGCCTCTTCTTGATTTAAACCTCTTTGCTTACAGTAAAATAATTGCTCTTCACTAATCTTAGATGTAGTTGCCTCATGCTCTGTTGTTGATGTAGAATTTTTATTATCAATATAAGGAACCGTGTGCGCGCCACATAAATTTCCAACTAACAATGAATCGCACTGAGTATAATTTTTAGCATTACTTGCTTTTGAATGAATACTTACAAGACCTCTGTAAGTATTATCAGCATGACCTGCAGAAATTCCCTTTGAAATAATTCTGCTCTTAGTATTTTTGCCAAGGTGGATCATTTTAGTTCCCGTATCTGCTTTTTGATAATTATTTGTAATTGCAATTGAATAAAATTCACCAGATGAATTATCGCCTTGTAAAATACAGCTTGGATATTTCCAAGTAATTGCTGAACCTGTTTCAACTTGTGTCCAAGAAATTTTAGAATTTTTTCCCTTACAAATTCCTCGTTTTGTTACAAAGTTATAAATTCCACCTTTTCCTTCTTTATCTCCAGGATACCAGTTTTGAACTGTTGAATATTTAATCTCAGCATCATCTAATGCAACTAATTCAACATTTGCTGCATGAAGTTGATTTTCATCTCGCATTGGGTGCAGTGCATCCTTCTAAATAACTTACATAACTTCCTTTATCTGCAATAATTAAAGTTCTTTCAAATTGACCTGTGTTTGATGCATTAATTCTAAAATATGTAGAAAGCTCCATTGGACATCTAACTCCTTCTGGAATGTAAACAAATGAGCCATCTGTAAATACTGCTGAATTTAATGTTGCAAAGTAATGATCCGTTAAAGGAATAACTGAACCTAAATATTTTTTAACTAAGTTCTGGATGTTTTTGTACCGCTTCAGAAATTGAACAGAAAATAATTCCAATATCTTCTAATTTCTTTTTAAAAGTTGTTGCAACAGAAACAGAGTCAAATACAGCATCCACTGCAACTCCAGCTAATCTTTTTTGTTCATTAAGAGGAATGCCTAACTTTTCGTATGTCTTTTTAATTTCAGGATCAATTTCATCTAATGACTTTGGTCCTTCTTTAAAACCTCTTTGGTGCTGAGTAATAATATAAAGCCTGATAATCAATTTTAGGGTACTGGGGTTTTTGCCAGTTTGGCTCAGTCATTGTTTGTAATCTTTCAAATGCTTTTAATCTCCACTCAAGCAACCACTGTGGCTCCTTTTTTTGTTTGGAGATAAATTGAATGACTTCCTTATTAAGACCCTTTGGAGCTCTTACAGACTCAACATCCGTTACAAATCCATAAGCATAGTCCTGCTTAATTTGTTCTTGGATTAGATTATCTGACATTTAATGCTCCATTTTTAAAACAATCTGATTTCCAAATACTAAAGAAGGTCTCAATTTGCTCTTTAGTAGAATCCCAACCTAAGCTCACCCTGATTGCAGAATGAATATATTTATCGTCAACTTTCATTGCTTTTAAAACATGAGAAGGCTCAACTTTTCCAGATGAACAAGCCGCGCCTGAGCTGACACAAATTCCTTTTTGATCAAGAGCAATCACTTGATTTTCGCTCGTCATTGAAGGATAGGCAAAATAACAAGTATTTCCTAATCTATCGGTATCTTCACCAAAGATTTTAATTTCATTAGATAATTTTTTTAAGTTTGTCTCTAATAAATCTCTATTATTTTTAATTTCAGAATTACAAATTTGAGTTAAGTTTTTAACTTCATTAATTGCCTCACCAAATCCTAAAATTCCTAGAAAGTTCTCTGTGCCAGATCTTAAATTCTTCTCTTGGCCTCCACCTATAATTTCAGGAAAAATATTATTTCTTACATTAATTAATAAAGCTCCAACTCCTGTAGGCCCACCAATTTTATGAGATGAAATTGAAAACAAATCTACATCAAGACTGTCTAGATCTATTTCAATTTTACCAAGGCTTTGAACACCATCACAATGAATAATACCTTTATATTTTTTAACAATTTTAGATATTTCTGCGATTGGATTAATAATTCCAGACTCATTATTTGCAAACATAATGCTAACTAAAAATGGGGTTGTTTGTTTTGAAAGTAAGTCTTCAATTTCTTTTAAATGTACTGTACCATTTGAATTTGTTTTAAAGAATTTCTTTTCAATATCTAAACTTTTAACAACATCAATGACTGATGCATGTTCTGTTTCAAGTGAGTAAATAGTTTTAATATTATTTTTTTTAATAAATCCTTTAATTCCTGGGGAGGTTGATTCAGTAGCCCCACTTGTAAAAATAAGATCATAATTTTTTGCTTTTAAACTTGATAAAATATTTCTTCTTACTTCCTCGACAATTTTTTTAGAATTTCTGCCGATTTTATGAACTGAAGAAGGATTTCCGAATTCTTCAAATTTTAAACTTTGAATTTTCTTAATTACATTTTTATGTAATGGTGCTGTTGCATTATAATCAAAATAAATCATCTATTCATTCCCTGTGATTGATTTATTGTGTTTTCAAATGGAATATTTCTTGGAATTTTATTCTCTAGAACATCTAGTAAAGTAACAGATGTAAAATAATTATTAATGTGTCTTGATAGACCATCCCATAGATTGTGCGTAACGCATCTAGTAGTTTTGCCTGTGCAGCCTTTTTTTGATTTTAATTTACATTTTGTAGTTTTGATATCTTCATTGACCGCTTCGATAATTGAAGACAAATAAATTTTATTTGGATCTCTTGAAAGTTTATAACCACCTAGATTTCCTCTAACACTGGTAACTAAGTCTTTATTTTTTAGTTTTAAAAATAACTGCTCTAAAAAAGAAAGAGAAATGCTCTGCCTTATAGAGATGTCGTTAAGACTAACTGGCTTTTGCTGCTTATTAAAAGAAGCAAGATCAGCCATCGCCATTACAGCGTATCTACCTTTTGCTGTTAATTTCATAGTAAATTAATGGTTAATTTTCATTAAATTTATCTATTCCTACTAATTTAGTCAACTTTAAAAAAAAACCAAAAGTGATTAGCTTTTATGGTATAAGAGCGACTTGTTAAAATAATAATTCTTCAAAATTCCATGAGTGTAGTTAATCCAGCAGGAACTTTTATTAATGGCCCAGATGGAAAACTAGAAGCTAAATACGTACAAGGAAAAAATTCAACAGCACCAACTGTTCTAATTCTTCATCCGCATCCAGAGTACGGTGGAACTATGAATAACAAAGTAGTTTATAATGCTTTTCACACTTTTCTTAAAAATGGATTTTCAGTTTGTCGTTTTAATTTTAGAGGCGTTGGCAAAAGTGAAGGAAAATTTGACAATGGTCAGGGAGAATTATCAGATGCAGCTGCAGTATTAGATTGGATACAAAGACAAAATCCTACTACTAATGAAAGTTGGATTGTTGGATTTTTCATTTGGCTCTTTAATTTGTATGCAATTACTAATGAGAAGACCTGAAATTTATAGATTTATAGCCATTTGTCCGCAGCCAAATATCTATGATTTTAATTTTTTAGCACCCTGTCCTTCCTCAGGTATGGTTCTATATTCATCTAATGATCAGCTAGTTCCACTAGATGCAACAAAAACTTTAGAAACTAAACTTAAAAATCAAAAAAGTATTAATGTAGATTTTATTAAAATTGAAGGTGCTAATCATTTCTTTGCTGGAAAAGATAAAGAATTTAACACTGCCATAGAAAAATATATTAAAAAAGAATCTAGATTTTAATTAGAATAAACTATTCCACCTGTAACAGGCTTACTCACTCCTGTAGTAGTTGGCAAAGATAGAAATGTTTTTGCTCTAAACTTCTTATTGCAAGATAAGCAAAAGCTTGCGATTCAATAAAATCGCCTGCAAACTTATATTGATCTATGGATTCAACACTAACATTTAAAAGTTTTGATAAAAATTTAATTAAAGTTTTATTTTTTCTACCCCCTCCAGCTAAAATAATTTTATCTTTTTTTCTTTAATATTTTTTACAAAGTTTGCTATTAAATGTGCGGTTACGCTTACAAGAGTTGCGGCACCATCTTCTAATTTAAGACCACGAAATTGAGCAATATTAAAATCAGTAATATCTAATGATTTTTTTTTATCGTGATAACTATAGTGATTTAAAAAATCTTCTTCCATTAATGAATTAACCTCACCTTTTGCTGAAATATTTCCTTCCCTATCAAACTCTAAATCTTTTGAATTTAGTCTAATCCATTGATCTAATAGACAGTTTCCAGGACCGATATCATTGGAATGAATAACTGAATTTTCAAAATAACTTCCATTTGCAATCCCTCCGATATTAATAATGACTCCGTTGTTTATTAAGTTTAAATTTTTTAAAATTTGTCCATGATAAAGTGTGACTAAGGGTGCGCCTTGTCCTTTATTTTGGATATCATTGTCTCTGAAATTAAAGACAACTTTAGTTTTTAATAACTGTGCCATCAATTCAGGATTTCCTAATTGAAAAGTAAAACCCTGCTCAGGTTTATGAATTAATGTGTGACCATGATAACCAATTAAATCTAATTTTATTGAAGGATTTTTTTTTAAAATTTTATTAATCGCTTCAACATGAAGAAGTGTAATCTTTCTAGATAAGTCATTAATAATTGGTTTTTTTGATATTAAATCATTTTTTTGTAAAACTTCTTTTCTAATATTTATTAATTCTATTTAAAATCAGAACTGTATTCGAAAAAAAAATTATCAATAATAGAGGTGTAACTTTCACCATCGGAATTTATAATGGAAAGATCAATTCCATCCATCGAAGTACCGCTCATGGTTCCTAAAGAAATGTATTTACTCATTTTATATAGATTTAATATTATTTAATTTTGTATAATACTATCTTATTGAATGAATCAGAATCTTATCAAAACCTTTCAAGAAAGAGGATATTTTAATCAGTGCACTGATTTAGATAATCTAAACAAACTCTTAGATAATAAAAAAATTAAATTATATATCGGGTTTGATTGCACCGCACCAAGTCTACATGTTGGTAGTTTAGTACAAATAATGTGCCTTAGACTATTTCAGCAATTTGGTCATACTCCAATCGTTTTACTAGGAGGTGGAACCACTATGGTGGGAGATCCATCTGGAAAAGAAGAGAGTAGAAAAATTCTAACGAGTACAGAAATTAAAAAAAATACTTCAGGTATTAAAAAAGTTTTTAATCAATTTTTAAGTGGCAAAGGTAATAATAAATTTGTTTTTTTAAATAATGAAAAATGGCTAACAAAAATTAATTATATAAATTTTTTAAGAGATTATGGAAAACATTTTACTATCAATAAAATGTTAACCTTTGATAGCGTTAAACTTCGATTAGATAGAGAGCAATCTTTAAGTTTTTTAGAATTTAATTATATGATTTTACAAGCTTATGACTTTCTTGAGCTTAATAATAAAAATGATTGTATTCTTCAGATTGGTGGATCTGATCAATGGGGAAATATTATTAACGGAATTGAATTAATAAGAAGAGTGAATGGAAAAGAATCTTATGGTTTAACTACACCGCTCATTACTACAAGCTCTGGTGCTAAAATGGGTAAAACTGAAAAAGGAGCTGTATGGTTAGATGAAAAACAAACCTCTCCTTATGAATATTGGCAGTTTTGGAGGAATGTAAATGATGCCGATGTGTTTAAATATTTAAGATTATTCACTGAACTTCCCTTAGGTGAGATTTCTAATTTTGAAAATAACAAATCTCAAAATATTAATGATTTTAAAGTCATTCTTGCAAATGAAGCAACTAAAATTCTTCATGGTGAAAAAGCTTCTTCCAATGCTGAGGCTACTTCTAAAAAGACTTTTGAAGATAAATCCTTTGGTGATGATCTCCCAAAAATTGAAATTAAGAAATCTGATTTAAATAATGGAATTTCGTTTAATGATTTAATTATTAAAATTAACTTTGCAAAATCTAATAGTGAATACAGAAGAAATATCGCAAATAAAGGTTATAGAATTAATAATGAAATTGTAACGGATGAGAAAAAAATAGTTACTAAAGAAGACTTTAATGGTGAAAAAGTTATTAAAATTTCATTTGGAAAGAAACAGCACGTCTTAATTGAGGCTATTTAGAAGATCTAAATATATCTACAAATCTTTGCACAAATCTTGGTGTTATTGTTCGAACTGGATTTATTGTTGTTTCAAAATTATTATCTTTTCCCTTAATTTTAAAGCTAACACCAAATACTCCATCACCACTTTTTCCAGTTAAAATCTGACCTAAAATTGGAATATTAGATAAAAGACGATTAACTTCATATGCAGGGATTAAATTACCGTCCACACTTACAAAATTATCAGCATTATTAATTCTGCCCTCAACAATAAAACCAAGGGATGGGCCAGTTCCATAAAAATCTTTAAAGGTGAAAAATTTTTCATCATTTTCATAAACAATCACAGTATTATCAAAACGAATTCCATCACCCTTTAAAGTATCTAAAATTCCTGTAACTGAGGCAAGGGATAATATTTGTGCAAGCACTGGTATTTCTTTAATTTTAAAATCAGTAATAATAATTTTACCCTTAGATGAAGTTGTACTTAAATCTTCAGAGTTAAATTCTAATTTTCCTTTTTCAAATCCTTTTATAAAACTAAATCCTGCAATAAATGGCCTTGCTCTATCTGAGAGCATATAAGTTGCGATGTTACCGTTTTTATTTTTGCTAATTTTAATGGTAATTTTTTCCTTATTAGAAAAGACACCATTTGCATCTAACTTAGAAAATTGTCCTTTTAAGATAGTACCAGTTAAGTTGAAATCTCGAATATCATCATTAGTTCCAGTATCAACAGTATCTAAATTAGCACTAATAGTTCCGTTAAATTTTTTTGAAACTACTGTTGATGGCTTTGAGCTTGTTAAGCTATCAATGATATATTTAGCGTCTAATCTTTTTCCTGTAATTTCGATATGACTAATATTGCTTTTTTTGATGAGATAATTTTAAAATTACTTTTATCGGTATTAACAGTAATATTATTAAGAGAAGTTATAGAGAAATTCTCATCAAAATTTATATCAAATAATTCAATATTATTTTTACCAGCATTAATTGTAACTTTTTCTAATACAGAAGTATTTTTCTTCACTTCACCTTTTAAAAGAATCTGACCATCATCATTTAATAATTTATTAAAATTAATTGGGGTAAAATTAATTAAGCTTTTTTTAATATCTATTCGAGTATCGAAATAATATTGATCTTTATTAGTATTTAGCTGAATATATAATTTTGAAGATCCCTTAATATATTCTGGCTTAAATACTTTTTGCCAGTTTGCAAAATTAATATCTGAAATAATATTAATCTTTGATGTTTTTTTATTAAGATCAGAGTTTATTTTAAAATCTAATGTATCGTTTTGATTAAAAATTATTCCATTTGTAGAAACATTAGTTTTATCAAATTCAACTTTAAATTTCCCATTTTTGAACTTTCTATTTTTGTCATCTAAAACATTAGGATAAGCGCTTTGAAGTAAATCTAATTCCAAATTTGAAATATCGGCTTTGCCTTTAACAGAAGTATTTAAGAAGATTTCCTTTTTTATCAAACTCAACATCAATTTTATTATTAGCTGTTATTGAGAAAGATAGTTTTGCCACATTGTTTAGCAATATCTTCTAAGGCTTATATTTGTTAAATTTTTAAATTCTTTTAATGAATTAAATTTTCCTGTTAAATTTAAATCAAGCGATGCTTTATAAGAATCTGATAGATTCATTTAAGAAATTTTAGATTTATCAAAATTTAAACCTGCTGCTGATCCTGATGAAATGTTAATATTTAATTCGTTATTTTTATATTCAATATCTGCATTAATATTTTGAAACTCAGGTAGTTCATTTGAAATAATAAAAGAGGTATCTTTAATGCTGCCTAAAAACTCAATTTTTACAGTATCTTCGTTATATATTTTTAAATCACCTTTAATAAAACCTTTCTTAACTTTGTTATCAAAGTAACTTTTCTGGTTATCTTTTTATAAAACATCACGAATTAAATTAATACTTTTTTCAAATGAATTTTCTGAAAATTTTATTTCTATAAATTTAGGGTTGTAATTGCCTTTTATTGCAGAAAAAATACCAACGCCAAAATTAGTTTGATAAATATTAGTAAGATCGCCTTTATGATAAAGCTTTGGCTGATTAAGACTAAATTTAACAGCAAAATCTTTAATATCTAAACTTACTCTTATATCTTTAAATTCTAATTTAACTTTCTTGTATTGATCATTAAATCTTTTTTGAATTAAATCGTTAAAATTAGAAGTTTGAAATCCAAAAGATAAAAAAGCTACAAGCGATATTAAAATTGCTAATACAATTAGTAATATTTTATTTCTTTTTAACATTAATGAATTCCTTGATAAACGGAGGCTTCTAAAAATACCGCAATATCTCCATCTAATACTTTTTCTGGATTTGTCACTTCGATATTAGTCCTATTATCTTTGACAAGCTGATATGGTTGTAAAACATAATTTCTAATTTGGCTTCCCCATCCTATTTCTTTTTTAGAACTTTCTAAATTGTCTGAGTCCTTTTGTTTTTTTTGCATCTCAAGTTCATAAAGTCTAGCCTTTAACATATTCATGGCTGTTTCTTTATTTTTGTGCTGCGATCTTTCATTTTGACACTGAGCGACTATCCCTGTTGCAATATGGGTTATTCTAACGGCGCTATCAGTTGTGTTGACATGCTGTCCACCTGCTCCACTGGATCTAAAAGTATCTATTCGAATGTCTTTTTCTAAAATTTCAATATTTACATCTTCATTCACAACCGGGTAAATCCATGCGCTTGCAAAACTAGTGTGCCTTCTCGCACCTGAATCAAATGGAGAAATTCTAACTAAACGATGCACACCAGATTCTCTTTTTAACCAACCATAAATAAATTGTCCTGAAATTTTAATAGTTGATGATTTTATTCCAGCTTCTTCGCCTCTGCTCTCGTGAATTAACTCAACTTTAAAATTATTTTTCTCAGCCCATCTTGAATACATTCTTCTTAACATCTCTGCCCAATCTTGACTTTCAGTACCTCCAGCTCCTGCGTGAATTTCAACATAAGCATCGAGAGTGTCATTTTCATTAGATAGAAAACAAAGAAGTTCAATTTTTTTTAATTTTTCTAGACTACTTTCAAATGATTTATTTAAATCTTTAGCTAAAACCTCATCATTTTCTTTGACGACAATATCTAAAAGATCTTTATTATCTAAGTGTTCTTTAGAAATAAAATCATAGTTATTTTTAATTTCTAATAAAAAATTTCTATCTTTAATTACCTTTTCTGCATTCTTTTGATTGCTCCAGAAATCTTGAAGTTCTGTTTGTGCAGTTAGTTCTGAGATTTTTTTATCAACCTGATTTTTATCAAAGATACCCCCTTATGTTATCCAAGGATTTTCCTATTTTTTCTGCAATATTTTTAATTTCGATCATTTTAAAAAAATTAATTTAAAGGTTTATTTATTAAATAACTAAACAACTTCTACATTGATTTGCTTAAATTATTAAGATTTAAATAGATATTTTAACAAAGATGTTTATTATAATAGTTAAGAAAACAAATGAATTTTATGTCATTAAAAATCAATCAAAAATTTAGGAATTTATTATTATGCCCAAAGAATTGCTTATCGATGCTTCGCATCCAGAAGAAACTAGAATTGCTATCAAGTCCAATAATGGAATTGAAGAATATGAATATGAAAATATTCATCGCAAAAATCTAAAAGGAAACATCTACTTAGGAAAAGTAAGTAGAATAGAACCTTCTTTACAAGCTGCGTTTGTGGATTTCGGAAACGAAAGGCATGGATTTTTAGCATTTAACGATATTCAATCAGATTATTATCAAATCCCTCAAGCTGACAAAGATCGTATTAAAAAAGAAGAGGAAGAAGCTAGAGCAAAACTTTTAGAAGAAAACGATAAAGAAATTATCGAGAATACTGAGCAAGGCGAAGACATTAATTTACAAGACAAAAATTCATCTAATGGAGACCAAGATGAAGAAAGTATTGGAAATAAAGCATCTAATGAAGACACTGATTCAAATGAAGAAAATCATGTCGAAAATAAACCTAAAAACAACAAGAGTTTTTACAGATTCAAAAGATATCGTATTCAAGAAGTAATCAAGCCTGGACAAATAGTTTTAATTCAAATTGTAAAAGAAGAGCGTGGAAAAAAAGGTGCAGCTCTAACAACTTTTATATCGCTAGCGGGAAAATATATTGTGTTGATGCCAAACACAGCAAAAGGCGGTGGGATCTCTAGAAAAATTTACAGTTCTAGTGATAGAAAAAAAATAAAAGAAATTATTAATGATTTAGAACTTCCAAAAACAATGGGGTTAATCGTTAGAACTGCTGGAGCCAATAAAACTAAAAATGAAGTTAAAGACGATTTAACAAACTTATTAGGTACCTGGGAAGAAATAAGAATGAATACTTTAAAGTCCATTGCCCCAAGCACAATTTATGAAGAAGAAGATTTAATTGCTAGAGCTATTAGAGATTTTTATAGCAAAGATATTGATAGAATTATTGTTGATGGTGATAAAGCATTTGAGGCTGCAAAAAAATATGCAAAAAAAATCTCAAGTGCTCACGTCAAAGAACGTTGTAAAATATAAAGGTAAGATTCCAATATTTCATCACTACAATATTGAAAAATATTTAAATTCAATTTTTGAACCAAGGATAGAATTAAAATCTGGTGGTTATATAATTATAAGTCCAACTGAAGCTTTAGTTTCAATTGATATTAACTCTGGAAGATCAACTAGAGAAAGAAATGTTGAAAAAACTGCTCTTAACAAATAATCTAGAAGCAGCAGAAGAGATCGCAAGACAAGTTAAATTAAGAGATTTAGCTGGTCTAATCGTTATCGATTTTATCGATATGGAAAATTATTCAAATAAAAGACTGGTTGAGAGAAAATTAAGAGAGTCTTTAAAAAATGATAAAGCAAGAATTCAATTTGGAAGAATAAGTAATTTTGGTCTTCTTGAAATGACAAGACAAAGACTAAGAGAAAGTTCTATTAAATGGGAAATTCAGCTATCCGTTGATTCATTCGCGCTTAAAAGTACTTAAATTATTAGAAGAACGAGCATTCAGTGACTGCAAA
Organism: Candidatus Pelagibacterales bacterium; assembly: GCA_965235815.1. Lineage (GTDB taxonomy): Bacteria > Pseudomonadota > Alphaproteobacteria > Pelagibacterales > Pelagibacteraceae > Fontibacterium. Next base: position 87,807 of record CBDDZE010000006.1, on the reverse strand, counting down.
AATTAAAATTATAAATGTAAGTTTATCTAAAAAAATAATTGATATTTTAAATAATAATTACTCAACTGAACTTAAATTCTTTAAAGATAAATATAAATTCAAAATTAATTTAGTTCAAAATTCAGAATTTTTAAGTCAAGAATTTTTATTTAGTTTTTATGACGTTAAGAAGAAACTAATTAGTGAATTTAATGGCACTGAAGTTAATGAAGACACTTCAGTAAAGAAAATGCTTATAGTATATGAAAAGCGAAAACTTACTAAAGAAAGTTAAAGAAATTCAGAAACAAAAGAAGAATAGTATTGATCCTAAGAACGTGAGAGTTATAAATGTAATAGAAAAAATTCTTTAATAAAAGTAGATTCAAGAGCAATAAAGATTAAATGAAGATGCTTCACCTTGCAAAGAAATAAGTTAATTATTCAATCAAGTCCCTCAAATGGACTTGATGGATTTGCAGTTACTTTCTTTTTAATCCTTCCTGCAATAAAGGATTTTCTTCCTGCGATCACCGCATCTTTCATGGCCTCAGCCATTAATATTGGATTTTTAGCTTCCGCTACTGCGGTATTAACTAAAACTGCATCGCAGCCCAATTCCATTGCTATAGCCGCATCTGATGCGCACCCAATTCCCGCATCAACAATAACTGGTACTTTGGATTGGGTCTTAATTATTGAGATATTAAATCTGTTTTGAATACCTCTCCCTGATCCTATGAGTGATCCTAATGGCATAATAGCTGCTGCACCCATATCTTCTAATTGTTTGCAAAGTATAGGATCATCTGATGAATAAACCATTACATCAAAATTTTCTTTTTTTAAAACTTTTAAAGCCTCTAGAGTTTCAATCATATTTGGATATAAAGTTTCTTTATCTCCAAGCACTTCTAATTTTACAAGATTCCAACCTCCTGCATCTCTTGCTAATCTTAAAGTTCTTAATGCTTCTTCCGCTGTATAACAGCCTGCTGTATTTGGAAGATAAACAATTTTTTTAGGATCCAAAAAATCAACCAACATTGGTTCTTTTGGATTTGTAACGTTCACTCTTCTTACTGCAACAGTTACAATTTCGACTTCTGCAGCTTGAATAGCTTGTGCAGTTTCTTCAAAACTTTTATATTTTCCAGTACCAAGAATAAGACGAGACTTATATTTTTTTCCAGAAATAATTAAATCTTCCAATTAACCCCCTCCGATAAAGTGGACAATTTCAACTCGATCTTTAGCTGATAAAATTTTTTTAACATAATTATCTCTTGGCACCACTTCTTCATTAATTTCTATAGCTACTTTTTTTTCTGAAAGGGACAATGTCTCTAATAAAGAAATTATATTAGTTTTTTCTTTTATATTATGAGGTTTTCCGTTCAAAATGATTTGTATCATGTTGGATTTAAGCTGATTTTAAAATATAACATATTATTTTCTTATATGAATATAGTAATTATTAACGGTCCAAATCTTAATCTTTTAGGCGAAAGAGAGCCGAAGATTTACGGCAAAGAAACTCTTAAATCGATTGAGAAAAAATGTAAAGAACATGCTAAAAAAAATAAAATTAAAGTTGATTTTTTTCAATCTAATATTGAAGGAGAAATTGTAACTAAAATTCAAAAATCTAGAGATAAATTTGATGGTTTAATAATTAATGCTGCAGCTTTTACACATACATCTGTTGCAATATTGGATGCTTTGAATCTTGTAAAAATACCTAAAATAGAAGTTCATATTTCAAATATTTTTCACAGAGAAGAATTTCGACACAAATCATTAATTAGTAGTGCTGTTAATGGTCTGATTTGTGGTTTAGGATCACATGGTTATATTTTAGCAATAGACGCAATTAAAAAAATAATTAAAGATAATAAATAATGAAAATTGACAAAAAAATTATTAAAGAACTTTCAGATTATTTAGATGAATTTAATCTGACCGAGATTGAATATTCTGAAAATAACGTAAAGTATAAAGTTAGCAAATCTAGCAAAGGCGTTGTACATGAACAAATAGTTTCAACTGGTAATCAATCCAAGATCATCTTCTCCTGGTTCTTCGACAGTTGCTACTGATAATATAAATAAAGCTAATATTATAAAGTCACCTATGGTGGGAACTGCTTATTTAGCTCCAGAACCTGGCGCAAAACCCTTTATCACAGTTGGGGCTAATATTAAAAAGGGCCAAACAATTATTATTATCGAGGCAATGAAAACTATGAACCATGTCCCATCCACTAAAGATGGCGTGATTAAGAAAATATTAGTAACCGATGGTGAAGCGGTAGAATTTGATCAGGACTTAATCCTAGTCGAGTAAATGATTAAAAAAATACTTATAGCAAATAGAGGCGAGATAGCCGTACGAGTGATACGAGCTTGCAAAGAACTTGAGATAGCAACAGTTGCAGTACACTCAACTGCTGACAATGAGTCTATGCACGTTAGATTAGCCGATGAAAGCATATGTATTGGATCTCAAAAAGCTCAAGATAGTTATTTAAATATTCCCTCTTTAATATCAGCAATAGAGATCACAGGCGCGGATGCTGTCCATCCTGGCTATGGCTTTCTTTCTGAAAACTATAAATTTGCAGAAATTTTAGAACAACACAAAATTAAGTTTATAGGTCCAAGCTCAGAGCTTATTAGAAAAATGGGCGATAAAATTGAAGCTAAAAAAATAGCAAAAAGTTTAGGTCTTCCAATTGTATCAGGTTCTGAAACAGGAATAAAAGATATTGGTGAAGCTATAAAAATATCTAAAGAAATAGGTTTTCCAGTGCTTATTAAAGCTGCTGGCGGTGGTGGTGGTAAAGGCATGAGAATTGTTCATTCTGAAGATAAATTAGAGGAAAATATTAAAATTGCACAAACAGAAGCTAAGAAATTCTTTAATAATGAAGAGGTTTTTATTGAAAAGTTTTTTGAAAATCCAAGACATATTGAAGTTCAAATTTTATCAGATGGCAAAAATAATACAGTTCATTTAGGAGAACGAGATCAATATTTCAAAGAAGATATCAAAAAATAATAGAAGTTTATTCCATGTCCAGTTATTAGTGATGAGCAGAGAAAATATTTATTAGATGTCTCGGTAAATGCTATTTCAAAACTTGGTTATGAAGGAGCTGGAACTCTAGAATTTATTTATGATAAAGGAAAATTTTATTTTTTAGAGATGAATACCAGATTGCAAGTAGAACATCCCGTTACAGAAGAAGTGACTGGAATAGATCTTGTTAAACGACAAATTGAAATAGCCTCAACGGGTAAATTAAATTTACAGCAAAAAGATATTACATTTTTTGGCCATGCAATTGAATGTAGAATAAATGCTGAAGATCCAAGTAAAGATTTTTTACCAAGCGCTGGGACAATAAAAACTTACAATCAACCTTCAGGTCCAGGAACAAGAGTTGATAGCTGTGTATTTCAAGGATGTAAAATTCCCCCTTATTATGACAGTTTAGTTGCAAAACTTATTTGCCATGGAAAAGATAGAGCCTCTGCAATTTCTAGATTAAAAAGATCTTTAGATGAGTTTGTAATTGAGGGAGTGAGCACAACAATCGATCTCCATAAAAAAATATTAAGAAATGAAGATTTTGTTAATTCGAAATATGATGTGAATTGGCTATCAAAAACTAAATTTTATTAGTTTTAAGGACGCCAACTTTCGTAATCAGCTTTAGACTGTGACTTATATTTGTTTGGATTATAAGCATCTTCAGTTCCTGTCTTGTTTTCTTGATGATCTTTCTGCCATCCATACTTTGAAAATTCATGCTTGCTTGGAATCTCTTTAATTAAATGATGTATCCACGCATGCCATTCTGGTGGAATTTTAGTAGCTTCTACTTCTGAATTAAAGATAACCCATCTTCTATCGTTGTTATCAACGTAATATTTATTTTGAGAATCATCGATACCAACAAGTTTTCCAAAAAATAGCGTATTTAAAAAAGTTCCAATAGTCTGACCGTTCCACCAAGTAAAAATAATTTTAAGAAATTTAATCATTATAAAAATTTATATTTTTTAAGATATCCACAAAAATTTTCTATTTCAAGTTGTCTGTTTTTAACTAGACACTTATTACAGATTAAAATAGTGATTTAAAATCATTAAATTTTAAGAATCAAAAATTGTCCAAATATATTGCTGAAAGTTTCTATACCTGCTTATTTAAAATTACTCATAATTTACAAGAATTAACTAACGAAGCTCTTCAAGAAATTGATAGCTAGAAAAGATGGAAAAGTTGAGGTTTTAGACGTTAAATTTAATAAAAGAAAAACTAAATCATTAGCTGAAATACAGGCTAATAAAACTCTAAGTAAAGAACAGGAACTTAAAGAAATCTCCAGTCAAAAAATTAGTGAAGATATAACTTCTAGTATTTTTAATAATATTAAAGATAACAAAACATCATCTTTGTCTATTGAGAACAAAGCTTTCAGTGAAAGAAGAAAAATGCCTGATCGCAGAAAAGGCTACATTCAAAAAGCCATGATTGGTGATCATAAAGTTTATTTGCATATCGGTGAATATGACGATGGTAGAGTTGGTGAAATATTTATTGATACGAATAAAGAAGGAGAGCTCGTAAAATCTTTAATGAATAATTTTGCAATCGCAGTATCAATTGGATTGCAATATGGCGTTCCACTAGAAGAATATGTTGATGCTTTCATTAATACCAAATTTGAACCTTCTGGAAAAATTAAAGGTAATGATAGAATTTTATCAGCTTCTTCAATTCTAGATTATTTATTTAGAGAGCTTGCAATTTCGTATCTTGGAAGAGAAGATCTTGCGCACACTCCTTCTATAAAGAAAACAGACCAAGCAGAAGACTCTGAAGAAAATGCTCAGCTTATTGACGTTCTTAAAAATATTACAAGCAAAGGTTTCTTAAGAAATCAATACAAAGAAAAATTAGTAGATCTAAGTAATATTAGATTAAATATTAAGAGCAAAAAAATAAATTAGTCTTTTTTAACTAATTTAATATTTAACTCTTTTAATTGTTTTTCAGAAACAACAGATGGAGCATTCATCATTAAATCTTGTGCATTTTGATTTAATGGAAACATAGTAACTTCTCTAATATTCTTCTCACCAGCCAATAACATGATAATACGATCAATTCCTGGAGCTATTCCTCCATGCGGTGGCGCACCATAAGATAAAGCATTAATCATTCCACTAAACTTATTATCAACTTCCTCTTTTGAATAACCTGCAATTTTAAATAATTTATACATCAATTCTGGAACGTGATTTCTAATTGCTCCAGATGACAATTCAATTCCATTACAAACAATATCATACTGGTAAGCTAATAATTCTAATGGATCTGTTTTATCAATCAAATCCATAGGTGTTTGTGGCATAGAAAATGGGTTATGACTAAAATCAATCTTCTTATCAATTTCATTATATTCAAACATTGGATAATCAGTGACCCAACAAAATTCAAATACGTTATCTTTTATTAATTCTAAATTTTTTGCAATCTCAGTTCTTGCCCATGCTGAAAATTTCTCAGCATTTTTCTTAACATCGCATATAAAAAAAATAGCATCTCCGCCTACAGCATTTACTTTTTTACACAATGTATTTATTGCATCATTCAGAAAAGAATTTAGCTATAGGTCCTTTTCCTTCTAATTTTCCATTATTGCTTTCAAGAATAACATAACCTAATCCGGAAGCCCCTTCTGTTTTTGCGCCTTTGTCTAAATTATCAAAAAAGCTTCTTGGTTTAGAAGATACATTTTTTGCAACCACACATCTTACAACTGATTTTTTTTGTATTAACTTTTTAAATATTTCTAATTTAACATCCTCTCTTTCGAAAATTTCAGTCACATCATTAATTTCAATTGGATTTCTTAAGTCAGGCTTATCTGTTCCAAACTTTAACATTGCATCTTTATATTTAAATCTTTTGAATGGAGTTTTGCTAATTGAATAACCTTTGCTAAATTTTGTAAAAACTTCATGTAGTAATGGCTCGACTACTTGAAATACATCTTCCTGTTCAACAAAAGACATCTCAATATCTAATTGGTAAAATTCACCAGGACTCCTATCTGCTCTTGCGTCTTCATCTCGAAAACAAGGTGCAATTTGAAAATATTTATCAAAACCAGATACCATAATTAATTGCTTAAATTGCTGAGGTGCTTGTGGAAGAGCGTAAAACTTTCCAGGATTCAATCTACTTGGAACTAAAAAATCTCTCGCTCCTTCTGGACTAGAGGATGTTAGAATTGGAGTTTGATATTCCAAAAATCCAAGACTCTCCATTTTTTTTCTAATAAATGAAATAACATTAGATCTTAAAATAATATTATGATGTAATTTTTTTCTTCTCAAATCCAAATAACGATATTTTAATCTTATTTCTTCTGAATATTCTTGATCGCTAAACACTGGCAAAGGAAGTTCTTTTGTAGAGCCTAATACATTAAAATTTTTAATTGATAACTTCAATAGAACCTGTTGCGTGTTCTTTGTTAATTGTCTCTGAAGTTCTTGCGACTACCTCACCCTCTATTCGAATAACTGTTTCTAATTTTATTTTTTCTAATGCTGAAAAATGTTCATTTTTATTATCAATTATACACTGAGTAATTCCATAGTGATCCCGCAAATCAATAAACAATAAATTACCGTGATCTCTTTTTTTATGAACCCATCCCGATAGAATAGTTTGCTTGCCAATATTTTTAATTGTAAGTTCTGAGCAATTGTGAGTTCTATATTTATTCAAATCAAATCAACCTTTTTAATAATAAATTGAAATACAGTTAATGTTCAAAAAAAACAATCATAATTTCTCATTAATTAGAAACAACAAAGAACTAGATCACTTTATTGCAAAAATTAAAAATAAAAAAAAATTTTATTTTGATACAGAATTTGAAAGAAGATCAACATACAAAGCGGTTCTATCTATTGTAGTTATTTTTGATGGAAAAAATATTGGAATTATTGATTGTTTAGAGAAAAAAATTAACTTTAAGAAAATTTTTAAATTTTTAAATAAAAAAAATATTACGTTGGTAATTCACTCTTGCAGGCAAGATTTAGAAATATTCTTATCTATAGTTAAAAAAATCTTATTTACTGTTTTTGATACTCAAATTGCAGCATTGTTTAATAGTTATGATGATAGCACCTTCTTATAAGAAATTAGTTCAAGATTTTTGCAAGATTAATATTGATAAGTCATTGCAAAAAGAAGATTGGCTAAAAAGACCAATTAATAATGAGAGAATTAATTACTTAATAAATGATGTTTATTATCTAAAAATAATTTTTAATAAATTAAATAATAAATTAGTTAAAAAAAATAAATTAAAATTATTTAATAAATTAATTAAAAAAGAAATATTTAAAATATCTCATGAAGATTATCCTGTTATTTTTAAAAAAAAATTAGGTAATGATATTTTAAATAATAATAATTTTATTAAAATAATAAATTTTAGAAATAAAATAGCAAAAAAAATTAATCTTCCAAAAAATTGGGTATTTTCTGATAAAGAAATTATAAAAAATATAAAAAATACAAAAATTTCTATTATTTCAAAAAATTTAAAAAATATTGAAATTAAAAAATTAACAAAATTAATTAAAAATTTTAAAAAAACTTTTAATAAAGTTAACTGATATTATTTATTGCTTGATTAATAATTTTTGTATTTATTTTTTTTTTATATAATAAAGATAATTCATCTAAATTTTTAACAAACTTAGATGCAGTATCGTAACTTCTCTCAATATTTTTTAAAATAAAATTTACATCTTTTTTTGTAATATTAATTTGTTTATCAGAAAGCATCTTTGTTAAAATTTGATTAAATAATTCATCAGAGGGATTAGTGATTGCTACTGTAACTAATGAATTTAAACGTGAAATTAAATCTTTTAATTTAAATGAAATGCTTCCTGCTAATTTATTAGAAGTTAAGTAAATAAATTTATTTTTACTTATAAAATCATTTAAAATTGTTTGAAAAAAAACTTCATCATTAAAAAAATCTATATCTTCTATAATTAAAACATTTTGAGATAATATTAAGTCTAAATTATTTTTATTAATATTTTTACTATCAAAAATTTTGGATTTAGCTTTATCAGAAAAAATTTTTGTTAGATAAGATTTTCCAGATTTTTTAGGACCATAAATATTAATTCCCTTAAAACTCCAATTTGGCCATTCTTTAATTAATTTGTAAGCTTCATAATTATTTTCTCCTACACAAAAATCTTCCTCATAATAAAAACTTTTATCTGGAAATTTAAAAACTATTTGATCTTTCATAAAAAAACATAAAACTACATTATTTTTATAAAAAATCTTATTTAAAAACTGATTGTAAAATAAGAAAACAAGTGTATTGCTGAAGTGTTAATATTTTTTTAATGAATAATTCAAATTTTACCTATCTTAAAAGTGGTGTTGATATCCAAAAAACCACAAAATCTAGTTAAATTTATTTCTAAATTGTCAAAATCAACGAGAATTAAAGGAAGTGAAATTAAAAACTTTAAAAATATAGGAGGTTTTGGATCTGTATTTGATCTAGGACAATATAAAATTAAAAATCCTCTAATAGTAACTTCAACTGATGGAGTTGGAACTAAGCTAGAAATAGCAAATCATTTAAATGATTTTAGATCGATCGGTATTGATTTAGTTGCAATGTGCGTAAATGATTTAATTGTGCAAGGCGCAAAACCTGTTGTCTTTTTAGACTATATTGCAATTCCAAAAGTTATTGAAAAAAAATATAAGCAGATCTTATCTGGTATAGCAAAAGGATGTAGAATTGCCGGTTGTTCTTTATCCGGTGGTGAAACTGCAGAAATGCCGGGGATATATACTGGAAATTCTTTTGATTTAGCTGGCTTTGCCGTTGGTATCGTCGGAAAAAAAGATGTCATTACAGGAAATTCAATTAAACATGGCGATATAATATTGGCAGTACCTTCATCAGGAGCTCATTCTAATGGATATTCTTTGATAAGAAAAATTTTGAAAGATAAAAAAATTAAAGTTAAGAATAATAAAAAATTATACAAAGATCTTTTAACTCCAACTAAAATTTACGTTAAAGAAATATTAAAACTTCATAAAATGAAGTTAATTAAAGGCTGCGCTCATATCACGGGTGGAGGAATTATTGAGAACTTACCTAGAGTAATTCCTAATAATTATAGTGCAAAAATAAATCTTTCAAAAATTAAACCTAATAAAGTTACAAAATGGATTAAATCAAATGGTGTTAATGATCATGAAATGCTTAAAACATTTAACTGCGGTGTTGGCTTTTGCATAATTGCAGATAAAAAAAATTATAAAAAAATATTGAAAGTTTTTAATAAATCTATCAAAGCCTTATGAAATTGGAACTATAATAAAAAGTAATAATAATAAAAAAATTATATTAAATGAAAAAATTAACTGGAAATATTAATGTTGGTGTTTTTATTTCTGGTAGAGGTTCTAACTTAAAAGAATTAATTAAATACTCTAAAAAAAATAATACTAATTGGAAAATCAAATTAGTTATTTCTAATAAAAAAGAAGCTAAAGGTTTGACTTATGCTAAAAAAAATAAAATTAAAAATTACGCAATAGAAAAAAAGAAACCTCAATTTGAAAAAAAAGCTTTAAGTATCTTAAATAAAAATAAAATTAATTTATTATGTTTAGCAGGATTTATGAGAATTTTATCAAAAGAATTTATTAAAAAATGTAAATTTAAAATTATCAATATTCATCCTTCACTACTTCCAAAATATAAAGGCTTAAATACTCATGAAAGGGCAATACAAGCAGGTGATAAATATGCAGGATCTACAGTTCATTACGTAACAGCAAAACTTGATTCTGGTAAAAAAATTTTACAAACAAAAGTTAAAATTTTTAAAACAGATAATCCTAATTCTCTAGCTAAAAGAGTTTTAAAAGCAGAGCATATAATTTATCCAAAAGCGGTAGATATTGTTTGTAAAAAAATAATTTAAAAATTATTCTTTAAAGAAAAAATCAATTTCAATTTTAGCATTTTCTTTACTATCAGAACCATGAACAGAATTTTTATCTAAAGAAATCCCATATAAGTTTCTAATAGTGCCTTTAGCTGCATCTTTTGGATTTGTTGCACCCATAATCTCTCTATTTTTAGCAACTGCATTATCACCTTCTAGCACCGAAACCACAACAGGACTTGAGCTCATGTATGTGCAAAGATCATTAAAAAAGGGTCTATTTTTATGAACAAAATAAAAATCTTCTGCCATTTTTTTAGATAATTTAATTTTTTTAATTGAATGAATTTTTAAAGAATTTTTTTCAAAAATACTGAGTATTTGACCAATTAGATTTCTTTCAACAGCATCAGGTTTAATTATTGATAAAGTCTTTTCCATATTATTCGTAATACTTTTCTACAAATTTATTTAATAATTTAACTCCATAACCAGTTGCTCCTGTTGGTATAGTTTCTAAATCTTTCTTTGTCCAAGCCATGCCGGCAATATCTAAATGAGCCCAGGGAGTACTGTTCTTTAAAAATCTCTGTAAAAATTGCGCTGCTGTAATAGACCCTGCTCCTCCTGAGTAATTAATATTCTGAATGTCTGCAATTTTTGAGTCCATTAACTTGTCATAGTTTTTATGTAATGGAAATCTCCAAAGTTTTTCATTTTCGATTTCTCCTGCTTTAATTAATTTTTCTGATAATTTATCATCATTTGAGAATAGACCTGCGTATTCATTGCCTAAAGAAACAACTATTGCCCCAGTTAAGAGTTGCTAAATCAATTATAAATTCTGGATTATATTGTTCATCTATATAATAGATTGCATCAGCAAGAATTAATCTTCCTTCAGCATCTGTATTTAAAACTTCAATTGTTTTTCCAGAATAAGATTTTACAATATCTCCCGGTCTTTGAGCTGAGCCACCAGGCATATTCTCAACTAATGCTACAGTGCCAATAACGTAAGACTTAGATTTTCTTAGATGCCAAAGTTTTCATTAATCCAACAACTGCACCAGCTCCAGCCATATCATATTTCATATCCTCCATGAATTTTGCTGGTTTTAAAGAAATGCCACCCGTATCAAAACAAACACCTTTACCAATAAATGAAAGTGGTTTCTTATTTTTAGAATTATTTGGTTTCCATTTAATCGTCACAAAATAAGGTAAATTTTTGCTACCTTGAGCAACACCAAGTAAAGCATTCATTCCAATTTTTTTCATTTTTGAATGATCAAAAACTTCAACTTTAAGACCTAATTTAGAAAGTTTTTTAATTTCATTAACAAACGTTTGAGGATTTAAGTAATTTGGAGGCTCAGAAACTAAATCTCTTGTTAAAAAAACTCCATTAACAATATTATCAATATCTTTTTTAATCTTAGAAAAAAAAATTTTATTTTTTGTACTAATTAATAAATCTGTTTTTTCTTTAACATTTTCATTTTTTTTAAAAATTGTTTTGTATTTATTAAAAGAGTATTTTTTTAAAAAACTCCCTAAAAAAAAATTAAAATAAAAATTTTCTAATGATTTATTTTCCTTAGAAAAAATAACATTAATTTCTTTTGCTGATTTGATTTCATTAATAACTTTACCGCCAATATTTTGATTCTCAAAATTATTTTTATATATCATTTTGATTTATAAAAATAATTTTTTTAGGTCTTGAGCTGTGATAATTAAATACAAAATAATCTTCATCTTTATTTTTTAACAAAATAGAATTAATTTCTTTATAATTTATATTGGTAAATGCTAATTTTTTTGGATTAAATGAAAAATTTTTTTCACAGAAAAAAATATAAAAATCTGAATTATTATTTAGTATTTGGAATTATCTTTAAATCTAACATAGTGATATAAGATCATATACATATCAAAATGAAAAAAAACAAGTTGGGATACTATTTTATCCAAGAATTTTTAAAGAACTATCTTTCTATTCTGTTTGCATTTGGACTTATTATTTGGATCACTCAAGCTGTTAGACTGCTTGATTTAATTGGAGAAGAAGGTAATTCAATTAAAACTTATTTTTTATATATACTAGCAATACTTCCAAAAATTATTTCAAGAATATCATTAATAATTTTTTTTATATCTTTTGTTAGTAACAATTTCAAAATTTGAAGATCATAATGAACTTAGAGCTCTATGGTTTTCTGGATTAGATAAAAAAAAATTTATAAATTATTTAATAAAATCTTCTATTTTATTAATTGTATTACTAATAATTTTAATTAGATTATTTATAGTTCCATATTTTTCAAATTACTCAAGATATTTACTATTAAATTCAGGGGTGGGATCATTGGCTCCTTTAATAAAATATAATAATTTTAATAATCCTCTAAAAAAAATAACAATTTATGTTGGAAAAAAAAATCAAATTAATGAATTAGAAGATATTATATTATTTGAAAATAATGAGGAAATAAACAAAAACTATAATGGCAAAATCAGGTGTTATAATTAATGAAAATAATAAAAATTTACTAGTACTTATTGATGGAAGTATTCAAGAGAAAAATAAGAATGAAAAAATATCTATTCTAGATTTTGACAAAATAACACTTAGATCTAAATCAGTATAATAAAAAAACTGCCGATTATTATAAATTTAATGAAATGTTTACTTTTGAATTATTTCAAAGACTTAAAAATAAAAATGATTATCAAATACTAGATATAATCAATGAACTTAATGATAGAATTATTATGCCTTTATTTATTCCATCATTAGTTATTCTTGGCGTGTTTTTTAATGATAACAAATAAAGAATTTATTAATAATAATTTTCTAAAAATAATAATTTTTGTATACTGGGACTACAATTGTAATAATTAGTGAAATATTATTAGATCTTAAGTTCTAAAAAAATTATACGCAAGTTTATTTTTGTACGTTACTCCTTTTTTATTTTTAATAATAAATTGGATTTTATTAAATTACTTTCTTAATTAGAGAAAATATCAAATCATAAATGCTAAAATCAATTAAACAGATACATAATCAAAGAATATATTAAGAAGTTTATTAGTCGTAACTACAGTAATGTTTTCTATTGTTCTATTTGATTAACTTTATTGGATGAATTTAATTTTTTTAAATCTAAACAAGATTTAAAATTTATATTATTTTATACTATTTACTAGTCTTAAAAATACCCAATGTATTATTTAATTTATTTCCATTTATAATTTTATTTTCTGGAATTGTTTTTTATTTAAAAATTTACAATTATAATGAAATTATTTCTTTAAGAGTAATGGGATACTCAAATATTCAAATTATATTAATCCCTGCTTTAACTTCATTTGTTATTGGATATTTAATTGTATTTTTAATTGTTCCCTTTTCTTCCTCAATGTTGAGATACTATGAAGAATTTAAAGTCTGAATTATAATGAAACGAAAAATTTAGTATTTGTTAATGAAACTGGAATATGGATTCTTGATAAAAATGAAAAAGAAAAAAATATTATAAGAATTGAAAAAATTGATAAAGATTTTTCAGTTATTAATCAAATTACGATTTATAATTATGATCAAAACTAATAATTTTATTAGAAGAATTGATGCCACTGAGGGAGTTATAAAAGACAATAATTGGCAACTAAATAAAGTTAATATTATCTCATCTATAAATAAAAAAAATAATAAAGAAAATTATTTAAATAATTATAATTACATAAGTAATATTAAATATTAATGAACTTAAAAATATTTATAAAAATACTGAAACAACTTCTTTATTAGACATCAGCAAAGAAATGTCAATATTAGAAGATAAAGGCTACTCAACTATAGATCTTAGAATTAGATATCAAAAATTAATATCCTTCCCTATATACTTATTAGCTATGTCTATACTTTCTGGACTTGATGATTATTAATTTAGGAAAAACTTCTAATTATCTAAAATATGGAAGCTACGGAGTAATAATAAGTATAGTAATTTATTTTTTAAATGATTTATCAATAACAATAGCTAAATCTGGCATAATATCTGTAGATTTTTCAGTATGGATACCTATATTTCTGATAATTTTAATAAATTTAGTTGGAATTACTCAAGTTAATGCAAAATAAATTTTTTTTTATATTTTTTTTAGGTTTATTTTTTTTTCAAATAAATACAAGTTTTTCTCAACAAAAAGATATTTATAATTTTTCTGCAGATAAAATAACCTATTCTCAAGATAATAATATTATAGAAGCAATAGGAAATGTAGTTGCTAAAAATCAAGAGGGAAAACAAATTTCATCTGATAAAATAATATATAATAAAACAAATCAACATATTAAATACTTTTGGAAACTCTAAATCTTACTGATAATAAAAATCAGAACTTTATCTGCTGAAAATTTTGAATATAATTTAGATAAAAAATTATTTCTGCTGAAAATAAAGTAAAATTTGTAGATAAATATAAAAATATTTATTATTTTAGTCAAAATTAAATTCTGATGATAAATTTAATGAAATTATAGGATACAGATCTTAATGCAGAACTTAATAAAGAAAAATTTCAAATCTGAATGATAAATTTAATGAATTTATAGAACCAAGCTTTAGCTGGAAAATCAGCAACTATTAAAAGATAATATAACTATAGTTAAAGATGCAAAATTTACATACATGTAAAACAACTAATGAAACAGAAGGTTGTCGCTTATTGGAATTTAAATGCTGGTTTAATTAATTCATGATAAAGAAAAAAAAAAACTAACATATAAAAATGCTTCATTAGATCTAAATAATGTTCCTGTTTTATATACTCCATATTTTTCTCATCCTGATCCTACAGTTAAAAGAAAAGAGGGATTTTTGGCACCATCATTTTCATCATTAGGGGGAGATATAGGTTCAACAATAAAAATTCCATACTTTTATCCACTATCAGAATCTGCTGACTTTACAGTAAGTCCAGTTTATTATTTTAAACAACATCCATTATTACTAGGAGAATATAGAGAAAAATTTAAAAATGGGGATTTAGTCAATTGAAGGTGGATATTACTCAAGGATATCAAAAAATAACTTCAACACAAACAGACGGTTCGAGAAACCATTTGTATGGTAATTTAAATTTAAATTTTAAAGATAAAATTTTAGATGAAAGTCAATTTTCAACTAAAATTACAGCGTGTAAATGATCCAACCTATTTAAGAGTTAATAAAATTAACTCTACTAGTGATGGATTTAAAAAAAATCTTGTTAAAGAAAATGATACAAAACTTAACCAATGAAGTTTCTTTAAATTCTTATGGAAAAAATGAAACTTTAAATCTCAAGAGCAGCAGCATATCAAAATATAACTACTATAAAAAAATCAGATCAATACGAATATCTTGCTACCAGAAATTATATATTCTAAATATAATTTTTTAAATAATAATAATTTAAATTTTAATTCAAATTTTAGAAGTCTAAATACAAATACAAATCAAAATAAAACAAGTTTTATAAATAACCTAGATCACTCAACTTCTGAGTCATATAATTCTAATCTTGGAATTGGATATAAATTTTTAACAAAAATTAATAATATTAACTATTATGCAGATTATAAAAATCCAAATGAAGATCTAAATACACAAATTAATCCTGTAGTTGGCTTTAGATACATCTTTACCATTTGCAAAAATATCTAAAGAATCTGAACAATATATAATACCTAGAATTTTGACACGCTATGCTCCTGGAAAAATGCACAAATGCAAAATCTAATGATATCACTTTAAATACTGATAATCTTATTTTCAATAAATAGAATGAATTCTGATGAATTAATTGAAAAAGATTTTTCATTAAACTTAGGATTAGATTGGATTTGGAAAGAAAAAAATTTAAATCAAAATAAACCAAGCGAAGCAAGTTTTTCAATTGGACAAGTTGTAAAATTTAATAATGATCTAGATATGCCTACAAAATCCTCATTGCAAAATAAAAATTCAGATTTAGTTACAAAAGCAAATTATTTAAGTCCAGGTAATTTTGATTTTACGATGAAAAATACTTTAGATAATAATTTAAACCATGCATACTATAATGATGTAACTTTAAAAACTTTTTTAAAACAAGGAGAAGTTAATTTTAATTTTTATGAAAAAAATAGTCATATTGGAAATGAAAGATATGCAAAAGCTAATTTAACATCATTTATAACAGATAGTACAAAAATAAAAATTGAAACTGATAGAAATCTAAAAACAGACATGACTAACTCTCATAAATTAGGCATTGAAAATGAAAATGAATGTATAAGATATGGATTTTATTTTCAAAAAAATTACTCATCAGATAAAGATTTAAAACCTGCAACTAGTATTTTTTTTGGGGTAACTTTGCTTCCATTTGGAGATAAATAAATTATAAAATTAGTACTCATTTTATACAATAAATTTCTAATAAATGAATAAAAAAATTATTATTTTTTTAATTTATATTGTATTTATTTATTCTAAGTAGAAGCAAAACAATTAACTAATAATGTTATAGTTTCTATTGATAATTCAATAATTACAGAGTTAGATGTTAATAAAGAAATTAATTTTTTAAAATTTATTAACAAAGATCAAACTGATAAATAATTCAGAAATATTAAAAAAAGAAATTATTAATACTTTAATTGATAGAAAAATTAAGGATATTGAAACAAATTTTTATAAAATAGAAGTTTCAGAAAAAGAAATAGAAAATAATTTATACAATTACTTAGAAAGAATTAAAAATTAATAATGAAATTCTCAGATTCATTTTATAACAAAAATGAGATTGAAAAAGATTATTTAAAAAATATAATAAAAATTGATATGAAATGGTCAAAATTAATTAGGCAAATGTATGAAAGTAGACTTAATGTAAATTTAACAGAAGTTAATAAGACAATTAGAAAAAGAATCAAAAAATATTGATGATAATGAAAAATTTAAAAATCAATTAATTATTATTAGAACAAAATAAACTTTTAAATAAATTTGCAGCAACGTCATCTTGAAAAAAGTAAAAAAAAATATTTAATTAAATTTTTGTGAGAAAAAAATATTATAATTATTTTAGGTGAACCTAATAGTATTTCATCTGAAATTTTTCTTAAAATCATTAGATTATATTAAAAAAACTAAACTTAAATTTTATAATTATTGGAAATTATTGCCTGTTAAAAAAACAAGCAAATTATTTAAATCTTAAAAATAAATATAAATTTTAATTTATCTAATATCAATAATTTAAATAATAATAAAATTTAATTTTATAAATATAGATTATAATCAAATAAAAGCGTTTGATTTAAAATCTAATAAATCAGATATTTTTATAAAAAAATGTTTTGAGATATGCAATAATTTTAATTAAAAAAAAATTAGCTAATGGAATTATTAAATCTTCCAATTAACAAATCAAAATTTACAAAAAATAAATACAAAGGGATAACCGAATATATTGCTGATAAAACTAATAATAAAAATAAGGAAAATATGCTTTTGTTTAATGAAAATTTCTCTGTTCTTCCTTTAACAACTCACATTCCTTTAAAAAATGTCTATAAAGAAATTTCATTTAAAAAAATTGAAAAAGCATGCAAAAATATTAATTATTTTTATTCTAAAATTATTAAAAGAAAGAAAATTTAAAATTGGTATACTTGGTCTAAATCCACATAATGGTGAAAATGGATATATAGGCACTGAAGAAAAAAAAATAATAATACCTGCAATTAAAAAGCTTAAAAAAAAATATTCAATAATAGGTCCGTTGTCACCTGATACGAGTTTTTTACAAAGAAATAAATTAAAGATTGATGTTTTAATAGGCCATTATCATGATCAAGTTTTAACAGCTTTTAAAACTAAATTTGATCTAGATGCTATAAATATTACAATCGGACTTACCCTTTATAAGAATTTCTCCTGATCATGGTATTGGTACAGATATTATTGGAAAAGGAATTGCAAATCCAAAAAGTTTTAAGAATGCAATAAAGTTTTTTAGTAAATATAATGTTTAAACATAAAAAGACACCTTGGACAAAATTTTTTAATTAATAAAAACATAATAAAAAAAATAGCAGAAATAGGTATTATTGACAAAGACACTAACATCATTAGAAGTAGGTCCCGGATCAGGTGATCTTAACTGAAGAATTAATTAAAAGAGATCCAAAGAAAATTTTTGCCATAGAGTTTGATAAAGATTTAAGAACTTGATCTAGAAAAAATTAAAAATAATTATAATAATTTTGATTATAAAATCTCAGACGCTTTAACATTTGATGAAAGAGAACATCTTTAAAAAAAATGTCAATAATTTATGGCAATCTTCCCTATAATATTTCACTAAAATTATTAATAAAATGGATTTATTCTGAACCATGGCCTCCATTTTATGATCAAATGGTTTTAATGTTTCAAAAGGAAGTTGCGGAGCGAATTATAGCAACCTCAAATAATAAAAAATATGGCAGAATATCAATACTAACAGATGCCAGATTAGACGTTAAATTTCATTTTAATATTTCTAAAAAAGAATTTAACCCTGAACCAAAAGTAGACTCTACAGTACTTTCTTTTACTCCAAAAAAAAATACTAATTTTAAATTAGATGATTTAGACATTTTATCAGAATTAAACTAAAAATTATATTTAATACAAAAAGAAAAATGATTTCAAAAGCTACTTAAAAAAATACTTAATGAAAAAGAGCTTCAAATTATAGATTTTGATAATATTAAAAACTTAAGACCTGAAAATCTAGATTTTAATTTTTACTATAAATTAGTTGATTTAATTAAAAGTAGATCTTAATTCTCTTTCTATTTTAATTATTTTAGTAATTTGCTCAAAACAATTTTCTACATCTTTATTTACAACAATATATTTATAATCTTTCCAATGTTTAATCTCATCTTTGGCCATTTTCATTCTTTGATTAATTAACTCTTTATTTTTTTCTTCCCGTTTTTTTAAGTCTACTTTCTAAATCATCAATGCTAGGTGGCAAAATAAATACTAGATACAATATCTGATGGCATAATTTTTTTGACTTGTTCTGTTCCTTGCCAATCAATATCAAATAAATAATCAATTCCTTTTGCTAAGTTATCTTCTATTGGTCCTTTTAAAGTAGCATAATAATTTCCAAATACTTTTGCCTGCTCCAAAAATTTATCCTGACTGGCTAATTCTTGAAATTTTTTAATAGTTACAAAATTATAATCAACTCCATCTACTTCATTAGCTCTTGGAGTTCTTGTGGTATAAGAGACTGAAATTTTAAAATTTCTATCACTATCGTTCAATTTTTTTAGCAAGTGTAGTTTTACCTGCCCCTGAAGGGGAAGATAATATTAAAATTAAACCTCTCTTTGATTTTGAAATCAAAAGAACTACTTTGCGGGATTATTCTCGATAAATCTTATTGCATCACCAACTGTTAGGATTTTTTCTGCCTCTGAATCTGAAATTTCAGAACCAAATTCTTCTTCAAATGCCATTACTAACTCTACTGTATCTAAACTATCTGCTCCTAAATCATCAATAAAACTGGCTTCTTCTGTAACCTTAGCTTCATCAACACCTAAGTGTTCTACGATAATTTTTTTAACTTTTGCAGCAACATCACTCATTTTTAAACTCCCTTAATTATTAATGATTCTTTCAATAAATGAATAAATTAAATAAATCAAGCCATATACATACCACCATTAACATGGATGGTTTCGCCTGTAATATAACTAGAAAGATCAGATGCTAAGAAAATAGCACAATTGGCAATATCATTACCGTTGCCTAATTTTCCCATAGGAATATTTTCTATAAGTTTCTTTTTAAATTCCTCATTAATACTTTTGGTCATTTTTGTATCAATAAACCCTGGTGAAATACAATTTACTCTAATATTTTTTTTTGCGTACTCTTTTGCAAGACTTTTGGACATTGCAATTATCCCTGCTTTGGCACTGGAATAGTTAGCTTGGCCAAAATTTCCAGTATGTCCTACAATTGAGCTAATATTAATTATAGATCCTGAATCTTGTTTCATCATTACTTTAATTGAATACTTACAAATCAAAAAAACAGCAGTTAAATTAATATTAATTACTTTATTCCATTCCTCATCTGACATTCTAATTGCAAGATTGTCTTTCGTGATACCAGCGTTATTTATAACTATGTCTAATCCTCCTAATTTTTCTTTGGCTTCTTTTACTAACTCTTCAATCTTTTGATGATTTTCTAAATTAAAATTAGAAGTTTTAATTTTAGGAAAATTATTTTGAATAGTCTTAAGATTTTCAACATTCGTTCCAATCGTAAATATATCAGCTTCTAATTTATAAAAATTTTCTAAAATAGACAGTCCAATTCCAGAAGTGCCTCCGGTGATAAAGACTTTTTTATTTTTTAAATTAATTAAATTCATTAAATTGGGTTATATTATCAATTGTAGTTGTTGTAAGTTCTTTTCCTATTCTTTTTATCATGCCCGTTAAAGCTTTTCCTGGTCCTATTTCAATAAAATGTTTTACACCATTTGTTTTCATAAAATCTACTGATTCTCTCCATTTAACATGATGGGTAATTTGCTTAGTAAGTAAAAAAGGTATTTCTTTAAAGTTATCAATTGTCTTGGCTGTAACATTTGAAACAATATTTATTATTGGTTTTAAAAAATTTGTTTTTATTAAAATTTGATTCATTTTATCCGCAGAGGGTTGCATTAATGAACAATGAAAGGGCGCGCTTACTGGTAATAATATTGCTTTTTTACCATGTATGTTTTTTAGATCCTCTACTATTTTATTAATTTTATCCTTATTACCACTTATTACTATTTGGCCTGGACAATTATCATTTGAAATTTCAGCAATTCCTGTAATTGGATTTATTTTTATTTATCACTTCATTAATTAAGTCAACTTCTGCACCCAATACAGCTGCCATAGCTCCAACATTTACGGGAACCGCTTCTTGCATTGACTTACCTCTTTCTTTTAAAATTTTAGCACCATCTTTTAAAGTTAACGAGTTTGAACAAATCAAAGATGTATATTCTCCTAACGAATGTCCGGCAAAAAAACTATAGTCTTTTAATTCATTTATTTTTTGTTTTCTTAAAGTTCTATAAATTGCAACCCCTACAGTCATTATAGCTGGTTGAGTATTTTCTGTTAGATTTAAACTTTCAATGGGTCCATTTAAAATAATATCAGATAATTTAAATTCTAAAGCGTCATCGACTTCATGAAAGACTTCCTTTGCCTCACTAAAAGTATCATAAAAATCTCTTCCCATGCCAACATACTGAGATCCCTGCCCTGGAAATACGATTGCTTTCATAATTTAGTAATAGTTATAACAAAATTAATACTGTTGTATTAAAAAAAAAAAATTATATATTGCCAAGACTTTCTCGACTTTAATGTTAAAGTTGGGATGCTAATTAAAAGCAACCAAAAGTAAAAATGAATTATTACGAACACACATATATTGCTTCTCAAAGTTTAAATAATAAAGATTTATCTGATCTTCATCAAAAAATTGAAGATCTCATAAAAAAAAATAAAGGTAAAATTGAAAAAAAAGAAAATTGGGGTTTAAGACAACTAGCTTACCCAATTAAAAATTTTAAAAAAGGATACTACACAAATTTATATTTTTCTGGTGAGCCAGTGATTGTTCAAGAACTTGAAAAGATTGAGAGAATTGATGCAAATATTTTAAGATTTATGACTATTAAAATAAAGAATGTACCAGAAGAAAATTCAGAACTAGTCTTAAAGGAAGATAATAAATAATGAAAAGAAAAAATATTAAAAAAACGAAAAAAAATAATAATTCAAATTTAATGCTTTTTCAAAAAGCAACTACTAAATTTACAAGAGACTGTCCTTTAAGTGGAAAAGATGCTCCTGTAATTAATTATAAAAATTTAAAATTACTTCAAAAATATATATCTGAAACTGGAAAAATGTTACCAAGTAGAATAACTTCTGTTTGTTATGCAAAACAAAAAGAGTTATCTAATGAAATTAAAAAAGCTAGAATATTAGCTTTATTACCATTTGTAGCGGATTAATTATGGAAGTTATTCTTTTAGAAAATATTAAAAAATTAGGAAAAATTGGTAGCAAAGTAAAAGTTGCAAATGGTTTTGCTAGAAACTATCTCTTAAAGAATAATAAAGCTTTAGTAGCCTCTAAAGAAAATTTAGCTATTTTTGAAAAACGAAGAGAAGAATTAAATAAAAAAAATAATGAACTAAAAAACGAGGCTGTAAAAATTCAAAAAGAAATAGATAAATTTGAATTGAAAATTACTAAGAATTCCATGGAAGGTGGCGCTTTGTATGGATCTTTAACTATTAAAGAGATAATCCAAAATTTAGAATTGCATAATTTTAAAAATATTTCAGCAAATATGATTGAGCTTAAGGAACAAATTAAAAAAATTGGTGACTATACAGTAATTATAAATTTACATGCCGATGTTCAAGCTTCAATAAAAGTAAAAGTCGTTTCAGTTGAAAAAATAGTTTAAATAAAAAGTTATTAACTTATCCACATCAAATTAAGTCTAAAATTTTCTATACTCATATCTTAAATAAATTTAAATATTTGCATGAGCGCAGAAAATATTAGAATTTTAAATACAACAAAAGAATTACCTAATAATATAGAGGCAGAACAAATAATATTAGGCTCAATTTTAGTAAATAACGAAATATTTGATGAAATTTCTACTATTGTTAATGAAAATATCTTCTTTGATCCCATTCATCAAAAAATATTTCATTATTTAAATAAATTAATCAGTAAGGGTTTGTTAGCAAGTCCTATTACTTTAAAAAATTATCTAGAAAATGATCAATCATTAAAAGAATTGGGTGGTAATGAATACATTGCAAAACTTACAAGACTTATCTACTTCTGCTTTTCAAAGTCAAAGACTATGCCAAAGTAATTTATGATCTTTATTTAAGAAGAAAACTAATTGAATTATCTGAAAATACATTAACAGAAGCTAATAACAAAAATTTAGAACATACTGCTGAACAATTAATAGAGGGAACAGAAAAAAAACTTTTTGATCTTGCTGAAAGAGGCAAATTTGACAGATCGTATATGTCTTTTGAAAAAGCTCTTGGCGAAACTGTCGATATGGCAATGCGAGCCTTTAAGAATGATGAGGGTATAGTTGGTGTGCCCACAGGTCTTCGAGATCTTGGATGAGAGGCTTGGAGGAATGCACAAAGGTGATTTAGTTATCATCGCTGGAAGACCTTCTATGGGAAAGACTGCTCTTGCAACTAATATTGCTTTTCATGCTGCAAAAAACATTATGGAAAAAAAACTAGGGAAAATCTTCTGTTGCGTTCTTTTCTTTGGAAATGTCTTCTGAACAATTATCAACGAGAATATTAGCTGAACAATCAAGAATTAGATCAAATGATATAAGAAGAGGAAAAATTACTCAGGAAGATTTAGAAAAATTTATTGAAGCTTCAAAAAATATTAATGATCTTCCTCTTTATATCGATGAAACTCCTGCAATTAAAATTTCTACACTAGCAAATAGAGCGAGAAGAATAAAAAGACTTCATGGATTAGATTTAATTGTAGTCGACTATATACAATTAATGACTACTGGAAATTTTAAATACGAAGGTAGAGTTCAGGAGATTGGAGAAATAACACAAGGCTTAAAAGCTTTAGCTAAAGAACTAAGCGTTCCTGTTTTAGCATTATCTCAGTTATCACGAGCTGTAGAACAACGAGATGATAAGAGACCTCAATTGTCAGATTTGAGAGAGTCTGGTTCTATCGAACAAGACGCTGATGTTGTTATGTTTGTATATCGACCAGAATATTATTTAGAAAAAAGTGAACCACAGGCTGGAACAGCTGAGCACATCACATGGCAAGAAAAAATGAGCCAAGTACATAACCAGGCACTAGTAATAATTGGTAAACAACGACATGGCCCTACAGGTATAATTAATTTAGAATTTGAGAGCGCTTATACTAAATTTAAAGATGCAAATAATATAAAATTTGATAATTAACCATGAATGCAATATTCGCATTCAAAACTAATTATAAATCTAAAAAATATTAAAAATAATCTTAATATTATCAAAAAATTTTCAAAAACAACTATTTGTCCGGTTATTAAAGCAAACGCTTATGGTCTTGGCGATGTTCAAATTGCAAAATTTTTAAAAAAAAATAAATGTAAAGATTTTTGGGTCGCAAATATTTCTGAAGCTTTAAAAATAAAAAAAAAGTCTCAAATATAAATATTTATGTAGCTAATGGATTAAACAAAAATGAAGAGCAAATATTTTTTAAAAATAAATTTATACCTATTCTTAATACTTATGAACAATTTAAGAAATGGACAAATTTTTTAAATAAGAAAAAACTACTTTAATAAACTAGCTATTCAAGTTGATACGGGAATGTGCAGATCTGGAATGCAGCATGAAGATATTTTAAAAATATATAATGAAAGATCAATAATTAAAAAATTTAAAGAAGTAATTATACTTACTCACCTTGCAAGTGCTGATGAAAAAAATAGTCAAATACAATGTCTATTCAAAAAAATAGATTTTTAAAAATAAAAAAAATGTTTAATTTACCAAATTGTAAATTTAGTCTAGCTGCCTCAGGAGGAATATTTTTAGGTAAAGAATATCATTTTGATATGGTGAGACCCGGTATTGCCTTGTATGGTGGAAAATTATTTTTTCAAAAAGAATTAAAAAATGTAGTTTCTTTAATATCTCCTGTTATTCAAATAAATCGTCTTAAGAAAGGTGAAACAGCTGGATACAATCAAAGCTATAAAGCAAAAAAAGATATAGTCACCGCAACTATTCCTCTTGGATATGCTGATGGAGTAAAAATCAGAATATCTAATATAGGTTATGTATTTTATAAAAATGTTAAACTTCCAATGATTGCAAGAATTTCTATGGATTTAATGATAGTCGATGTTACTAAAGTTAAAAATATAATTAAAATTGGAGATTATTTAGAAGTGTTTGGAAAAAATTTAAATTTAGATAGTTTTGCAAAAGTCTCTCAAACTTCTCCGTATGATATTATCACCTCTGTTTCTGAAAGATGTGAAAGAGTTTATATTAAATTAAAGATGAATTTTATTAATCAAATATATAAAAAGCTATTAGAAAAACCCAAATTTATACTTTTTTTACTAGTTTTAGTATTTTCTTTTTCTGTCTATAACGCGAAAAATTTTCAATTAGACGCATCTGCTGATTCATTGCTATTAGAAAATGATCCTGATTTAAATTACTTAAGATCCGTAAATGAGCGTTATTCATCTGAAGAATTTTTTGTAATTACATATTCTCCTAAAAAAAAAATTAACGAGGAAAGTCTTAAGGAATTAAGAAAATTTGTTGATGAAATTGACAATATAAAATGGGTAAGCAAAAGCATAAGTGTTTTAAATGCCCCTTTATTTGAAAGTTCAGATCTACCCTTAATAGAAAAAATTAAAAATATTCGATGATTCTGTTACTCCAGGCATTGAAATTAATAGAGCTCTAAATGAATTAAAAAATAGCCCCGTATATAAAAAATTAATAATAAATGAAGACGCCACTACTTTTGGAATTGTTGTCTATATCAAAGATAATAAAGAATATTTATCAGCTTTAAAAACAAACAAGATTTTTCTAGACAAACAACAGAACAGTAAACTTTCAGAAAAAGATTTGAAAGAATTTGAGATCTCAAAATAAAATTTTAGAAAAACTTAAAAAAGAACATAATAAGAATTTAGAATTTTATAATATTGAGATTAGGTCTCATATTTCAAAATATAAAAATATTGCAGATATTAATCTTTCAGGAATTCCTATGATAGCTGATGACTTAATATCTTTTGTAAAAAAAGATATTACTGTTTTCGGTTCAGGTGTTTTTATTTTTATTATAATAACTTTATGGTTCATTTTTAGAGATATTAGATGGGTAGTCTTCCCTCTTCTAAGTTGTTTTTTATCTATAGCTATAATGGTTGGAATGTTAGGTTATTTAAATTGGAAAGTGACAGTAATATCTTCTAATTTTATTTCACTAATGCTTATTCTTACAATGGAAATAAACATTCACTACGTAGAAAGATACAAGCAGCTACAAGCTGAATTTCCTAAAAAGAAAGAGAATTATCTTACTTATCTAACTACAACAAAAATTTTTACGCCAATATTATACGCAGTTTTAACAACAGCCTTAGCATTTTTATCATTTATATTTTGCGATATTAAACCAGTTATAGATTTTGGATGGATGATGACACTTGGATTATTTATTTCACTATTTGTATCAATGATATTACTTCCTTATCTTATAATTAAATTTAAACCTAAAGCTACTCCCATCCATAAAAGTAAAGAGTCAAAAATTGCAAAATTTTTTGAAACAATTGCAATAAATCAAAAATTTTTAGTGCTCACGTTTTCAACAATTATATTGATTTTAAGTATTTACGGAATGACAAGACTAAAAGTTGAAAATAGTTTTATTAATTATTTTGATAAAAATACTGAAATATATAAAGGAATGAAATTAATTGATGAAAAATTAGGAGGAACAACTCCATTAGATATTATTTTAAAATTTAAAGAGTCTGAGTCTAAATCAACATCAGCTGATGATGAATTTTTTCAAGGTTCTTCACTCTAATGAATATAAAGATAGTTACTGGTTCACAAATTTTAGAGTAAATAATATCGTAAATGTTCATCAATATTTAGAAACTTTACCTGAGATAGGAAAAGTCTTATCTTTTTATTCAGTTTTACAATTGGGTGAAAAGATTAATGATAATAAAAAATTAGGACCACTAGAAATGGCTATTTTATATAGCAAATTACCAGATGATATTAAAAAGAGTATAGTAACACCCTATGTTTCAATTGAAAACAATGAAGCAAGAATTTCTCTTAGAATAATAGATTCTAATCCTAATCTTAATAGAAAAGAGCTTTTAATAAAAATTCAAAAAGATTTAGAAGAAAAATTAAACACTAAACAAGGAAGAATTTAAAATTACTGGAATATTAGTAATATTTAATAATTTACTGCAAAGTTTATTTGATTCACAAATTAAAACTTTAGGAATAACATTTGCAGGAATTTTCATTCTACTATTAATATTATTTAAATCATTATCTTGGTCTATTGTGGCTGCTATTCCAAATTTTACTGCAGCTTTATTTATTTTAGGAAGTTTAGGATTGTTTAATATCCCTTTGGATATGATGACAATAACTATTGCATCTATTAGCGTTGGAATAGCTATTGATAATAGCATTCACTATATTTATCGTTTTAGAGAAGAATTTAAAATAAACAAAAATTATAAAAAAACAATTGAGATTTGTCACAAATCTGTAGGTAAAGCGATAGTCAACGCTTCATTAACTATTGTCTTTGGATTTTCAATATTAATATTTTCTAACTTTATTCCTTCAATTTATTTTGGAATTTTTACTGGTTTAGCAATGTTAACAGCTATGACTCTTGTTTTGACTTTAATGCCACAGTTAATTTCAATAATTAAACCATTTAAAAATGGATAAGTTTTATAAATTTTTTTCAATCTAAAAATATAAATGTATTCGATATCATCGTAGCTATAATAATTCTCTTTAACTTAATATCTTCGCTTAAAAAAGGATTTGTATTGAGGTCTAGTTTCCTTTTTGAAATGGATCATTGCTTTTATAATAGCAAAATATTCAATTCCTTATGTCCTTCCTTATATTAGTAAAATAATTGAAAATGAGTCAACGGCCAGAACAGTGGCTGGCGTAACTGTGTTTTTATTAAGTCTATTCTTAATTATAGTCTTAGGCAAAGCTATGGGAAAATCTTTAAAATGGGCTGGTTTAGGAGGAATTGATAAATTGTTCGGTTTTATCTTTGGGGGGATTACGGGATATTTTTATTGTGTTATAATACTGAGTCTATCTAATTATATTTATCTATATGATAAGTGGCCTGCCTATCTCAAAAACGGCTCTTCTTACAACATCATTGAATATGGACGAAAATTATTTGACGAAAAAATTCTATTTAGTAACGAATATATTGATGAAACAAAAGAGAAATTAAAAAAATAAATTTATGCTATTAGATTTAAACTCTGACAAATTAAAAGAAGAATGTGGTGTATTTGGTATCTTTGATCATATTGATGCTTCTGCCTTAACTGCTTTAGGACTACATTCATTACAACATCGGGGTCAAGAATCTTGTGGTATCGTTTCTTACGATGGCAAAAACTTCTTTTCTGAAAGAAGATTAGGTTTAGTAGGTGATAACTTTACAAAAGAAACAACTATCCAAAAGTTACCTGGAAATTTTGCAATAGGTCATAATCGATATTCAACGACAGGCGCTCCTGTATTAAGAAATATCCAACCTTTTTTTGCAGATTTATATACTGGTGGAATTAGTATTGCTCATAATGGAAATCTTACAAATTCAATTATGTTAAGAGAAAAAATGATTAAAGATGGCGCTATATTTCAAACTACCTCTGATACAGAAACAATAGTTCAGTTAATAGCTCGTTCAAAAAGATTAAAAACTATTGATAAAATAATAGACTCTTTGTTTCAAATACAAGGTGGATACGCTCTTGTTATGCTAACAAATAAAAAACTGATCGGCGTAAGAGATCCTTATGGAATAAGACCTTTAGTTCTTGGTAAATTAAAAAAATCATATGTACTAGCCTCTGAAACTTGTGCATTAGATATTATTGGTGCAACTTTTGTTCGTGAAGTTGAAAATGGTGAAATTGTAGTTATTACAAATGATGGGGTTGAAAGTATTAAGCCATTCCCTAAAATGAAAGCACGTCCATGCATATTTGAATATATATATTTTGCAAGACCTGACAGTTTAATGTCTGGAAAAAGCGTTTACGAATTTAGGAAAAATTTCGGCGAACAATTGGCAAAAGAATCCCCTGTGGATGCTGATATGGTTTCAGCAGTTCCAGATTCTGGGGTTCCTGCTGCAATAGGATATTCTAGAGAAGCAAAAATCTCTTTTGAATTAGGGTTGATAAGAAATCATTATGTAGGAAGAACCTTCATTGAACCTACTCAGCAAATTAGACAATTGGGTGTTAAATTAAAACACAATCCAAATGCATCTTTAGTTAAAAATAAAAAAATAATTTTAATAGATGACTCTATAGTAAGAGGAAATACATCAAAAAAAATAGTTCAGATGATGTATGACGCAGGAGCTAAAGAAGTTCATATGAGAATATCTTGTCCTCCTATTATGTATCCAGACTACTATGGAATCGATACACCAGATAAAGATCAGCTTTTAGCTCACAATATGTCATTGGATGAAATGACTAAATTTATTGGTGTTAAAACTTTAAGTTTCTTATCTATTGATGGCATTTACAAAGCTATGGGTTATCAGAAACGTAATAATTCAAATCCTGAATTTACAGATCATTATTTTACAGGA
The DNA here is from genome assembly GCA_965235815.1 of Candidatus Pelagibacterales bacterium. Classification (GTDB taxonomy): domain Bacteria; phylum Pseudomonadota; class Alphaproteobacteria; order Pelagibacterales; family Pelagibacteraceae; genus Fontibacterium. The sequence goes on along the minus strand of CBDDZE010000006.1, from coordinate 58,182 downwards.
GACTATCCTATTCCTCCTCTAGATCAGTCAAATAGAAGCGTAAAAGACAATCAGTTATCTCTACTTAAGTAATATTAGATAATTTAATATTTTTTTGATTTAAAAGGATTTTCTGCGCTAACAAATTTTAAGAAAATTTTAAAACCTTTAATATTAAATTTTTTACTTAAACTTTTAGCAAGATACTTTTGATAATCTAATGAAAGTTTATTAGCCTGATTTCCAAAAATTTTAAAAATAATTGGTCTTGTACTTACTTGCTTAATATATTTTATTTTAGGGCGAAATTTTGAATAAACTGGGATTTTATTTTTATTAATTGCGTCCTGCAAAGCTTTATTTAAGATCTTTATTATCATAAGTTTTTTCTTAAACGGGAATGTATACTGATTACTTCATCAAATATTTTTTTAGGAAATTCTAGTTTTAAAGAACAGATACTAAATGGATCTTCTAATAAAGCATCAGAAAATAAATTTTTTATATAATAAATATATTCATTTTTAATTGTTTTTAATTCATCTACTAAATCAATTTTATTTATAACAAAAATTAAACCTTTGCCTTTATCTAATACTAATCTACAAATTTGTTTATCTGTTTTTGTAAATTCCTTATCAGCCTCAATCATAAATAAAATCACATCAGCTAGATAAATTGCTTTTAAACTTTCTTTTGTTATATACTGCTGCTCATCAGATTTTGATTTTCCTTTCCTCTTTAACCCTCCAGAATCAATTAATTTAAAAGTTCTATTTTTGTATGTAATGTTATCTATAAAAAGATCTGTTGTTGTTCCTGGTATTTCACTAACAGGTGACAAATTTTTGTTTAAAACTTTGTTGAAAAAAGTAGATTTACCAACATTAGGTTTTCCTACTATTGCAAGAGTAATAACTCCTGATGATATTTTATCCATTAATTGAGTATTATTAATTCCGAAGAACGATTGAGAATTAATATTTTATTATTAACTATGATGGGTGCTCTAGATAATTCGTTATTAATTTTTTTGCTTGAAATATACTTGCCATCTACTGCTGAAATTTTAAAAATATAACCGCTTGCAGAAGTTAAATAAAGATGGCCACTTCCTAACAAAAGACCAAAATGATCATTGTTCATTGGAGTTGAAAATATTCCAACATTTGATCCTTCAATGATTGATTTTGAATGTTTATTTAAATTTAAAGACCACAATATGCTTCCATTAAGCTTGTTAAGTGCAACAACATAAGCATTTTCTGTTAATACAAATAAATATTTATCAGTACTAATATGGTTTTGAATTGATGATAATTTTGTAGACCATTTTATTTCGCCTGTATCAATATTAAAATTAAATAAATCGCCACTATTAGAGGAAACAAAAACATCTTTTTTATCAATTAAAATATTAGAAATTTTAAAAACTAAATTATTAGAAATAGTATTTTGAGATAAAATATTCTTTAGACCAGATAATAACTTGCTGATCTAAATCAATTGCAGTTATGTCACCAACATCATTCGAAAATAATAATTTATTATCATATAATTGAAATATTACTAGATCTTGATGGTTTTATTAAACCAGACAAAGATTCAAAGCTCCATATTTTTTGTCCATCCAACAGGATTAAAAGCATAAAGACGTCCGTTTTGATTTACAACATATAAAACGCCTCTATGAAAATTAAGATGTGAAGAAAATGGGATACCGTATTCTTGTTGCCAAATTGTTCTTTCCTGTTTCAGTGTTAATTGAATAAATAAATCCTAAATTATCAGCGGCATATAAAACATCCGACATTTAAAAATAATGCAATATTTTTTGGAAAATTATTAACAGCACTTTGATATATCTTTATTTCCCATATAATTTTTTTATTATTAATATCAAATTTATAAATTTTTCCTTTTTCATCACTAAAAAAAACAAAATTATCACTTACTAATAATGAGCCATTATCATTATTTTTATTTAATATAATCGCCTAAGCTTTTTTTAAAAATATCTTGTAATTTACCCTCATAAACAAAATGTTCATAAAAATTATTAGAAGAATAATGTTCATAATATCCAATTTTTATTAAGTTGAACGGTTGATTTAATTGTAATGATGATTTAGAATTAACTTCCTTATCAAAAATATTATTATGCTTCAAAAACATTTATTTTTTCGCCTTGTCTCTTGAAGACTTCCAAGATCTACTTTTTTATCTTTATCGGACGAACATGAATAGATAAACAAAGATAAAAGAAAATTAAAAAAAATTTCATTTATTTAATATCTTTAATTTTTTTTTCTAGATCTTTTTTGAAGATTTCAGGAATATCTGAAATTTTAATTGCCTGATCATAAATATCTTTTGCTTTAATTTTTTGTCCTTTGCTTAAATAAAAATCACCTAATATCTCTAATGACAAAACTCTCCATGGAGAATTTTTAAAATCACCTGGATTTAATAAAATTAAAACTTGCTGTTTCGTCTAAATTTTCAAAAGCTAATAAAGCTTTCTTAATTTTAAATAAATCTTTATCATTTTTCTCAATGTTAGAGTTAATTGCGTAATCTAGAATAGATATTTGCTCATTTTTATTTTCTTTCGATAGTTCTAACAATTTAGAAATGGCTAAAACCTTATAAATATTAATTTTAGAAGTCTTTAAAATTTCAAGTTTTTTTTTGGCCTCGTCAATTTTTTTATTATTAATAAGGTTTAAGATTATAACGTACTCTTGTGTATATTTTTTTGCTCTATTTTCAAAAATAATATTTTTGCTTACTACAAAAAAAATTAATATTAGAATTAAAGAAAATATAAAAATAATAATTATAAATTTATATTTTTTAAAAAAATTAATAAATTTATCTTGTTTTAAATCGTCTTCTATTTCGTTGAAAATTTGATTCATAAAACTCGATACATATTTTTGATATTTGGAAAATTATTATTTTTTAAATCTTTTACAAATTTTTTATACAAATTTCAGTTCTCTCTTTGAAATTATCATACATTTTAACAAACTTAGGAGGCTTTTCTGAAAATCCCAAAAGATCTTCTGTAACTAAAATTTGTCCATCACATTTATTTGATGCTCCTATTCCTATTGTTGGAATTTTTATTCTTTGACTAATCTTATCTGCCAAATCTTTAACAACGCATTCTACAACCACTGAAAAGGCTCCTGCTTTTTCTATAGAAATAGAATCTTTTATAATCTGATTAAAGCTTAAATAATCTTTTCCTTTAACTCTATAATCCGATTTTTTTCTTACACTTTGCGGCAACAATCCTACGTGCCCCATAACTGGTATATTGTTATCAACTAAATATTTAATAGTTTTATAAACTTTAATTCCCCCTTCAACTTTAACTGCGTCACAATTTGTTTCTTTCATAATTTTGGTTGCATTTTTTAAAGCTATCTTAGGATTTTTTTCATACGTTCCAATTGGCATATCAACAACTAATAAACTATTTTCAATCCCTCTCCTTACTGCCTTTCCATGCATAATCATCATCTCTAAAGTAACATCTCTAGTAGATTTCATTCCGTGCAATACCATTCCTAATGAGTCCCCAACTAAAATTACATCACAATATTTATCCAAAATTTCAGCCATTGGTGTAGTATAAGCAGTTAAGCAAACTAGCGGTTTTTTAAATTTTTTTTAATTTAATATTATTAATTGTTAATTTTTTTTTCATAAATTTTATTCCCACTCAATTGTTGCTGGGGGTTTTGATGTAATATCATAAACAACTCTATTAATACCTTTTACATTATTAATAATTTTATTTGATATTTCAGCTAAATCTTTGTTCTTAAAATTATAAAAATCAGCAGTCATTCCATCTTGAGATGTAACTGCTCTTAAGGAACATACAAATTCATAGGTTTTAGAATCTCCCATAACCCCCACTGTTTTTATTGGTAATAAAACAGAAAATGCTTGCCAAATTTTTTTATAAAGATTTCTTAATTTTAATTCATTAATAAAAATACTATCTGCTTCCTGCAAAATTTTAATTTTTGTCTTATCAACTTTTCCGGGAATTCTAATAGCTAAACCAGGACCTGGAAAAGGATGTCTAAAAACAATCTCTTTAGATAATTTAAGGCTAAGTCCTATTTTTCTTACCTCATCTTTAAACAACTCCCTAAATGGTTCTACTAATTTAAATTTCATTTTCTTTGGTAAGCCTCCAACGTTATGGTGCGATTTTATTACTGAGGAAGGTCCTCCATGATGGCTTTGGCTTTCAATAACATCGGGGTATAAAGTTCCTTGTGCTAAATATTTAATCTTTTTAAATTTCTTAGATTCTCTTTCAAAAATTTTTATAAATATTTTACCAATAATTTTTCTCTTAGTTTCAGGATCAGTAACATTTTTTAAAGCATTTAAAAAAATTGAGGATGCATTTATATAATTTAATTTTACTTTATAATTTTTTCTAAAAACATTAATAACTTCTATTTCTTCATTTTTTCTTAACAGTCCTGTATTTATGAAAAAACAATGCAATTTTTTTCCAATTGCTTTATATAATAATGCAGCCAAAACACTGCTATCAACGCCTCCCGACAAGGCACATAAGATATTCTCATCTCCAACTTGAGATTTTATATTTTTTATTAAATAATTTATTTGATTTGTTGAAATCCAATTCTTTTTTAATTTGCAAATATTAAATAAAAAATTCTTAAATAAAATATTTCCATTGGTCGTATGAACTACTTCTGGATGAAATTGAACTCCAAATATTTTTTTACTTAGATTTTGTATAATTGTGTATTTATAATCATGTACTTGAAGCTACTCCTTGAAATCCTTTAGGTATTTTTATTACTACATCAGTATGGTTCATCCATACCTGTGTTTTTTTTTCTTTATTAAAGAAATTTTTTGTTAAAATTGATGATTTATTACTAGAAATGTCGCATCTTCCAAATTCACTCTTTTTATAATTTTTAACTACACCTCCAAATTCTTTTGCTAACAATTGATGTCCATAACAAATACCAAGGATAGGCTTATTAAAGTTTAATATTTGTTTTGGAATTCCCAAGTATGAAGTTTTAGTTATTGATAAAGGACCTCCTGATAAAATAATTCCTTTTAAACTAGATATATTTCTTAGCTCTTTAGTTTCATAACAACTTATAATCTCACAATAAACACCCAATTCTCTAATTCTTCGTGCAATAAGTTGTGTAGTTTGAGATCCAAAATCTATTATGACTATTTTATCTGTATAAGAAATATCTTTCATTACTTCTTATCGATTATGATCATTTTCGATAAATCATTTTTTTTTGAACATAATTCTTTACATACTTTTGAAAAAACTAAATTACTTTCTTGAGCTTTCTTAAAATCGCCCTCTTCAATATTTAGTAAAATTTTTAAATACAGAGCCTCTTCATTTTTTGGATTTAAAACTAAAACTGTCTCTAAATAATTTTTTTGTTGATTATTATCTTTATTAATCGCTGATATTTTTGACAAATGTAAATATGATTTCTCATTCTTGGTGTTAAATACAATATCTTTTTCGAAATAATATTTTGCTTCTTTATAATCATTTTGATTAAAAAACTTAATGCCTTGATTAAAATAATCAGGATTTGCAGCGTAACTTTTTAAGGCTAAGGAGTAAAAAAATATTGATAAAAAATATTTAAAATATTTTTTCATAATTAACTTTCAAACGGATAATTTGGTGACTGCTTTGTAATCTGTATATCGTGTACATGGCTTTCTTTTAATCCTGAATTTGTAATTTTAACAAATTTCGCTTTTTTCTTTAATTCTAAAATATTTTTAGCTCCCACATAACCCATTGATGCTTTTAATCCTCCAATAAGTTGATGAATAACTGCACGTACAGGTCCTTTATAGGGAACTCTTCCTTCAATTCCCTCTGGAACTAATTTTAACGAATCGTTAATTTCTTCTTGAAAATATCTATCAGCGGATCCTCTAGACATAGCCCCTATAGAACCCATCCCTCTATATGATTTATAACTTCTACCTTGGTAATAAAAAACATCTCCTGGACTTTCTTCTGTTCCAGCAAATAATGATCCTATCATTACGGCATCAGCTCCTGCTCCTATTGCTTTTGCAATATCACCAGAATATCTTATTCCACCATCTGCTATAATTTTAATTTTTTTATTTTTTATTGATTTTGCAACATTATATATTGCTGTAAATTGAGGAACTCCTACTCCAGCAACAATTCTTGTAGTACAAATTGATCCTGGTCCTATACCAACTTTTACTGCATCAGCTCCATAATCAACTAATGCTTTTGCTCCTTCAGCTGTAGCTATATTTCCAGCTATTATTGTTATCTTTATATTTTTTTTGATCTTCTCTAATGTTTTTAATACGGAAGCTGAATGTCCGTGTGCTGTATCCAAAATAATTGCATCTGCCCCAGCTTCTGCTAGCTGCTCTGCTCGCTGAAAACTTTCCGGACCAGTTCCAATGGCCGCAGCAACTACTAATGATCCTTTCTCATCAATTTGAATGCTTCTGAGGTCAATCTGAGATTTTTGAATATCTATTATTTTAACTCAAACCTTTGCATTTAAAATTATTATCTACGATAATTAATTTCTCTATCTTGTTTTTAAATAATATTTTTTTTGCTTCTGTTAATGATGTTCCAACCTTTGCTGTAATAAGCTTTTTGGTCATTAAATCCTTAACTTTAATTTTTTTATCAGTCACAAATCTAACGTCTCGATTAGTTAAAATTCCAACTAATTTAAGATTTTTATTAACAACTAAGATTCCTGATATCTTATGGTTTTTCATTAATTCAGTTGCCTCATATAAAGAGGCTTCATGATCAATCGTAATAGGATCAATGACCATTCCCGATTCAAATCTTTTTACTAATTTAATTTGATTGACCTGTTCTTCTGCACTCATATTTTTATGAATACATGCCATACCTCCAGATTGAGCCATTGCGATTGCTAATTTATATTCTGAAACTGTATCCATTGCAGAGGCAATAAGAGGGATACCAAGTGTTACTAGATGCTGATAATTTGAGTTGAAACTAAAGTTTCTTTAGGTAGGACAGAAGAATGTCTAGGCTCGAGCAAGACATCATCAAAAGTTAAAGCTTCGGGGATTTCCATATATAAATTTATTATATAAAAATCTCAAAGTCAAATAATTTTTAAATCTCTACATAATAAATACATTTCACGAGATTCTTTTCTGCTTGAATCTGGTTTAATTCTTTCAATAATTTTAAAGGAATCTTTGGCATTTTTTATTAAGGATATTTTCATCTTTTCCGCTAAAAATTTTTACTAATAAAGAGGATTTTGGTTTCAGGATAACTTTAGATAAATTAACAACATCTAACGCTATAGAATTAGTTTTCATCGCATCTAAATCTTTATTTCCAGTTGTGTTAACAGCCATATCAGATAATACGATATCAACTTTATTTAGAGCAAAAAAATTATTAACAAAATCGAAAAAATCTAGCTCATTAAAATCTTTCTTATAAAAAAAGATATTATCAATTTTATCCATATCTAAAATATCTATAGATAAATTTTTACCATTTTTGTTAATCTCCGCGCAAACTTGAGACCATCCTCCCGGTGCACTACCCAAGGTCTAACAATATTTAAATTATTTTTTAAAAATTTAAATTTATTATTAATTTCTATAAGTTTAAAAGCTGATCGAGATCTATATCCTTTTTGCTTTAGCTAACTTAGTGTAAGGATCGCTAAATTGTCGAGCAATCCAATTTTTAGAACTTGCTGTTAAATTTTTATTTTTAAATTTTTTCAAAATCTACTTTATAAATCTTATACTTGTTTTTATAATTTTATTATCAAGAGTGCATACGTCAAGTAAACTATCGCTTGAAAGTCTATATTTGTCATTATGTTTGCCTGCTAAATGAATAATTCCAATTTTATGATTTGGTAAGATAATTTTCTACAAAAGTTTTGTTAATCTCATCATATTTTAATTTATCAAGCGCATACCAATTGCAGTAGGCTGGTAATATTTCGACTTTCATATTATCTACAGTAAACTGAAATATTCATTGCTACTTGCTCAGAACCAAAGATTCTTCCTTTTTTTAATGCTTGTCTTAAATTTGTTTGCCAAACTGACCAATGTGGAGCATCATTTTCTAAACAAAATACGCCAATATTTAAATGAGGTCTTAAGAGCAACTTCTCTTGCAAATTTTATTTGAAAATCCAGAACTTTTAGAATGTTTGTAATTTTGAGATCTTATAAATGCAATGTTACTGAAAATCCAATCAGCTCTTAAAACTCGACCATAAGCTCGATCTGCTGAAGATGATATTGATAAAGTTTTATTATCACTTCCCTTAAAATAAAGTTCAACAGACGACCAGTCATTTACCCATGCATCGGCATCAATCCAAAGATATTTTTTAAAACCAGGAAAATATTCTGGCAAAAATGCTCTGAGAAACTTGACTCTTAAGCCACTCTCTACCTTTAATTTTATAATCTGGAACTTCAATATCCCATTTAGCTTTAACAATTTTATAAACTTTTTTTTCTAAAATCTTAATTTGATCTAACTGAAGTCCTGCATCTAATATACAAATCGATACACTTTTGCTCTCTTCAAAACTTAAAATAGAGTCAATTAACTCATTTAAAAGTTCAAAATATTTAGAGTCAGCTAAGGATATAATTGCTCTATCTTTCATATAAAATCTTCAGAAATTAAGCTATCAGAGGCTTTTGAAGATCTTTTTTTTATAATTTTAAAATGAATAAAACTGATTGGTATTAACAATAAATATAAGCATCCTGTAAATAAAAGAGTATTAAATGGATAATGAATTAGAAAACCAAAATAAGTAGCTATTAATAGCAAAAGAAATATCAAGAATGGTCGACTAACTTTTATTCCTTTTAAGGAATAGGTTGGAATTTTGCTAATCATTAAAAAAGTTGAAGCTATTATAAAAATTATTGCTAATGTTCTATAGTCATAATTAGATGAAAAATCACTTAACGATAAAATTAATGGTAAAAGTAATATTCCTGCACCTGCTGGAGAAGGAACACCAGTAAAAAAATTTTCTCTCCATTTTTCATTATTCATTTTTGATCCCAAATTAAATCTAGCTAGCCTTAAACAGCATGCAACCGAATGAAATAAAACTAATAAGCCAACCAATATTTCCTAAATCTTTTAAAATCCAAATATAAACTGTAATTGCTGGAGCAACTCCAAAGTTAATAAAATCAATTAAAGAATCTAATTCAGCCCCAAATTTTGAAGTTCCTTTTATTAATCGTGCAATCTCTTCCGTCAATTGTATCAATGATTGAAGCGATAGTGATTGCTATCACTGCATAATCAAATTGCGAATTAAGAGCAAACTTAATTGAACTAATTCCAACGCACAAACCTAGAATACTTATAATACTTGGTATTACATATCTTGGATGGATCATTTAAAAAAATATATTATCTAAATTTTGGCTAGTAAACTTTCTCCCGCAACTACAGTCTGTCCTTGTTTTGCTAAAAGTTTATAATCATTATCAAAATAAAGATCAACTCTACTACCAAATCTTATAATTCCAATTCTATCTCCCTGATTTAAATTCTGACCTTGCTTAACTTCACAAATAATTCTTCGAGCTATTAACCCAGCAATCTGTACTATGGCGAAAGTTTTTCCTGAACTATTAGAGTATTTAATTAAATTTCTTTCATTGTCTTCACTAGCCTTATCTAAAGATGCATCAATAAATTTTCCTGGCTTATAAAATATTTCATCTATTTTTCCTGAAATAGGAACTCTATTTACATGGCAATTAAAAACGTTCATAAAAACACTAACCCTTTGGTATTCTTTATTTTCCATATTAAGTTCTTTAGGACCCCTAACATTTGTTATCAAGCTTATAACTCCATCAGCTGGGCTAACTAAAAAACTATCATCATTAATTGGATATCTTTCTGGATCTCTAAAAAAATAATAAACCCAGATTGTTAAAATAAAACCAATAGCACCTAAAATTTTGTTAACTAAAATTAGTAGCATTGTAACTATTACTGCTATTGCTAGCATTCTATAGCCTTCTTTGTGTAATGGAGGAAAAATAATATCAAACATAAATATTTAATTAGTTAAAAACATACTATATAAAAATATTTTTTATTAATATCAAAAAAACTAATGTCAAAAATAAAAGTAAAAAATCCTGTTGTTGAGCTTGATGGTGATGAAATGACAAGAATTATTTGGGATTTTATTAAACAAAAACTAATACTTCCTTACATTGATATAGATCTTAAATATTTTGATTTAGGCATGGAAAGTAGAGATAAAACTGACGATCAAATAACAATTGATTCTGCTAACGCAATTAAAAAATATGGTGTTGGTGTTAAGTGCGCAACAATTACTCCTGATGAAGAAAGAGTAAAGGAATTTAAGCTTAAAAAAATGTGGAAATCTCCAAATGGAACTATCAGAAATATATTAGGCGGAACTATATTTAGAGAGCCTATTATTTGTAAAAATATTCCAAAATTAGTTCCTTCCTGGACAGATCCTATAGTGATTGGAAGACATTCTTTTGGAGATCAATACAAAGCAACAGATTTCAAAGTCCCAGGAAAAGGTAAACTTAAAATTCAATGGATATCAGAGGATAATAAACAAACAATCGAACATGAAGTTTTTAATTTTACAGGCCCTGGTGTTGCGCTTGCTATGTATAACTTGGACGATTCAATCAAAGACTTTGCAAGAGCATGTTTAAATTATGGGATTTTACGTAAATGGCCAGTTTATTTATCTACAAAAAATACAATTCTAAAAGCATATGATGGGAGATTTAAAGATTTATTCCAAGAGGTATATGAAAAAGAATTTAAATCAAAATTTAATGAGCATAGGAATTACTTATGAACATAGATTAATAGATGACATGGTTGCATGTGCAATGAAATGGAGTGGAAAATATGTTTGGGCTTGTAAAAACTATGATGGTGATGTTCAATCAGACACTGTTGCGCAAGGCTTTGGATCTTTAGGTTTAATGACGAGTGTATTAATGACTCCTGATGGAAAAACTGTTGAGGCTGAAGCTGCTCATGGAACTGTAACTAGACATTATAGAGAACATCAAAAAGGCAAACAAACATCTACAAATCCTATAGCTTCTATTTTTGCATGGACAAGAGGACTCGCGCATAGAGGAAAATTAGATGGTAATAATGAATTAATAAAATTTTCTAATACTTTAGAAAAAGTTTGTGTTGCGAGTGTAGAAAAAGGATACATGACAAAGGATCTGGCTATTCTAATTAATAAAGATGCAAAATATCAAACTACAACTGAATTTTTAGAAACTATAAATTCTAATCTGAAAAAAGAATTAAATTAATTAATTTTTTTTAAAATTTCTTCGAAAGAACTTTCAATTTTTGAGGCGTCAGAACCTCCACTTGCTTGGGCAAAATCTTTTCTTCCACCTCCACCTTTTCCACCTAAAATTACTCCTATTTCTTTAGCTAATTTTGAGGCATCATATTCATTAATTAAATCATTAGTTATTCCAACTGCTACTGTAACTTTTCCATCATTTATAGAATATAAAATAATAATTTTTTTATTTAATTGTTTTTTTTGATCTTCAATTAAATTTTGAATTCTTTTTACAGGATAATCTAATAATTTTTGAAATCTAATGCTAATTTTATTATGATGAATATCTTTGATTATATTTTTGTTCTTATCTAATAATATATTTTTAACTTCTAAATCTTCTAAAATTTTTTTTAAAACAACTAATTCTTGTTAAAATATTTTCCTCTTTAATTTCTTTAATATTACCCCCTAATTCTTTTATCTTTTTTTCTAATTCATTAACTTGAGCTATTTTGCTTTGATTAATTTCATCTTGCTCATTTGCTCTATTTTTTAAATATTCTGCTAATTGAGCATCTCTTAAAGCCTCAACTCTTCTTACTCCTGCTGCAACAGAAGACTGACTTACAACTGAAAATCTTCCAATTTCATATGTATTTTTAACATGTGTTCCGCCACACAATTCTATGGAAAAAGCTTTATTGCCATCAGTGCCCATTGTTAAAACTCTTACCTCTTCTCCATATTTTTCACCAAATAATGCCAACGCTCCTTCAGCCACCGCAGCTTTTGGGGTCATAAGTCTAGTTTGAACATCAGACTTTTGTTCAATAATTTTATTAACGCAATCATTAATCTTGATCATTTCTTCATCGGTTATTGGCTTGTTATGACTAAAATCAAATCTTAATCTATCTGGACCAACGTACGATCCTTTTTGAGCAACATGCTTTCCAAGAGTTCTTCTTAACGACTCATGAAGTAAATGTGTTGCCGAATGATAGGCGCGAATATTCTGTCTTTTAATTGAGTCTATTTTAAGATTTACATTATCACCTTTTTTTATTTCTCCAGAAATAAGTTTTCCAAAATGTATATAAAGATCACCAAACATTTTTTTGGTGTCGATTACTTCAAATATAAAATTTTTATTAGATATAATTCCCTTATCTCCTACTTGACCTCCAGACTCACCATAAAATGGCGTTTGGTTTAAAATAAGAGCTAATTCAGAATTTTTATTTGAACTTTCAATTTCTTTATCATGACTAACAATAGATAAAATTACTCCTTGTGAATTTTCTGAATTGTAACCTAAAAATTCAGTGGGACCGTATTTTTCTTTAAGTTCAAACCATATTTTTGATGTCTGGTCAGAGCCAGAACCTTTCCATGAGGCTCTTGCAAATTTTTTTACTCTCTAGCCATTAAAGACATTAAACTTAATTTCATCAACAGATATTTTTTTATCTTTTAAAAAATCTTGGGTAAGATCTAAAGGAAAGCCATATGTGTCATATAATTTAAAAGCTAAATCTCCTGAAAGTTTATTATTTTTTATATTAACAATTTCTGTATTTAATATTTTCATTCCATTTTTAAGCATTATAGAAAATCTTTCTTCCTCTAACTTTAAATTTTCAGAAATTAAAGAATCTGCTCTTTTCAGTTCTGGATATTCTGAGCTCATTTCTGAGATAAGAGTTGGAAGAACTTTATAAAGAACTGGGAAATCTGAACCCAAAGTAAATGCATGACGCATAGCTCTTCGCATAATTCTTCTTAGAACGTATCCTCTTCCTTCATTTGAAGGTAAAACTCCATCTGCTATTAAAAATGCTGTTGCTCTTAAATGATCAGCAATAACTCTGTAGCTGGATATATTTTTTTCTGAAACTTTTATATTAATATAATTTTCTGCTGACTTGATTATATTTTTAAATAAATCTATTTGATAATTATCATGAGTACCCTGCAGTACTGCGGCGATCCTCTCTAGCCCCATTCCTGTATCCACCGATGGTTTTGGTAATTTAACTCTTTTATCTTTTGAAATTTGTTCAAATTGCATAAAAACAAGATTCCAAATTTCTACAAATCTATTTCCATCTTGATCTATGGAACCAGGAGGCCCTCCTTTAAGGTGCTCTCCATGATCATAAAAAATTTCAGAACAAGGACCACAAGGACCTGTATCTCCCATTGACCAAAAATTATCATTTGTTTTAATTCTTATAATTCGACTATCGTGCAGGCCTGCAGATTTTTTTCCATAAATTAAATGCCTCATCATCTTCGTGAAAAACTGTTACTGTTAGCTTTTCTTTAGAAATTCCATAGTCTTTAGTAATTAATTCCCAAGCAAATTTAATTGCGGATTCTTTAAAATAATCTCCAAATGAAAAATTTCCAAGCATCTCAAAAAAAGTATGATGTCGCGGAGTGTAACCTACATTTTCTAAATCATTATGTTTCCCTCCAGCTCTAACGCATTTTTGAGAAGTTGTTGCTCTCTTAAAAGGAAGTTTTTCCAAACCTGTAAAAACATTTTTAAACTGAACCATTCCTGAGTTGGTAAACATTAATGTTGGATCATTTTGTGGAACTAAAGGACTAGAATCTACAACCTGATGAGAATTTTTTGCAAAAAAATTTTTAAAAGTGCTTCTGCATTCTGTAAGTGTTTTTGTACCCATCTACTTATAGATACAACTTTTTATATATATGTCTAGAATGCTAAAGGCGCTTTTTTAAAAGCGCCTTTAATTAACGTATTAGGAATATTTAACTTTAGATTTACTAAATTTAATTATCTTCTTTATTATCTTCTTTTTCCTCAGGAATATTCTCTGAATGATCACTTAGTTTTTCTGAAATTAGTTTAGCATTTGTTCTAACTGCCATTTCAATCTCAGCTGCAATCTTTGGATTTAGCTTTAGGTATTGCTTAACATTTTCTCTACCTTGTCCTACTTTTTCACCTTTATAGGAATACCATGCTCCAGCTTTTTCTATAATGTTTGCTTTTGCTGCTAAATCAACAACTTCCCCTAGTTTGCTAATGCCTTCTCCATACATTATATCAAACTCCACTACTTTAAATGGAGGGGCAACTTTATTTTTTACAACCTTAACTCGTGTTTGGTTACCAATTATCTCTTCTTTATCTTTAATTGCTCCTATTCTTCTAATATCTAATCTTACAGACGAATAAAATTTAAGAGCGTTTCCTCCGGCAGTTGTCTCTGGGCTACCAAACATAACTCCTATTTTCATTCTTATTTGATTAATAAAAATAATCATAGTGTTTGTTTTGGAAACTGAACCTGTCAACTTTCTTAGAGCCTGACTCATTAATCGAGCTTGTAAGCCCATATGATGATCTCCCATCTCTCCTTCTAGCTCTGCTCTTGGTGTTAAAGCAGCAACAGAATCTACAACTAGGACAGAAATAGATCCCGATCTAACTAAAGTGTCAGCAATCTCAAGTGCCTGTTCACCTGTATCGGGTTGAGAAATTAATAATTCAGTTGTGTTAACGCCTAATTTTTTTGCATAAACTGGGTCAAGAGCATGCTCCGCATCAATGAATGCACAAATTCCACCTTTTTTTTGCGCCTCAGCAATAACCTGTAATGATAAAGTAGTTTTTCCAGATGACTCTGGTCCATAAATTTCTACAATTCTACTTTTTGGAAGACCTCCAATTCCAAGCGCAAGATCTAATCCTAATGATCCAGTTGATATAGATTCTATATCTAGGACTCTAGACTGCCCTAATCTCATTACAGAACCTTTTCCGTAATTTTGATCTATTTGACTTATCGCAGCGTCTAATGCTTTTTGCTTTTCTTTTTTATCTTCAGTCTTTTCAGTATTTACAACTTTTAAGTGTGTTTTTAGTCATTTTTATTCCTTTTTAATTTATTTTATTGTTTAACGACTCAATAAAACAAATGTACACATTTTGTTCTTTTATTCAATTATATTTATTAAGTAATATGAAATATATGGTATTTTTTACTAAAAAATATGTCTTATCCAGCTCTTATTTGGATAATCGTTAGGATCATATAATTTTGTCTCTAAAGCTAAATTTTTTGCTGTCAGCCCACCTGCTGGAAGACAAAAGCTTAAATTGAGAAACAATTCTATCCTTATCAGAAATTGCATTATTTACTCTTGATTCAAGCAATGTAGATCTTGATGTAATGACATCCAATGTTGATCTTGATCCAGCTTCATACTCTTGAATAATACCTTCGTATGCAATTTCGGATGCTTTTACTCTTAACTTTGTTAATTCAAAATTACTTATGGCAAGTTTAAAATTAGACCATGCAGAATAAGAATCTCTATCCACAATATTTTTAGAAGTTTGTAGATCTAATTCTGCGCTATCTAATAAAGATCTCTTTTGTATAATTAATGAAGTCTGCTTTCCTCCTTGATAAAGAGGAATTGAAGCTTGCGCTTTTGCAACTGATTGTTTTGTTTTGTCTATACTTGAACTGTAGCCATCATAATCAGTTATGTCCAATGACAAACTAAACGTTGGAGAAAGTTCAGCTATAGCTATTTTATGCTCGTCTTCTGCTTTTTTAAGGGAGAATTCCGAAATCTTTAAAATAGGATTTTCTTTTTGTGCAAATGCTGAAGTTTCTTCTAAAGATTTAGGTAAAGTTAAATTTAAATTATTTATTTCTTCTAAATCTACAGGATCGTAACCTACAACATTTTTAAAATTCTTTTTAGTAATCAGCAGTTCATTTTCAGCATTTAATAAATTAGATTGTGCAGCTGCCAATGAACTTTCTGATTGTGCCAAGTCAGAAATTGTAATTATTCCTCGCTCCAATCTACTTTTGTCTAATTCAACTTGTTTTTCAGATAAGTCTAAATTTTCTTTGCTAAAAACAACTTTCTTTTGAGCAAGAAGTGTTCCCGTATAAGCTTCGACTGCTTCTAGAAGAACATCTTGTTCTACTTTTTTTAAAGTATATCTAGCAATTTCTACTGAACTTTTTTCTTTTTGATAATTATACATATCATCAAAATTAAATATTTTTTGTTCAATAGTAATTGATTTTGCAGTTGTCTGAGCATTAGTTGAAGGTGAAGAAGAACCCTGTTGAATTTGTTATTTTAGAACTATCTGTATCACTTTTATAAGCAGAGATAGTAACGGTTGGTTTAAACGCACTAAAAGCTTGAACTAAATTCTCATCAACAGCTTTAGTTCTTTCCCTTTCTGCATTAAGTTTTGGATTATTTAGATAAGCTGATATCAAAGACTTATTAATATTTTCAGCAGAATAAGCACTTGTACTTATAAAAAAAATTAATAAACAAAATTTTTTAAAAAAACCCATCTAATTTAATATAATTTTTTTAGGTTGATGATTTGAACTAATAGGCACAATTATATCAGCAAATTTAGGCATATCTATGAGCATCTTTTTAGTTATTCTCTCATAAAACATTATAAATCTTTTAATTTCACTCTCTGTCATTATTTTTAATTTATTTTGAGACATATTTATGTTTTTGAATAAGCTAATTTTTTCTCCTGCAAGCCTCTCCAAGTTAAAACTTTATTAAAATTCGGTACTTTTAAATAAATCATTAAATCAATAAATGAAAATAATTTTTTATAATCATTCTTTAATTGCTGATTAACGGCAAACCTCCATTTGCAATTTTTATCCTCATAAGACTCTAATAAATTAATAGTTTTTTTTAATTTAAGATTATTTTCTTCAGGTCTAGCCCCAACACACCATCCTTCTAATATAAATACATCTAATTTTTTTCTACATAATGCCACTTATTTTTTGGCAATCTGTCGTCTATGGATTTATCAAATTTTGGAATTAAAAAAGATTTATTAAGTGTATTATCTTTTAGAACTTTAAAAAATTTAGTTAAAAAATTAACATCATGAGTGCCCGGAACCCCCTTGTAAGAAATAGTTTATTTATTTCTTTTGATATTTTAATTCTTTCTTTTTTAGTTTTATAAATATCATCAATAGAAACAAATAAACCAAAAATTATACTTGCTCTCTAAAATTAATTTTAAAAACTGAGCGAATGTTGTTTTTCCTGATCCTTGTCCTCCAGCCAATCCAATAATCAAAGGTTTTCTTAATGAAGTTTTTTTTAAAAAAATTAGCTCTGCTATCTTAATATAAATTTTTTTGAAATTTTTATTTAAATTTTCTTTTATTAGAAAATGATTTTTTAATTTATTAAGTTTATTAATTAAACTTTCCTTCATCAAAAAAGAGTTTTAATTTTTTTTTAAAGAATACTCTAATAACTCTAGTCTATCCTGACCCCAAAACATTTCATTATTGTAAATATAAGTTGGAACTCCAAATATGTTCATATTAATAGCTTCTTGTGTATTAGCTTCATAAATATTTTTAATTTTATCTGACATTGCCAATTTATTTAAATCTTCAAAATTAATTTTTAAATCATTTGCTATTAGTTTTAGTGTTTCTAAATTAGAAATATCATTTTCTTGTGCCCATAATTGTTCTAAAACTTTCATGCCAAATTCTATTTTTATTCCCATATCAATACTTGCTATGCAAAATAATGCTGGTGTATGAGGATCTTTTGGTGGAAAAAATTTTGGTTTTTGATTAATTTTAATATTCAAAAATTCACCCCACCTTTTTAATTCTAATAATCTATAATTTTGTCTTGAAATATGTCTTTGCGGCACTGGAACTCCGCCTGTAGCAACAAAAACTTTTCCAACTAAATCAATTGGTTTTTCAATTATTTCTACTGAATATTTCTTTGAAATTCCTCTTTAGTCAATCTTTTATTTCCAAGATAAGCAAATGGAGATGCAACGCTGTAAAAATACAAAATTTTTTTCATATGTACTTATATAAACTATTTAAATAAAAATCAACAGAATTACCATTGAACTATTTTATCACCCAACACCTAATGGTAGAAAAATTTCTATTCTTTTAGAAGAGCTAGAATTAAAATATAAAATAACAAGAATCGATATTACTAAAAACGAACAATTCTCAGAAAACTTTTTAAAGATTAGTCCTTTAAATAAAATTCCAGCTATAATTGATGATCAGGAAACTGTGTTTGAATCAGGGGCTATATTAATTTATCTGGCTAAAAAAAATAATTTTAAATTTTATCCTCAAAAATATGAGAAAAATATTAATGAATGGTTAATGGTTCAAGTAAGTTTCGTTGGTCCTATGCTCGGTCAACTTCATTATTTTTATAAATTTAATAAAGGTAAAAGTGAATATGCTGAAAATAGATTTTCAGAACTTGCAAAGAAAATTTATGAATATTTAGATATGCAACTTAGTAAAAATAAATATTTAGCATGTGACGAGTATACAATTGCTGATATTGCAACCTTTCCATGGTTATGTCGTCATGAATGGCATGAGATTGGAATTAAAAAGTATAAGAATTTATCTAGATGGTATGAAGAAATTTCTAAAAGACCTGCTGTTGTAAAAGGTTATGATCCTGAAAATTTAGGAGAAAAAATTCCTTTAGCTTCTTAACTTTCGGCGAAAATTTTTTCTTCTCTCTCATGTCGTTCTTGAGCTTCAACAGTCAAGGTTGCTATCGGTCTAGCTATTAATCTCTTTAAACCTATTTGTTCACCTGTCTCTTCACAATAACCGTAAGTATCATCTTTAATTTTTTTAAGAGCCTTATCTATTTTAGAAATAAGTTTTTTATTCCTATTAACTGTTCTCATCTCAATAGCTCTACCTGTTTGAGAGGTTGCTTGGTCAACAACATCGGCAGAAGTATCATTATCATCTAACTCATTAAAAAGTATTTTATCATTTTGAAGAGCTAGCTCTTTCTTCGACTCTTCCAAGACTCTTCTGAAATATTCTTTATGTTTTGCACACATGTACTTTTCTTTAGCACTTGGTGTGTAGTTTTTTGGTAATTTTGTAACCATTAAGATGTGGGAATATAAGAGGCTTTTTTATAGTGTCAAGTTGCATTGAATCAATTAAATCATCATTAATGATGCAACCAGGTAAAGAAAAAAATATTTTTTATCTATTATGTCTTTATCACTTAATTATTTGGACCATCGTACCCTACTTATCTAATAAAAATTTACCCTTAGATGTAATTGAAGCATTAGCGTGGGGACAAGATTTTAACTTAGGTTACAATAAGCATCCACCTTTAAGCGCTTGGATACCTGGTCTGCTATTTAAAATTTTTGGAAATAAAGATTGGATTTATTATTTATTAAGCCAAGTATTTATTGTTATTTCTTTTATATTTTTATGGAAACTATCTGCATTTTTTTTAAAAAATAAATCTCAAATTGTTTTATCCATTCTAGCAATAGAAGGTATTGTTTTTTACACATTTGAGACACCACAATTTAACGTAAATATCTGCCAAATCCCTTTATGGATTGGGACGGTATATTTTTTTTTAAATCTATAAAAAATAATAAAATTACTGACTGGATTTTATTAGGCAGCTTCGCTGCTCTTGGTTTTTTAACAAAATATATCTTTGCCTATTTATTAATATCTCTTTTTTTTTATTTAATTTTTATTTTGTCCAAGAAGAAAAATAATAATTTTAATTTTTTATATGCTTTATTAACTTTTTTCTTAATAACAGCTCCTCATTTTCAATGGTTAATTCAAAATGATTTTACTACCGTTTATTATGCTTTTAAGCGTGGAGGACTAAATGAAGCTAGTATTTACAACCATTTATTAAATCCATTTAAATTTATAATAAATCAAATTGCGGTCTTATTACCATTTCTTTTGTTAATTTATTTATTAATAAAAAGAATTAAAATTAAACTACCTTTAAATAATGAAAAATTTATTTTTTTATTATTTTCGTTTCTGCTTCCATTTTTTTTAATTTTAATAACCTCAGTGATTACTGGTTCTAGAATAAGAACAATGTGGATGATTCCATTTTATTCTTTGATTAGTATTTTTTTTGTATTTTTATATCAAGACCAAATAAATTTAAAAAAATTAAAAAAATTCAATATTTTATTAATAATATTTTTAATCGTATCACCAACACTCTATTCGTTAAGATCAATATATAATGACACAAGAACGGGTTATGAAGGAAAAAAAATAGCATTACAAATTGAAAAAGAATGGAAAACTATTTCAAAAGACGAGATATCTAATGTTGGGTTTTCAGAATGGTATGCTGGAAATTTATCTTATCAATTACGTAATAGACCAAAAGTTTTTTTGGAAGAAAATAATAATTTTTATAAAAAGTCAGCAATTATTATCGCAAAAGATATTGGTCCAAGTTTATGTAGTCGAAAAAACATAAATGTTAAAAATATTGTATATAAAAAAATAGATAGTCATGATGTATGTTTTATTTACTAAATAAATGAAAACTTATAAAATTTTAATTCCAGTTTTTAATGACTGGGAATCTCTTTTAAGTCTTTTAAATAAAATTCACATTTTAAAAATTAATAATCTTGCTCATATAAAAATCTTAATAATTGACGATTGTTCATCAGAAATTTTAAATAAAAAAATAGAATTTAATTAATTTAAAGATACAGAAATAATTAAAAATTCAAAAAATATTGATCAGGCAAGATACCAGCTAATGGAATTAATTATTTAAGTAATAAAAATGACTTTGATTACCTCATTGTTATGGATGGAGATGGTGAGGATAGGCCAGAAGAAGTAAAAGAACTGATAATTAAAGTCAATTGACCTTCCCTCAAAAACAATAACTGCAAATCGTATTAAACGTTCTGAAAGTGCATTTTTTAAATTATCTTATCATTTTGCATAAAATTTTAACTCTAGTTTTAACTGGTTACTCAATTCGATTTGGAAATTTTATGTGCATACCTAAAAAGATTTAAACTTAATAACTTCTAACAAAAATCTTTTTGTAAGTTTTTCAGGAACTGTTGCAAAATTTATTAAAAACAAAACATCTATACCCTCAATAAGAGGAGTTAGATATTGCGGCCCCACTAAAATGAGTTTTCTAAAACTTATTAGACACTCTTTACTAATCATCTCTGTATTTAGAAAAGAGACCGCTATCAGATTAGTCTATATTATTTTTAATATATGCGACGTTGATATTTTATTTTTTAAAAAATGCGTTTTTATTATTCATATTGCCCCTTGCCGTAGTAAATATATTAATTATTTTTAATCTTTTCGTTCTTTATGAAAAAAACTCTTCTTAAAAAATCTACTTAATTCCTAATCGTTTATGTATCTGAGTAGAAGAGGTTGTATATTGAAAAACAAGATTCTCATTTGGCCTTGCTCTCACAAAGCATTCTCTAGCTGCTAAAGCGCCTTCATGAAATCCAGATAAAATCAACTTAAGCTTACCTGGATAAGCACAAATATCACCGATAGCAAAGATGCCCTCCTCATTAGTTTGAAAATTTTTTGTATTAACTAAAATACACTTCTCTTCTAAATTTAATCCCCAATTTGCAATTGGTCCAAGTTCCATCTTAAGTCCAAAAAAAGCGATTACTGAATCTATTTTTAAAATTTCCATCACATCGTTATTTTTTTGTATTTCAATATTTTCTAATTCTTTATCTCCATTAATTCCTTTAAGTTGATAAAAAGTTTTAATTTCAACTTTTCCTGATTTTGCAATTTCTTTAATTTTATTTAATGTATGCGGTGCGCCCTTAAATTCATTTCTTCTATGAATTAAATAAACTTTTTTTGCTATATTAGATAACTCTAAAGTCCAATCTAGAGCAGAATCACCTCCTCCAAATACTGCAACTATTTGATCTTTAAATTTAGATTTATCTTTAACCGAGTAGTAAAAACCTTTTCCTTCAAATTTTTCAACATTTTTAATATCTACTTTTCTAGGCTCGAAAGACCCAACTCCACCAGCTATAATAATATTAGGTGTTTCAAAAATTTTATTTTCACTAGTAATAACCTGCCATAATTTATTATTTTTTTTTAATTCATTAACTCTTTGGTTAAGATGAAACTGTGGTTTAAAGGGTTTTATTTGCGCAGATAAATTTTTGATTAAAACTTCTCCTGTGCAATCTGGAACTCCAGGAATGTCATAAATAGGTTTGTCAGGATAAAGCTCTATGCACTGTCCACCTATTTTATCTAAATTATCAATAACATGAGCGTTAAGACCTAAAATGCCTAGTTCAAAAACGGAAAACAATCCAACGGGTCCTGCTCCAATGATTACGGCGTCAGTTTTAATTGTCATATTAACTTTGCGTTTTTGGCATCCTGACTACTATACCATCAAGATCGTTTGTAATAATAATCTGGCAGCTTAGTCTGCTCGACTTGTCTGCATTTTGAACAAAATCAATCATATCCTGTTCTGACTCTTGAGCTTTTGGAATTTTATTTAAAAACTTTTCATCAACATAAACATGACAAGTAGCGCAAGCACAAGAACCTCCACAATCAGCATCAATTCCTGGAACAGAATTTTTTATGGCCCCTTCCATTATCGAATAACCAACTGGCATTTCTATTTGATGTTCTTTTCCGCTATGTTCTATATAAGTAATTTTTGGCATTAAATTAAAAACCTTAGATCATATAACAGTGAATTTATGTTTTTAAAATTACAATTTGTTAAAAAAAAATTTTTTTTAAAAGATTCTTTCAGAATATCAAGAGAAAATAACAAAAATTCATAAAAACTAATAATAATAAAACTTACTGAAAACGATAAGAGTGGATTTGCAGAATGTGTTCCATACAAAAGATATGGTGAAACCCAAGAAAAAATATTTTCATACTTAAACAAGTAATGAATATGAAATCACACAGCTAATTAGACAAAATAGACTTCAAGAAATTAAATATTTATCCTTAAGAACGGCCCTAGAATTAGCTTTTAAACATCTTAATTTAAAAAAAAAAATAAATATTATTTAAAAAAAAATATCAAACTTCAATTACTATTCCTATTTTTGGTCAAAAAAAGATCAAAAAAATTATATACAAATTTAAAAATGTTAATTTTATTAAAGTAAAAGTTAATAAAAATAACATTTTAAAGACGATTAAATTTATAAATAAAAAATGTCCTAAATCAAAGATAATAATTGATGCTAACGAAGGATTAAATTTTATACTTTTAAAAAAAATTATTAAAGATTTAGAAAAATTAAATGTAATTATTATAGAACAACCATTGAAATATGGATTGGACTATAAGCTTAAAAATATCAAAACAAAAATATTATTTTGTGCTGATGAATCTTTTCATATTAAAAATAAAAACAAAATTTTTAAAATACTACCAAGTAATAAATCTCAAATTAGATAAATTTGGTGGCTTAAGTAAAAGTCTTGAGATTATTAAATTTTTAAGAAGAAAAAACAAAAAAATATTATTAGGATGCATGGTCAGTTCGTCATTGTCGATTATCCCAGCGTTATCGCTTGCAAAGTATTGTGATTTTTTAGATCTTGATGGTGCCTATTTCTTAAAAAAAGATTTTAAAAATGGAATTACTTATAAAGATAGCAATTTGTTTTTAAATAAGAATTTTATTAGCCTAAATAAAAAAGGCCCCCAAGAAAATCTTGAGGGCCTTTTTAAAAAAATTAGTTAATTATTATTACTTGCTACCAGCAGGCGTTAAGCTTGCTGCAGTTTTGTAAATAACTAAACCAAATAATATTTTATTAATAAAGTCTGCCAAGTTGTAAACAAGGTTTAAAGTAACCTCATTTGCAGAACCTGTCATATATCCAAAAAGATATCCTAATGGGTATACAGACCAACCGATTGTTACAATCCATTTACAGAATTCAAAACAATCTTTTGCGGCACCTGATAGTCTTGCTGCTTCTCTACCAGCTTCACCAGAGAAAACTTCATATAAAATGAAAATCCATCCGGCCATACCAATAATAAAACCAGCGTTAATATTCATATATCCAGCTTCGCCAAGATATCCACCTACTAACATAACTAATGTTCCTAAAAATAATCTCCAGAAAATTCCTGAAGAAACTTTTTTAACAGCTGAAAGTATAAAGTAAAATTCAATCATTAATAAAGGAACTGTTAATAACCAATCAATATATCTAAATACTGTTGGTGATGTACCTGTGCTTACCCAGACTTCTCTCATGTACATGTAATGCACAAATGCAATGCCTGTAACTAGACCTGATAAAGTCATTGACGTTCTCCAAGAAGCTTTTACTGAATTTCTTTCTATGAAAAAGAAAAACGTACTAGCTAACAAGGCCATTGATATTAACCAGAATGTAATTCCAGTTATATCACTAGATTGTAGAAGAGTTGTTTTCATTAATCCCCTGTTTGTTTATTTAAGTGATACAAAAATAGAGTAATTTGTTATTTTTTAAAAGAAAATTAAATTTAATTTAATCGATGATTTTCCTAACTTTTTGCAGTGACTATTAGCGTTAAAAGAGAAATATTAATGAATCACTAAGTAAATGAACAAAAAAGCAATAATTATAGGTTCAGGTTTTGGAGGAATTGCATCGGCAATTAGATTGAGAGCTATGAATTATGATGTCACTTTGATTGAAAAAAATTCTGATTTAGGAGGTAGAGCAAGAACATTTTATAAAAATGGATATACATTTGACGCTGGTCCAACCGTAATAACAGCGCCCTATCTTATTGAAGAACTATTTTCACTTTTTAAAAAGAATATTAACGATTATGTAAAAATTGTACCATTGAAAATTTGGTATCAATTTATATTTAGTGATTTATCGAAATTTGATTATACAGATGATCATAAAGTCAATTTACAACAAATATCAAAGATTAATTCTGAAGACATTATTGGATTTGAGAAATTACTAAAATTTTCAGAGAAAATATTTAACAAAGGTTATTTAGAGTTAGCGGACAAACCGTTCACTAATTTTTTTTTCATGTTAAAACAAATACCATCTTTATTATTGTTAAAAAGTTATTTTTCTGTTTACAAACTTGTATCAAAATTTTTAAAACACGAAAAATTGAGAAAAATTTTTAGTGTACAGCCGCTTTTAGTTGGTGGAAATCCATTTTCAACAACTTCAATTTATGCATTGATATTATTTTTAGAAAAAAAATGGGGTGTTCACTATGCTCTAGGTGGTACAGGAAAAATTATTATAGCACTAGAAAAACTAATGAATGAAATTGGAGTTAAAATTATTAAAAATGACGAAGTTATCAAAATAATAACAGATAAAAAAAATATTAGCGGAGTTATTACTAAGAGTAATAAAATAATTAATGCAAAAATTGTTGTTTGCAATGCAGATCCCCCTTTTGTGTATAAATATTTATTAGATGAAAAACAAAATACATTTTTATTTAAAAAAAAAGTAAAAAGAATGAATTATTCAATGGGTCTATTTGTTTATTATTTTGGATCTAAAAAAAATATAACGACGTTCAGCATCACACAATTTATTTTGGAGATTCTTATAAAGATTTATTAAATAAAATTTTTGACGAGAAAGTATTAACTGATGATATTAGTTATTATCTTCACAGACCAACGGCGACAGATCCTACAATGGCTCCGAAAGATAAGGATTGTTTTTATGTATTGGTACCGGTTCCAAATAACTTATCTAAAATAAAATGGGATACAGAAGCAGAGAGCATTTAAGAAAATAATTATTAAAAAATTAAGCTCAACTTTATTACCTAATATTGAAGAATATATAGAAAGTGATTTCTACGTCACGCCTGACTATTTTGAGAAAGAACTTAGAACTCTTCACGGATCAGGATTTTCAATTCAACCATTATTTTCTCAGTCTGCTTACTTTAGATTTCATAATAAATCTGAAATATATAAAGGACTATACTTTGTTGGTGCTGGAACACATCCGGGAGCCGGCATTCCTGGAGTTTTATCTTCTGCTAAAATTTTAGATAAAATTGTACCTAAAATTCTATGAAATTAGAATTTTATATAAGGCATTACGGTAAATCATTTTATTGGGCAGGCAAATTTTTAAAAAAAGATGTATTTACTGATTGTGCAATTCTTTATGCTTTTTGCAGGGTTGCGGATGATCTTGTTGATGAAAATAAAAACTCAAAAACTAAAATTGATAAATTTATAAAAGAATATTCAAATACAAAATCTAAAAATATAATTATTAATAAATTTAAAAAAATTCAAACAAAATATAATATTCCTAATAAATTTATTAATGATTTATTTTACGGAATAAAATTAGACACAAAAAATGTAAAAATTAAATCCGAAAAAGAGATTATTAAATATTCATATTATGTAGCAGGAACAGTAGGAGCAATGATGGCTCATATATTTAATACAACTAATCCTAAAGCAATTAAGCATGCAATAGATCTTGGGATAGCAATGCAATTAACTAATATTGCAAGAGATGTAGTGGCTGATGCCAAATTAGGAAGAATTTATTTACCTCAAAACTTTTTAAAACAAAATATTAAGACAAAAGATATAGTTAATGAAAATTTTGATCGAACTAAATTATTTGCAGCTATAGCTAAAATTATTATTATGTCTGAAAAATTTTACAAAAGTGGCAATAATGGAATAAAATATTTACCACGGCCAATTAGATATCCAATATTTCTTGCAAGCTCATTATATCATAGAATTGGAGTAAAAATTATTAATAGCAATTTAAATAAATATTTTAATTCCAGAATATATGTTGGTTTTTTTGAAAAATTATTTATTTCTTTAAAAACATTTTTTATCTTTAACTTTAAATATTAAATCAATAATTAGTAATGAATAACTTCGATTTTATAATTATAGGAGCTGGTTGTTCTGGCTTATCTCTTTTGTATGAAATGAATAAAAGTAATATTCTAAAAAATAAAACTTGTGCAGTTTTTGATAAGAGAAAACAATTTAGCAAAGATAAAATTTGGTCATATTGGAATGTTTTTGAACATTCATTTTCTGATTGCCTATTGGACAAATGGGACAAGGTAATTGTTAAGGGTAATGAAGAAATAATTTTGGATTGCAAAGACTTTGCTTATCAATCCGTAGATAGTGAAAAATTTTATAATAAAATATTAAAAAATATAAGTGATAATAAAAATATTAAACTTTTTTTAGATCATAGCGTCGACGAAATTAGTGAAGAGAATGATCAAATAATAATTAAAAGTAAAAATGAGCTATTTAAGGCAAATTTAGTTTTTGATAGCTCATTAAAAATTAACAACAGTAAAGACTCTAAGATCTACCAGCACTTTTATGGTTGTGAAGTAAATTTTAAAGAAAATATAAATTTAAGTAAATACCCGACCCTTATGGACTTTAATTGTGATCAAGGTAATTGGACGCACTTTTTTTATACTCTGCCTCTAAGTGATAAAAAAATATTTATTGAAACAACTTGGATTTCAGATCAACAAAACTCTACAATAGATAAGTATATGTCTGAGATTAATGAATATATTCAAAAGAATTTAAATTATAAAAAGGAATATACTTTTGGCTACAATGAAATGGGGTCCATCCCAATGTTTCACTTTCAGCAAAAGGCAGAATACAAAAAGATAATAAAAATTGGAGCTGCGGCAAATCTTACAAGAAAAAGCACTGGCTACACTTTTTTAAATATTCAAAAATTTACAAAAGAATTAGTTCAAAAACTAATCAAAAATCAAATTATTAGTAATGTTCAAATACAATCAAAATATAACTTTTTGGACAAAATATTTATCAAAGTTTTACTTGAGGAAAAAAGTAATATGCACAAAATTTTTTTTAGACTTTTTAAAAAGAATAGTACAAAGGATATTATAAGTTTTTTATCTAATGACAGTAATTTTATACAAGATATAAAAATAATTTTAAGTATGCCTAAATTAATTTTTATTAAAAAATTACTAAATTTTTAATAAATGACCTATAATTTAAAAAATTATTATAATAATATTAATTTTTTTTTTTATTATTAATTTGTATTTTAGCTACAATTAATTTTTTTTAAATTTACCATCTACATATATATATATTTTTTGTTTCTTATTAATTGCAACAGTAGGTATTTCGCATGGCGCCTATGATGGCAAAAAGGGTGAGTTATTATTTAATAATAAATTCAAAAATTGGAAATCTATTTTTTATTTTACTTATGTTGCATTAGCTATTTCAGTTTTTATAATTTGGTATTTAAATCCATTAATCTCACTAATAATTTTTTTAGTTGTATCTTCTTTGCATTTTGGAAAAGAGGATTTAGAAATTTATTTAGATAAAAAATATAAACTCCACCTATTTATTTTTTTTTAAAAGGTTCTTTAATTGTGCTGCTTCCATTATTTTTTAATTTTGAACAAACGAACTTGATTTTTAATACAATAATTTTTTCAAAAGATTACGTTCTGTTATCAAGTAATTATACTAAATTGATTTTAATACTAAATTTGCTAACTCAGGTACTGTTTTATTTATATGTTTATTTAAAAAAAAAATTAAATATAAATGACTTTATATCAATTATTTTTGAAATTTTTTTAATAATTATTGTATTTTATTTATTTACTCCAATTGTTGCATTTACTTTATATTTTTGTTTCATGCATTCTCTTAAAAACATTCTTCTAATTTCTAATGAACTTAACCCAAATTTATTTAGAGGCTTTCAAATATTTTTTAAGAAATCATTATTTTTAACTTTAATAACTTTTTTTATTTTAATTATTAGTTTATTTTTTTTGATAAAATTTAACCTTCTTGAAAACTCGATTGAAAAAATTATTTTTATTGGCTTAGCTTCGTTAACGCTTCCTCATATAATCTTACATTCCATAGCGGAAAATATTCAAGTATCAAAAATCTAAAGAGCAAGACTTTAATAACTAAATTCTTAGCTTTGAAACTGCATATCTTTTGGTTTAATATTAAATTAACCTAATAATAGTTGGGAAAAAATTGAATAATAAGTACGATAATTTATATAAAGCATCGATTGCAGATCCTGAAAAATTTTGGGATGAAGCTGCAAAAGATGTTAAATGGTTTTCACCTTATAAAAAAGTTTTAGACATTTCTAACCCTCCTTTTTATCGATGGTTTGTTGAAGGAAAAATTAATACCTGTTTTAATGCAGTTGATAGACATGTTCAGGAAGGAAACGGATCTCGTACAGCAATCATTTATGATAGCCCCGTTACTTCTAAAAAAATTTCATTTAGTTATTCTGAGGTAAAAAAAATAGTCTCTACATTTGCAGGCGCGTTAAAGAATTTTGGAATAAAAAAAGGTGATCGTATAATTATTTATATGCCTATGATTCCTGAGGCGGTTTTTGCTATGCTTGCCTGCGCAAGAATAGGCGCTGTACATTCAGTTGTATTTGGAGGGTTTGCGGCAAACGAACTTGCTGCAAGAATAGATGACTCTGAAGCAAAATTAATTATTTCTGCTTCCTGTGGTTTTGAACCTGGAAAAACAGTTCAGTACAAACCACTTTTAGATGAAGCTATAAGACTCGCAGCCCTTAAACCAAAAAAGTGCGTAATATTTCAAAGAGAAAATAATTCTGTTGAATTGGGCATTAACGATATTTCTTGGCAAGATTTTATTAAAAATGCAAAAGAAGCTGAGTGTGAGCATATGGATGCTAACGATCCTGCTTACATACTTTATACTTCCGGAACAACAGGAACTCCAAAGGGTATTGTGCGAGACATTGGTGGTCATATCGTTGCTTTAAAATGGTCGATGAAAAATATTTACAATATTGACCCTGGTGATATTTGGTGGTCAGCAAGTGATATAGGTTGGGTTGTTGGTCACTCTTATATTGTTTATGGGCCATTGTTTCATGGATGCACAACAATATTATATGAAGGAAAGCCCGTCGGAACTCCTGATGCTGGTTCTTTTTGGAGAGTAATATCAGAACATAAAGTTAAATCATTATTTACTGCCCCTACTGCTTTTAGAGCTATAAAAAAAGAAGATCCTGAAGGAAAATTTTTTAAAAAATATGATTTATCTAAGTTTGATATATTATTTTTAGCAGGAGAGAGAGCTGATCCAGATACAATTAAGTGGGCTGAAAACTTATTAAAAAAACCTGTAATAGATCATTGGTGGCAAACCGAAACTGGATGGGCAATAAGCGCAAATTGTGCGGGTCTTAGTTTGTTTGAAACAAAATATGGCTCTGCCGGCAAAGCAGTTCCTGGTTATAATATTCAAATTTTAAAACCTGACGGCACACAAGCTAAACCGTCTGAAATGGGTGACGTAGTAGTTAAATTACCTCTTCCTCCAGGAACTTTTCCAACATTATGGAAAGCAGACAAAAGATATAAAGAAAATTATATGGATCCTTATAAGGGTTACTACAAAACTTATGACGCTGGGCACATTGATGAAGATGGATATGTATGGATAATGTCTAGAACAGACGACATTATTAACGTTGCGGGACATAGACTTTCAACTGGTTCAATGGAAGAAATATTGTCTGAAAATACTAGTGTTGCTGAATGTGCAGTGCTTGGGATTGCAGATAATTTAAAGGGTCAAATACCTCTTGGATTAATTGTTTTAAAATCTGGAGTAACAAAAAATCCTGAAGATATTTCAAAAGAATGCATTCAAATGATTAGAGATAAAATTGGACCGGTGGCTGCATTTAAAAATATAGTTGTTGTAAAAAGACTTCCTAAAACAAGATCTGGAAAAATTTTAAGAGGAACAGTTGGTAAAATAGCAGATCAAGTTCCTTATAAAATGCCAGCAACTATTGATGATCCAGTCATTTTAGATGAGATTAAATTATCTTTGATTAAAGCTGGAATAATTAAAAATTAGAATTCTAAAGGTTTTCCAAATCTAGTATCAACTATTTTTTGATTCCATGAAGCAATTTTGCCATTTACAATAGTTCCAACTGGTAAACCTTTTACAGTTTTATTATTAAATGGCGTCCATCCACATCTACTTGCAATCCAATCATTGGTAATTTTGAAATTTAAGTTCATATCAATAACAGTAAGGTCTGCATAATAACCTTCTTTGATCTCTCCTCTTTTTTTAATATTAAAAATTTTACAAGGATTAATACTCAACAATTCAACTAATTTTTGAAATGTAAGTTTTTTATTATTTACATGATCTAACATAATAGGAAGCATAGTCTGAACGCCTGTCAAACCAGAAGGACTTTCAGGATATGGTTTTTGTTTTTCTTTTAATGTATGCGGAGCATGATCCGATCCAAGAACGTCAACAGTTCCATCTAACAGACGTTTCCATAAAACATCTTGATGATCCTTTGTTCTTATAGGAGGATTCATTTGCGCCAAAGTTCCAAGCTTCTCATAACAATCTGGTGCAAATAAAGATAAAAACTGCGGAGTTGTTTCAACAGTTACATATTTTTTATTGTTTGCTAAAAAATCTATCTCTTCTTTGGAAGATACATGTAAAATATGTATTCTTTTTTTATGTTTATTAGCAAAGCCAACAACTTTTGTAGTAGAGGTTAATGCGACTTCAGAATCTCTCCAGATAGGATGTGTCTTAACATTCCCCTTTTCGATTAAAATTTTTTTCTTTTGTAACAAATCATCGTCTTCTGAATGAATTGAAACAACTCTTGGACTTATTCTAATAACTTCTTCAATCGCTTCGTCTTTTTTTACAAGCAATGTACCTGTGGATGAACCAACAAACATTTTAATTCCACAACACCCTTTTAAATCAGATGTTTGCTTTATTAATTCAAAGTTATTTTCTGTTGCTCCAAAATAAAATGCATAATTACAATGCATTCGATTTTTTGCTCTATCTAGTTTATCCTGAAATCTTTCAAAGTTATCTGTTGTTGGATTTGTATTTGGCATTTCAAAAATAGAAGTTATTCCTCCTAAAATTGCAGCTTTACTGCCGCTTTCTAAATCTTCTTTATCTGGATTACCGGGTTCTCTAAAATGAACCTGAGTATCTATGGCGCCTGGAATAATTGTAAGACCTTTCGCATCAAGAACTTTATCTCCGCCTTCGTTGATTGGGCCTATTTTAATAATTTGATTATCTTTAATTCCAATGTCAGTTTGGATTAAATTATTATTTATAAAACAATTGCCATCTTTTATAATTAAATCATATATAATAGACATCTAAAAATTTAATACACCAAAGTAGACAAAGGTACAATAATGGAAACGAATAAAGCTTATATAACTTTAAAAGGTTTTATTAGCATCAAAGGAGAAGATAGTATTGATTTTATTCAAAATATTATTTCTAATAATATTAAAAAAGTAACAGATAATAATTGTATATTTTCATCATTATTAACTCCACAAGGAAAATTTTTATTTGAATTTATAATTTTAAAAACAAAAAATATTTTTTTAATTGAATGTAATGGCGAGTTAATAAAAGATTTATTCAATAAACTTTATAATTACAAATTAAGATCCAAAGTAGAAATTAAAATTGAAAATGATTTAGTAAGTATTGATATACCTTTTGCAAAATTTAAAAATCTTAATATTAATAAATTAAATCTAATTAATTATAAAAATTACCTAATTTTTGAAGACCCGAGAATAAAAAGTACTTTAGCAAGAGCAATTATAGAACAACCTAAAATTAAAGAATTTTTGAACGACTTAGACATTGTACAATCTAATGAAAAATATTTATTAGAGAAAAAACTATTCGATTTGGGAGTTCCATCTAAAGACATTCAAAAATTACAAAATCAATTATTCTCTCTTGAGGCTAACTTTCTAGAACTAAATGGAATAGATCAAAAAAAAGGATGCTACATTGGTCAAGAAAATACTGCTCGAATGCATTTAAAAAATAAGATCAATAAAAGATTATTCGCACTACAAACTATAAGTGGTAAGGTTAAAGAAGAACAAAAAATTACTTTAAATAACGAAGAAATCGGAAAAGTTTTAATAAACGATTTATTTCCTTTTGGATTAATAAAAATTAATAAAGACAGTAAAAATTTGATTATTGGTCGAGAATTAAAAACAGAAACAGCGTCTATAAAAATTAATATCCCAGACTGGATGCTTATCTAAGCAAATAGCGCTGTTTTAACCAATTTAAATATTAAATTTACTATAATAAATTAGTCAATTATCATTAATCAATTATATGAATTTATGAGCATTCAACTAGAGTTTACTAAAGAAATTGAAAAAAATACCGCAGGTATTTATCAAAAAATAAAGTCAGTAGTGCCAGAAGTGGAATGGCCCCTGCACGCTCCTTATATTTATAAAATTAATGAACTTAAAAAAAATAAGAACGCTGTTATTTTAGCACATAATTATCAGACGCCAGAAATCTATTACGGAGTTGCTGATATTATTGGTGACTCTTTAACTTTAGCAATAGAAGCTGAAAAAACTAAAGCAGATATTATTATTATGGCAGGCGTTCACTTTATGGCTGAGACTGCAAAAATAATGTCTCCTAATAAAAAAGTTCTCATTCCAGATATTAATGCAGGATGCTCATTAGCAGAGTCTATTACCGCAGAAGATGTTAGAAAATTAAAAAAAAAATACCCAGGCGTACCAGTAGTTACCTATGTTAATACGTCTGCTGAGGTTAAAGCTGAAACAGATGTCTGCTGCACTTCAGCTAATGGTGTAAAAGTTGTCGAATCTTTGGGAGTAAAAGAAGTTATATTTTTACCTGATGTCTATCTTGCAAAATATGTCGCTTCACAAACTAAAGTTAAAATTATTCCTTGGCATGGAACATGCATGGTTCATGAACAGTTTACAGCGGAAGAATTAAATCAACTTAGAAAGAATTATCCTGATTTAGTTATTGTTTCTCATCCTGAGTGTCCTCCTGATGTTATTAAAGCTTCTGATTTTACTGGTTCAACATCTGGAATGATTCAATATGTTAAAAATAACAAACCTAAGAATGTATTTTTAGTTACAGAATGTTCAATGAGCGACAATGTTCAGGTTGAAAATCCTGAAACTAATTTTGTTAGACCATGTAATTTATGTCCTCATATGAAAAAAATACAATTACCAAAAATCTATGATTGCTTAATGAATGAAACGAATGAAGTTTTGATCGATAAATCTATTATAGATAAAGCAAGACTTCCTATTGAGCGTATGATTAAAGTTGGTCGTCAATCTAGTCTTGCCTAATGGAAAGTTTACATACAACGGATGTAATTGTTATTGGATCTGGAATTTCCGGACTAATGACTGCAATTTCTCTATATCCAAGAAAAGTTACTTTAATCTCAAAAAAAAAATTAGGTGAGGCATCCTCAAGTGCCTGGGCTCAAGGAGGAATTGCTGCGGCTATTGGAAATGATGATAGTCCTAAAATTCATTTCGAAGATACTATTAAAGCAAGTTCTGGATTAAGTGATGAAAAAATTGTTAAAATTATAACTGATGAAGCTGCTTCTATTATTAAATTTCTAGAAGAAAAAGGAGTTAATTTTGACAAAGATCATCTTAAAAATTTTTTAATGTCTCAAGAAGCAGCTCATACGCAGACGCAGAGTATTGAAAGTAAACGGTGATAGTTCGGGAAGAGAAATTATAAAAACGCTAATAAATAATATTCAAAAGTTAGAAAATATTACTATTCTAGAAGATGTTACGGTTGATGAAATTATAACTGAAAATAATAAAGTCATTGGTTTAATTGGTCGTCATATTGGAAAGAACATAGTTGATAATTTTACATTTTTTAAAGCACCTAATGTTGTTCTTGCAACGGGAGGTCTTGGCAGTATTTACGAACATACTACAAATCCAAGAGATATTTATGGTGAAGGTATTGCAATGGCAGCACGCGCTGGGGCTATTCTTTCTGATATGGAATTTGTTCAATTTCATCCAACAGGGATGGATATTGGATTGGATCCAACCCCTTTATTAACTGAAGCTCTTAGAGGAGATGGAGCTAAAGTTAGTTGATGAAAATGATAGTCAATTTATGAAATCAATTCATCCAAGCGGAGATCTTGCTCCCCGTGATATCGTTGCTCGTGAACTACAAAGATTAAAAGATCTAGGACATTCAACATTCTTGGATTGTAGAAAATTTTCAAACGAACAATTAGAAACAATGTTTCCAAGTGCTTACAATTTTTTAAAAAAAGCTAATATTGATTTCACTAAAGAAAAAATACCTGTAACTCCAGTAGCTCACTATCATATGGGCGGCGTTCTTGTGGACGAAAATGGAAAATCATCTATTAAAGGGCTTTGGGCTTGTGGTGAGGTTTCTTCAACAGGGGCACATGGAGCAAATAGACTTGCCTCAAATTCTCTACTTGAAGCTTTTGTTTTTGGAAAAAGAATAGCCAACTTCTATTAATTCTGAAGTACTGAATAACACTAAAGATGAAAATATTAATTTTAAAAAATATTTACCAAAAGAGAGAACATCATCAAGAATTAGAGCAAAAAAATATATATGGCAGCTTAGAAACATTATGAGTGATTTAGTAGGTGTTTATCGAAATGAGCAAAAACTTAAAAAAGCATTTATTGAGATTGATAGAATAGAAAGAGAAGCAAAAGATTTATCAGCAAAACTTAAAGATATGATTTTAGTATCAAGATTAATTACTTACTCAGCCTACATGAGAAAAGAAAGCAGAGGAGCTCATTTTAGAAGTGATTACCCAAAATCAAATGAGAAATTTTTATTTAGAAAAAAAATTACGTTAAAAGAGATGCAAGAATTCTTAAACAAAAAAGAATATATAGAAAAAGTTGCTTAAAGAATGTCAAAATCTAAACTTATTACTAGCGGCTATATAAAAAGCATTGTTGGCGCTTCTTTATTTGAGGACCAAGCACAAAAGGATATTACGACTGATCTTTTGGTAAATAAAAGTTCTATTACTTCTGCAAAAATTATTGCAAATGAAGATGGAATTATTGGTGGATTAGATTTTGCAGATGAAGCTTTTAAACAAATTGATAAAAAAACAAAATTAAAGAAAAAATTTCAAGAAGGATCATCTATAAAAAAAGGCGATATTATTGCTGAAATTAAAGGATTAACTGGTTCTATTTTAAAATCAGAAGCGTACAGCAATAAATTTTATGGGATTAATATCAGGTATAGCAACTAAAACTAATTATTACGTTAATCTAGTTAAAGAATATAAAACAAAAATTTGTTGTACTAGAAAAACTCTACCAACACTTAGAGCTATTCAAAAATACGCTGTAACTCTTGGCGGTGGCACGAATAATAGATTTAATTTATTTGATGAAATTTTTATAAAAGACAATCATATTTCTGCATCACAAAATATATTTGATCTTGTGCAAAATGCTTTAAGATTAAACAGAAGCGGAAAGGTAATAACGGTAGAAGTGGACACACTAAGTCAATTAGAAACTATTCAATCACTTAACTTTCAATAGATTATTATTAGACAATATGAAACCAGATGAAATTAAAAAAGCATTAAGTATGGTTGGTAACAAATATGAAACAGAAGCTTCTGGTAATATTAACGATAAAAATATTCTTGATTATGCAAAGACGGGTGTTAATAGAATTTCAATTGGAAGACTAACCCACAGTCCTCAAAATCTGGATATTTCCCTAAACTTTAATTAAATTTAATTTTTGCAACTAAAATTAAAAACGCTAAAAATAAAGTTACAATATTTGCAAATATTATAGGTAAATTATTAGTTAACACTCCGTAGACTAACCAACTAGCAACACCAATTGTAAATATTAAAAACATCCACAAAGAAATATCTTTGGTACTTTTAGTTTTCCAAACTTTATAAGCCTGTGGGACAAAAGCAATTGTTGTGCAAAAGCCAGAAAAGAACCCAATATAAGTTATGTATTTTTCCATTAATTAACTAAACTAAATTCTTTTTTATAAACAGAACTTTGAACTTTAAATAAATTAAGCAAAGTATGAGGAAGATAATCATGATTTAATTCTTTATTAAACAGATTTTTAATCTTGGATAAGTTAATATTTTGACTTTTAACTATCTGATCTGAAAGCCACAAAACCATTGCAAAATTCGTTTGTTCTTTTGGTGCAATTTTTTTTGGAAGACCATGTAAATAAATACCATTTTCCCCTAATGACTCTCCATGGTCTGAGGCATAAAACATGAATGTCATTATATTCTTTCTTTTCTTTTAAAATATCCACCAATCTTGAAAGTACGTAATCTGTATAAACAATAGTATTATCAAAGGCATTATTTAGCTCATCTTTACTGCAGTTTTGTGGAGTATCGTTGTTACAAAATGGTTTAAATTTTGCGAATTTTTCAGGAAATCTTTTATAATATCTAGGACCGTGTGATCCCATAGTATGCAAAACAATTAAAATATCGCCCTTATTATTTTTTAGAATTTGATTTGTAGTATCTAATAACTTTTCATCTAAAATAGTATTTTTATCTTCTCCACCAGAACTTGTAATAATATTAAGCGTTTCAATTCTTGTGCAAACATTTTTGCAGCTTGAATTATTATTTACCCAGACTGTTTTAACTCCAGCTAAGGACAAAACATCAAGAACATTACTCTGATTTTTGGCTTTTTTTAGAGTAAAATTTTTTTCTCCATTTAAAAAGAACATGCATGGGACTGAAAAAGCAGTTGCGGTACCACAAGATATTGTGTTCTTAAAACTAAAAACGTCCTTTATTTTTTAAATAAGAGTTAGTTTCTTTTTGATATCCATTTAATGAAAATCTATCTGCCCTAGCTGTCTCTCCAACAACCATAATTCCAATAGTTTTTTTTCCAGTTTTTGTTAATTTTGCATCCTCTCCTAATTTTATAAATTTACTTTCTCCTTCCAAGGACAACTTGGCTAATCGGTAAGTGGAAGTTAAAGTGTATAGAGGGGTGATATGTTGATTAAGTGTATTATTTTGTCTTGTAATAAAACTAACCTGTTTAAAGTTAGCAAAAGTTATAACTGCAATAATTAAAAAGGCAGTTGCAATAGATGATAATCTTATAAGTAAATCTTTTTTAAAAGATCCATATTCAATCTCAATTAGATAAACAATGGCACTTGGAATAATACCAAGAAAAAAAATATGAATAAAAAAACCAAGGGATATTAAATCCATAGCCTCTTTAACATCCGTTTGAAGAGTATTAATGATCATCTGCTCATCAACTGTGACTCCGAATTGATGGTTATAAAAACTTAAAATTGATGAAAGGATAATTAGAAAAATTGCTAATGGTTTAAGAGCATACTTTTGTCCAAAAATTAGTAATAAAATTGAAATTGCAGAAATTATTGCAATAATAATTGCAAAAAAGAAATAAATGGATGCAAAACTTGAAAATCCAATATTTCCATAAAGAATTTTTAGAAACTTTAGATTGTATACAAAGGTGATAAAGAGCGAGGTAAGAAATATAAAATAATAAAATTTAATTTTCTTTCTTAAAAAAGACATTTAAAATACTTTTTTAATTAAAAGATTCTTTATTCTTATATTTTTTTCTATTACCTGCGTTAAAATTTCTATCTTTGAACTCATTAGATTTTTTACTAAAAAATTTTGGCTTTTCTCTGTCATTTTTTCTTCTATAGTCTTTTTCGCCGCCTTCTCTTGGTTTATGTTCTTTAAAACCTTCAATATTTTTAGCCTTGAAACCTTCTGAATGTTTATTTCCTCTAAATCTATCTGTAGGTTTATTATCTCGATGTCTGTCCGTAGGTTTATTGTCTCGAGATCGTTCTGCTGGCTTATTTCCTCTAAACTCTTGTGCTGATCTGTTGCCACCAAAGCTTGGTCTGTTGCCTCCTCCACCTCCTCTATTTCTATCTCTTCCGCCACCTCTTCTTTTATTTTTATAATCTCTTTGGAAGTCCACCACTTCATCTTCTACTTTTAGAAAAATTTTCTTTCTTTTTAGTCGGATCTAACAATCTCTCAATGGCATTCCATTTTTCTCTATCATTACTAGTAATAAAAGATAAAGAAGAACCCTCTGCTCCTGCTCTAGCAGTTCTTCCTGCATGCGATGAATATAATCTTCAGCGACTTGTGGGAAGATCATAATTAATAACATGCTCAATATGAGGAACATCGAGACCTCTTGCTGCAATATCTGTTGCTACAAGTATAGTAAATTTCTTATTTCTAAAAGCGCTCATCACAGTAGTTCTTTTGCTTTGTCTTAGATTTCCATGCAAAGCATCCGCTTTGAATTTTTCCTTACATAAGTTTAGCTGCTAAATTTTTTGAATTATGTTTTGTTTTAACAAATACTAAAATTGAGCCAGTTCTTTCTTGTAATTGCTTAATTAACTCCTGATATTTTTGCTCTTGTTTTATATGAATAACTTCTTGTTTAATTTTTATGGATGGCACATTTGTTGCCCCTATAGAGACTCTTTCAGGATTTTTTAAATATTTAGACGACATTCTAACAATCTCCTCTGGTAGAGTTGCTGAAAACATTAGTGTTTGTTTTTTTAACTGGTAGATGTTTTAATATTCTGTCAATTTGAATTCCAAAGCCCATATCAAGCATACGATCTGTTTCATCTAAAACTAAAAAACCTGTATCTGATAATTTTAAGGATTTTCTATCTAAATGATCATTAATTCTGCCTGGAGTTCCAACAATAATTCTTGGACGTGATTTAAGTTGACCTAACTGTTTATGCATTGACTCTCCGCCTATTAAGCATGCAGCTTTGATTGGATTATTTTTACCAAGAAGTTGAATAATTACTGCGATAACTTGATTTGCAAGTTCACGTGTTGGGGTTAAAACTAAAGCTGAGCCATGCTTTGATCTGCTTAATAATTCAACTAATGGAATACTAAAGGCTGCGGTTTTTCCCGTTCCTGTTTGTGCGGAACCTAAAATATCACGACCTTCTAGGGCAAGCGGTATGGAACTTACTTGAATAGGAGTTGGAGCTGTAAAATTCATTCGCGCTAATGAATTTTTTAAATTTTGTGAAAGGCTAAAGCCTTCAAAGTTAATCATTTAAATTTGGGGAAAGTTGTAAGTAAAAATCTAATAAAATTATTTAATAATAAAACGTAACCTTTATCAGTTATCAATTTTATTTAAAGCTAAATTGATAGAGTAATTTAGTCTTTGTATCACCAAAATCGATTAAGAAGCTATTTTATTATGCTCTAGATACTTAACTTTATCAGTGTCTGATCTTTTAACTTTATCTTTTTTATTTTTTTGTACATGACCAGAAATATCAGCCCCTTCTAAAACAGTTAAGTTATTTTCAAAATGAAGGTTCCCTCTAACAACTCCTTTATCTCCAATATAAATATTTTTAGAATCAATATTGCCCATCATGTGACCCAGAACCTCGACATCCTCTGCTTGGACTGTGCCTTTGACGATTCCGGTTTCTAATATTCTCAATTTTTTTGCTTTAACATTACCTTTAATTTTTCCAGCAATCTCAATTTCTCCTTTACAGTCTATTTCTCCATCAAAACGAAAATTTTCACCTAAATGTGAAAAACCACGAACTTGATCTTGATTTTTTTTATCTAATTTAAAAAACATTCTTAATCTTTGTTATTATTTGTTATTTTTTTTCTTGTTGAAGATTCAATTTCTAATTGTGCACCCTCATCAACGACTAGATTTTTATGAGATAATTTACCTTTAACTTTAGCCGAATTATTTAAATGAATTCTATCTGAAGAGAGGTCTACTGTTACTTGCCCACCCACTTCAATATTATTATCTGCTGTTAGATTGCCTGCAATGATTCCGTTCTAATTAATAATAACTTCTTCTGCTTTAATATCCCCTAAAATTATTCCATCAATAGTAATGCTATCTTTATCGATAATATTACCCTGTAATTTTGTATCTTTT
The DNA here is from genome assembly GCA_965235815.1 of Candidatus Pelagibacterales bacterium. Classification (GTDB taxonomy): domain Bacteria; phylum Pseudomonadota; class Alphaproteobacteria; order Pelagibacterales; family Pelagibacteraceae; genus Fontibacterium. The sequence continues at coordinate 16,846 of CBDDZE010000006.1, read as the reverse complement.
AAAATAACTGATGGCATAATTAAAAAAGCTGATTAAACAGGCAATAAAATAATTTGGCAAGCTTTAATATAACTATAATTTTTGAATAAAATTTAATAAAATATGATAATAAAATTGTTTTATGAAAAAAATTGAAAGTTTATTAGAAAAAACAATTTTTGCATCTCGTTGGATACTTGCCCCTTTTTATCTAGGATTATCTCTTAGTCTTCTTGTTTTGTTATATGAATTTGTTCACGAAATTATTGATTTTATAAAAATTGTACATTCAACAGATATTGCTGGTGTATTGCTTTTTATTTTAAGTCTTGTTGATATTTCATTAGCTGGAAATCTTTTAATTATTGTTATTTTTTCAGGTTATGAAAACTTTGTATCTAAAATTGATGTTAAAAATCATGAAGACAAGCCTGACTGGATGGGACATGTTGATTTTACAGATCTTAAAATTAAATTAATTTCTTCCATTGTTGCAATATCAGGAATTCATCTTCTTAAAGTATTTATGAATATAAATAATTACGATAAAGATAAAATTATTTTATATGTCGTAGTTCATCTTTCATTTGTTATCAGTGGAGTTTTGCTTGCTTTAATGGACTTCATTATGAGCAAGAGTATTCATAAGCATAAAAAATCTAAATAAAAGTCAGTTTAGAATAAGTTCAATAATAACAATTAAATAAAAGAAACTTGAAGATTAATAAGATTAAATTACAGTATATTTATGAAGCAAGATTACTCAGTAAAAGACATCTTAAATGCAGTAGATGATATTCTAAAAGTTAAATCTGCTCAAGAATCAAAGAAAAAAATTGCAAACGAGATTCCAGTAAAAGATATCTTAAATGCTGTAGATAATATTTTAAAAGTTAAACCTATTCAAGAATCAGCAAAAAGAATTATAAATGAAGTTTCTACAAAAAATGAAAGTCCAAAAAAATTAATAAATAATATGGAATCAAAAAAAGAAAATGAAATCAAAAAAAAATATGATTTATTAGTGGTAAATAATGCTAAAGATATTTTAATATTAAATCGTATTATTTTTAAATGATTATTGAGTGCGCTTGTAAAAAATATAAATTTGCAGTTAAAGCTGCGGAAATTGGTATTAATGGTCGAGTGGTTCAGTGTGGAGTTTGCGATGAAAAATGGTTTCAAGAACCAGCAAGTTCTGAAGAATTTAAAGTTTTAAAAGACAATCATATTAAAGAGGAAGAGAAAAAAAAAGAAGAAGCTAAAAATCAAAAACCAAAAAAAGAAAAGCCTAGAAAAAACTATATTCCAATTAAATATGAAGATAAAAGTAAGATAAATTATAGCAAAATCTTTTTAACTATTCTGATTATTTCCATAATCGGTATAGCTGTCGGCTTTTTTTATAGAGAACATATACTTAATAAAAATCCTGAGTTTGCTGATTTCTTTGGTCTTTTAGAGGAGTTTGTTGAATATTTAAAAATATATTATTCGGACATTATAGAAATATTTAACCCAAAACAAAAATAAACAATTTATGAGTTTAATTACAGGTCTTATACTTTTCGTCGTTGGTATGATTGGAACTATTTTATTCTTTATATTTTTAACTTGGGTAGAAAATAATAAAAAATAATTAAGAACAAAGTTTAGAAATTAAGAAATAAAGCTCCATGCCTTTAGTTTGATAAGAATAAGCAACTGCCAAAAGAAATGAGGCAAAACCTACCCATAAAAAAATTATTGATTTTTTCATACTGCTTTTATTTCTAGCTTAGTTATTGCTTTTTCTTCAATTGGATAATTAATAATTGCCCCAAGTACTCCAAGTGCAATTGAAATATACCAAACAATATCATAAGAGCCTGTCACATCATAAACTTTGCCCCCCTAACCAACCTCCTAAAAAAGCTCCAACTTGATGAAATAAAAAAGCAATTCCATAGAGCATGCTCATATTTTTAACACCAAAAACTGTTGTGATTGTCCCTTGAGTTAGTGGAATTGTTGAAAGCCAAAGCACTCCCATTAAAGCAGCAAATATATAGGCTGTTAAATTTGTAACAGGAAATAAAATAAAAATTAAAATAATCACTGCACGTGATGCATAAATAGAACTTAAGAGTAAAGGTTTTCTAATCTTACCCCCTAAAAATCCTGCGTAATAAGTTCCAAAAATATTAAATAGTCCTATTAAAGCTAATACAATAGTCCCTATTTGCGGTGATAGACCTCTATCAATTAAGAATGCCGGCGCATGAGTCATAATAAAAAGAATATGAAAGCCACATACAAAGAATCCAATGCATAACAGCCAAAATCCTTTATGGTTAAAAGCTTCTGTTAATATTTCTCTTAATGACAAATCTTGAGCAACTGTTTGTTTAATTGGCTTTTCAAACATAGGAACGGCGAGGACTAACATTACTAGTGTGAGAACAGATAAAATACTAAAGGCTAAAGTTGGACCAAAGTTTTGTAATAACACTAAAGATGCGGGCAACATAATAAATTGTCCAAGGGATGCGGAGGACATTGCAATTCCAATTGAAATACTTCTTTTTTCAGGCGTTACAGACCTGCTAATTGCTCCAAAAATTGGAAATGTAACTCCTGATATTCCAATTCCTAAAATTCCTGATGCAATAATAAATCCTGTTTTGGTTGAAAGAGATCCCATTAAAAACAAACCTAATGAATAAAGAATGCTGCCGACAAATACGACAACACCAGAGCCTATCTTGTCAGAAATTCTACCGGTAAAAGGTTGCCAAATTCCCCACATTAAATTTTGAAAAGCAAGACCCATTGCAAACACTTCTCTGCCCCATATATTTTTTTCGCTAATAGGAATTAAAAATATTCCAAAGGAATGTCTAATCCCAAATGCAAGGGCAAGTAGAATAGAACCTGCAATTAAGTACAAATATTGGTTGTTTAAATTTATCTAATACTTGAAACATTGTTATTAACTAATAACATTATTTGAAAAATAATAAATTTATATAATGAGTAATAAAGTATTTAAAATTTTATTTGGTTTATTGGTTATCTCAGCGATAGCAATGCTAACCTATTATCGAGGAATAGACCCCACTCCTTTTAACAGTGATTTATTTTTCTGGGCTTTATTATTTGGATCGATCGCTGCATTAATCGATGGTAGCTTAGGAATGGCTTATGGTGTGACAGGTACTGCTTTTTTATTAGGCTACGGAATCTCTCCTGTTAAAGCGGTTGCTTACATTCATATAGCTGAAATTTTTGTCTCAGGATCGTCAGGATTAAATCACTGGAAAATTGGAAATGTTGATACAAAATTATTTAAAAAACTTCTGATACCTGGAATCATCGGTGCTATTCTTGGAGCTTTAGTAATAACTAAAGTTAAAATTCCTTATTTATCAATCGTAATTTCTATTTATTTATTCTTCATGGGAATATTTCTAATTGCAAAAGCCTATTCAAAAATAAAATTACAATTCAAACAAAAAAATTCAGTTGTTATACCTCTTGCGGTAACCGGTGGATTTGTGGATGGTGCTGGAGGTGGTGGCTGGGGTCCAGTTGTTACAACAAGTTTGTTGGGTGGAAAAATGTTGCCAAAAAAAGTTATTGGAACTGTTAATGCTTCTGAGTTTTTTATTAATTTAGCATCAGCAACTACTTTTGTATTTTTAGTTAAAATTACAGATTGGGAAGCGTTAGCTGGGCTTATAATTGGTGGTTTTTTAATAGCTCCTTATGCTGCAAAAGCTACCTCAAGAATGAGCGTTAAAATGATTTTAACAGTTGTTGGATGTCTTATTATAATAATAAGTTTACGAAAAATTATTACTTTATTTCTTTAATTTAATTAGGAATTGAAGTCGGATGCCATCCCCAAATTAACATAATAGCTATAAATCCAAGAATATAAGCAACTGTTACGTGCCATCCTTCTTTTACCCAGCGACCTACAGATTTTGCTTCAGGAAATAAATTCGAAACCGCAACCCCTGCTGAGGATCCAAACCAAATCATAGATCCACCGTATCCAACTGCGTAAGCAAGCACTCCCCAGTCATAATTGTCTTGTTTAATTGCAAGTGCAGTTAATGGAATATTGTCAAAAACGGATGATAAAAATCCAAGTCCAAATGTTGAAATCCATGAAGCAAGTGGAAGTTTTTCAACTGGCATCATTGAAGCTGTTAGAACTAATGAAAGCAAAAATATACTACCTTTAAATGCTCCAGGAACTACTGACCAATCAGGAGCACGAAGCGGAACCATAACAAACAATGCAACCCAAACAGACGCTCCAATAAAAGGAAAGTAATCAGCTAAGGTGATTTAATTTTAAATTAACTAAAATATTAGTAGCAATAGCAGAAGCTAAAATTACAAACACAATAACAATTCTCGACCAATCAAGATTATGTTCTGATTTAGAACTAACAATTAATGGTTGGTATGCATGCTGTTGTTTTGCTGCAAAATAACCAGAAACAAATAAAGCAACTATTGCTGCGATATATGCATGAAACACTTCAATTGGAGGAACGCCAGCCAACCACATCATAGTGGTTGTGGTATCGCCAACAACACTTCCTGATCCTCCAGCATTAGACGCCGCAACAATTGCTGCGAGATAACCAATGTGTACTTTTTTTTGAAAAAGTTTTGATGCAATCGTTGCACCAATGATGGCTGCTGCGATGTTATCTAAAAATGAAGATAGAACAAAAATAATTGCTAGTAACGCAAATGCTCCTTGCCATCCTTTTGGCAATATTGTTGAAACGGCTTCTGTTACATTGCTTTTTTCAAAATGATTAGAAAGCAATGCAAATCCAACAAGTAAAAGTAAAAGATTAGTTATAATAACCCATTCATGTATTAAATGGCCTGCAAAACCATTAATGCCAGGGCCTGTTTTAAATCCTGCAAACCCAATTTTATACAAGCTCACAATAGCAAGACCAATAAGGGCAGTCTTTAAAACATGATTATGAAATAACGCTACAAATAATAAAATAAGAGCGAAAAAATAAAACTCTATAGGAATTCCTAAAAACATATCAATTAAATCTACCATTTAAAATTATAAGTAATACTACATTTTTTATTAGTTTTTTATTTAATTCTAAACAGCACAATATATTAATGGATGTATAATAGTATAAAAATGGATAATAAAATCTTAACAACTATTTCTGGGAGTCTTCCCAAACCAAATTGGCTTGCAGAGCCTAAAAAACTTTGGTCACCCTGGTTATTGCAAGGAGAAGAATTAAAAAAAGGGAAAAGAGATGCAATAAAAATTGCTGTTAATGATCAAATAAATTCTGGTTTATCTATTATTGGTGATGGTGAGCAAACAAGACAACACTTTGTTACAACGTTTATTGAACACTTAAATGGTGTTGATTTTAAAAATAAGAAAGTTGTAAGGATTAGAAATCGTTACGATGCTAGCGTACCTGTTGTTATAAACGAAATAAAAAGAGAAAAGTCTGTTTTTTTAGAAGACGCTAAATATTTAAGATCACTTACAAATCTGCCAATTAAATTCACTCTTCCGGGTCCGATGACAATGGTGGATACTTTGTATGATGACTATTACAAAAATCGAGAAAAACTTGCTGAAAAATTTGCTATAGCTTTAAATAAAGAGGCTAAAGAACTTGCGGATGCAGGTGTTGATTATATTCAATTTGACGAGCCTGCCTTTAATGTTTTTTTTGATGAGGTTAAGGATTGGGGTATAAAAATTTTAGAAAAAGCAGCAAGTAACTTAAAAGCAAAAACCATTGTTCATATTTGTTACGGCTACGGAATTGAAGCAAATATTAAATGGAAAAATAGTCTTGGTAATGAATGGAGACAATATGAGCATGTATTTCCATTGCTTGCTAAAAGTAGAATTGATCAGATAAGCCTAGAATGTCAAAACTCAAAAGTCCCTATGGACTTAATTTCTTTATTAAAAGGAAAAAAAATTTTAGTTGGCGCAATTGATGTAGGTACAAAAAAAATTGAAACACCTGAACAAGTTGCCAATATTTTAAGAGAGGCTACTAAATATGCTGAACCTAGAAATATTTTAGGATGTACAAATTGTGGTTTAGTTACTTTTTCTAAACAAGTTGCAAATGCAAAAATGAAAGCTCTTGCTGATGGAACTAAAATTTTAAATAAAGAATTAGGATTAGAATAATTATTATTGAGAAGTCCAGCCACCATCGATTGGAATATTTGCACCAGTAATTTCAGAAGCACTATCCGAACATAAAAAATAAATTAAATCAGCAATGTGAGACTTTTGTACAAATCTTAATGATGGCTGTTTATCTTGAAGGAGTTTAATTTGGGCTTTAGCATCTGATAATTTAAATTTTTTTGCAATTACATCAATTTGATCTTGAATAAATTCAGTCAGTACAAATCCAGGACAAATAGAATTACAAGTAATTTTTTCCTTCGCCGTTTCTAGTGCAGTTACTTTTGTAAGACCTACGATGCCATGTTTCGAAGCGGTATAAGCAGACTTATTAATTGAGGCTATCAAACCGTGAGTTGATGCAATATTAATAATTCTTCCCCATTTATTCTTGCGCATTATAGGTAGAGTATATTTTGTCATATAAAATGCCGCGTTAAGATTAATATCCATCAACTTTCTCCAGGTTTTCTCTGGATACTTGTCTAAAGGTGACACCACTTGCATACCTGCACAATTTACAAGTACATCGATTTTTTTAAATTTTTTATTAACTGATAAGACAAGTTTTTTAACATTATTAACTTTTGTAAGATCTAAATTGAAAATTAATAAACGATCATTATCAAATTGATTTTTTAATTTTTTTATAATGGATGATTTTACCTTTCCTACAATTACAACATTGTAATACTCACTGTAAAATTTTTCAGTGATAGCAAGTCCAATGCCACTTGTTGATCCGGTTACTAAAATTGTTTTTTCTAAATTCATTTAAAAATTAAATTCAATCTAAGCTTGTATTATTTAATATTATACTGGATAAAATATCAAATTTATTAAACTAATCATTAATTGTACCTTCTTATTTACTGTGATTTAATTAAAAAATCTTAACAACGAAATGGGGGGATTATTAAATGTTAGATGATAATAAAAAAAATTTGAATAAAACAAAAACATCTTCAAGAAGAAAATTCATAAAAGGCGCTGTTGCAACAACAGGGCTTGCAATGGCAGCATCAACGTTAGCTGCACCAGCAATCGCTCAGTCTAAGGTTGAAGCGGTGATGGTTGCAACGTGGCCAAAAAATCTACCAGGTCTTGACACTGGTGCTAGAAGATTTGCACAAAGAGTTGAAGCAATAACTGATGGTAGAATAAAAATTAATTACTATTCAGCAGGTGAAAGAGTTGGGGCTTTTGACGTATTTGATATCGTTGGAAAAGGTGATGCTCAAATTTATCATGGCGCTGAATATTATTGGACAGGGAAAGAAAAATCATTTGGTTATTTCTGTTCAGTTCCAATGGGCCTAACCTACACTGAGTTTAATTCATGGATGCGTTTTGCTGGTGGACAGCAATTATGGGACGAGTTATCTGGAAAATTTAATATTAAACCATTTATGTGTGGCAACACAGGTGTGCAAATGCAAGGATGGTTTAGAAAAGAGATCAATACTCCAGAAGATTTAAAAGGTTTGAAAATGCGTATTCCTGGTGTTGGGGGGCAAATGATGTCGAAACTTGGAGTTTCGGTAGTTAACGTTCCGGGTGGACAAATTTATGAACAATTAATGTCTGGTGCAATTGATGCTACAGAATGGGTTGGTCCTTGGAATGATGAAGCTTTAAAATTCTATGAAGCTGCAAAATTTTATTATTACCCAGGTGTACATGAGCCAGGCTCAATGCTTTCTATTGGTGTTAATAAATCTTGGTTAACAAGTTTATCTAAACTTGATCAGTTATTAATTGAAACAGCTGCTACTGCTGAAAATGAAATAATGATGTCTGAGTTTAATGCTAAAAATGGTGAAGCTTTAAAACGTCTTGTAAATAATCATGGTGTTCAATTGCGAAGAGTTAGCGATAGAATCTATGATGCTTTTGGAAAAGCAGCAAAAGAAGTTGATGCTGAAAACGAAGCAAGCAGCGATATAGCAAAAAGAGTTGTGCAAAGTTTCCATAAGGCGAGAGCTGAGCTTGGTGCTTGGAATAAAATTGCCGATCAAGCATATGTCGCGCAAAGAAATAGAGTTTTAGGAATTTAATAAAATATTCTATTATTAGCGGGGTTTTCATGAACCCCGCTATAAAAGTAACTTTCTATGATTACTGCACCGAAAATTGTAAGATTGTTTGCTTATATTGTTACTTCATTAACTTTTGCATTTTTAATTAACAATATTCTGACCTATTATGTGGGCTGGCCAGGAACAGATAAGCTTTTCATAAAAATAGATCCTAATTCTATAAAAAATTTATAGGCATCTTATATTCAATTATTTATTTATTTATCAGAATTTATAATCTGCTATTGCCATTGTTTATATCTATAACAAAAGATCCTTACTTCAGGACTCTGAAACATTAACTGCTCTATCTGCTTATATTGTGCACGGAGTTTTCTGGACGGCATTAATTGTTGGTATTGCAGATTTTATAATTTCTTTTTTAGTTAGTGAAAAAATTTTAGAAATTTATGTAAGTAAAGGTTTGCATTTCTTTTTATCCAGTCCTCAAAGTAGAATTAAATTTGTTCATGCTCCCCTTGCAATTCTAAGTTTTATTATTGCTTTTTATAATAAAAAAATAGGATTTGTTTGGCTAGCTATGCTTGTGGTTATTGCTGAAGGATTAATTGTAATCTCACGATTTGTGTATTCCTACGAACAAACCTTTATGGGTGATTTGGTTCGTTATTGGTATGCTGCATTATTTTTACTAGGAAGTGCTCATACTCTTGTTAAAGAAGGTCATGTTCGAGTAGATATTTTGTATGCAAAAGCAAAAGAAAAAACCCAAGCTTTGTTGAATATTATTGGATCGGTCTTTTTTGGCATTCCTCTTTGTGGGCTAGTAATGATTTATGGAATGGAAGGAAGATCAAGTACTATTAACTCACCTATTGTTAATTTTGAAATTACACACCAAGGCACCTCTGGTCTTTATTTAAAATATATGATGGCCGGATTCTTAGGAATATTTGCAATAACTATGGTTATACAATTTGTAAGTTATGTACTGTTTAATGCTAATAAAATTTGTAAAAAAAATTAAATAATAAAAATGGAAGTTCTTTTTATATTCATTTTAATTTTAATAATGATGGCTGCCCTTGGTACTGGATTTCCAGTAGGCTTTGCTCTGCCTGGAGCTGGAGTTTTGGCAATCGCCTTAGCGGCTTTGCTTGGTTTTGTGTTTGAAGGAAATACTCATGCTTATTTTGCAAATGAAGGTCCTACTCAGTGGATAAATGTTGGAATTACAAACTTTAGGGGAGCTTATTGGGAAACAAATCGAGATACATTAATTGCAATACCATTATTTATTTACATGGGACTTGTTCTTCAGCGTTCAAGAATTGCTGAAGATCTTCTTAATACAATGGGACAATTATTTGGAAGTATCCCTGGAGGACTTGGAATTTCTGTAGTTCTTGTTGGTGGATTGCTTGCCGCAACAACAGGAATTGTAGGCGCAACAGTAATTGCTATGGGTCTTATTTCTTTGCCGTCTATGCTAAAAGCGAAGTATAAAAAAACTTTAGCCACAGGAATTATCACAGCCTCTGGAACCTTAGGTCAGATTATTCCTCCATCAGTAGTTTTAATTATTGTGGCCGATCAATTATCTAATGCTTCTGATATTGCAGATAATATTAGAAAAACTTTATACCAAGGCTTTACTGGTGAAACTTTAATGCCAGGATTTTTAAGTGTTGGCTCTACTAGCGCTGGAGAAATGTTTCTTGGTGCAATTATACCTGGTTTGTTATTAGTTACTTTGTACGCAGCTTATGTATTAATTCACGCCCTACTTATTCCTAATTCTGCTCCTGCAATTCCAAATAAAAAAGGATTTGATAAAGAATTCTGGTTACGAGTTTCTTCAACTTTGCTTCCTCCTGTTTTATTAATTTTTGTGGTATTAGGATCAATTTTGTTTGGGGTTGCTACCGTTAATCAAGCTGGAGCTATTGGTGCTATCGGATCAACAGTTATGGCTGGCTACAAATTATATCCAAATAAAAAACATACTTATACTCCAACTATTATTGCTTCTATTTCGAGCATTGTCATATTGATTATGCATTTTAATTTAAATTTAAATATTAAAAATATTGCAAATAATTACCAGTTAGTTGGAATTATAATTAGTTCGATATTTGTAATCGCTCTTTTGATCTCTCTTATATGGAGCTTTTGGAGAGTTTATAAAACTGAAGATGTTTTAAAGTACGTAACAACTGAGACCGCCTTAACAACTACAATGGTTTTTATTATTTTAATTGGTGCTGCAATGTTAACAGCGGCATTTAGAGGTTTTGGTGGAGACGAAGCTATCAGTAATTTTTTAAAAGACTTACCTGGAGGTTTTTGGACTCAGTTTTGGGTTGTGATGTTTATAATATTTATCTTGGGTTTCTTTATTGATTATATTGAAATTGCAGTAATAGTTGTGCCAATTATCGCTCCTATATTACTCGCTAATCCTGGAGCAAACATAAGCGCTCTTTGGTTTGGGGTGATGATTGGAGTAAACATGCAAACTTCATTTTTAACTCCACCATTTGGTTTTTCACTATTTTATTTAAGAGGAGTTGCTCCGCCTTCTATTACAACATTAGATATATGGAGAGGCGCTGTTCCGTTTATTATTTTACAATTAATAGGACTTGTAATTGTATGTTATTGGCCGGCGCTCTCTAATTATATTCCAAATCGCAGTTATTTAACTTCAGAACTTTCGCCGCCGCCAACAAATCCTAGATTAGAACGTTGTTTGTTAGAATATACATTTAATATTTATGACAAAGATGGTTCAAAAATAAAAGTTGCAATTAACGATGCTAAAAAAATAAATCTTGATTTACTGCCTCTAAATAAAAAAGAAATGTTAAATGATCATTTTACAAAATCTTTAACAGCATTTGATTTAGTTAGAAACGCTCAAGAGAAAAAGAAAATTTTAGATGCTTATTCTAAAGATTATTATGATCTGCATACTTTTAGTAGAAAAAATCAAGCAAAAATACTAGACCATAATAAAAAAATTAGTGAAATAGAAAAAGATCTTAAACAATCCAGAGATGAAAAGAAACTAGCGAAATTAAATGCTAAAATTAAAGAATTAAATATTGAGATAGTAAAACTACAAAAATCAATACCTATGGAATTTGAGACAAAAAATAAAAAATATAAAGAACTTTATAATGATTATAGAAAAGCACTTAATGCATATTATGCTATAATGGTTCGTTCTAAATATTGTTCAACACAAATTAAAAAAGATTTACAAGATTTTGAAAAACTAAAAAATTTACAAGAGAACCTTAAACAAAGTTCAAACGATATAAGGACCAATGCATTAGAAAAGGGTTCTAAATCATTAAACGAAATAATGGAGAAATTAGATAAAGTTTCAGGTACGAATGAAATTAAAGATATTATGTATGGCGTTATTAGCAATATCCAAAAAGGAGGTGTTGATCGTGAAGCAATAAATCAAAAGCTTTCTGAAATCACAAGTTTATACAACAAAGAATTAAATTGGAGAGATAAAGCTTCAAAAAATTTACTCCCTCAATTAGAAAAATATGATGATGCCGTTAGAGATACTATTGGCATTAGACAGCAAGATAAATTACCAAACAAACAAGCATTATATATTGCTAAATGCGACTCAAATCATGAAGACATTTCATTGCATTTCTAAAAATGAATGATTTGTTGTGGTCTCCAAGTAAAGACAAAATAAAAAAATCTGAACTATTCAAATTTTGCGAGGTTTTAGAACGTAGTAACATTGTACAAATTAATCAAAATTATCAGAAATTATGGAAATGGTCCGTCGAGTATCCTGAAAAATTTTGGTCAACTTGTTGGGATTTGCTTAAAATAAAAGGCGAAAAAGGGTCAAGAGTCATTGAATCAAATGCTATTTTTTACAGAACAAAGTTTTTTCCTGATGCAAAATTAAATTTTACTGAAAATCTTCTATCAAAAAAAGATAATACCACAGCTATTCATTTTAGATCTGAAAATGGGTTTGAAAAAAAAATAAACTGGATAACATTATATGAAAATGTTTGTAAATTTTCTGCATTTTACAAAACCTTAAATTTAAAAAAAGGTGATTGTGTTGCAGCTTACGTTCCTAATAATATAGAAACGATTGTATCTTTTTTGGCTTGTGCAAAAAATGGGCAAATCTGGTCTTCTTGCTCTCCTGACTTTGGAATTCAAGGTGTTGTAGATCGTTTTTTTCAAATCGGGCCACAAGTTTTAATTGTTGCTGATCATTATTTTTATAACGGTAAAAAATTTAATATATTAGATCGTGTTCCAGAAATATTAAAAAAAATTCCAACTATTAAAAACGTTATTGTATTCCCATACGGAGAGAAAAGAGTCAGTCACAATTATCTTTCTTATGAAAAAATTATTGAAGATAGTAAAATGGATGAAACATTTGAAAAATTTGAATTTAATCATCCTGTTTATATTCTTTACTCTAGCGGTACTACAGGCTTTCCTAAATGTATTGTTCATGGTGCTGGCAATGCTCTCATTGAACAAAAAAAAGAGCTAATACTGCATTGTGACGTAAAAAAAAATGATCGTTTATTTTATTTTACCTCAACTGGGTGGATGATGTGGAACTGGTTGGTTGCTGGACTTTCTTGCGAAGCAACTATTTATTTATATGATGGATCACCCTTTTATAAAGACATAGATTGTTTAATTAGATATTGCGAGCAACATCAATTCACTTTGTTTGGTGTCTCCGCAAAATACATTGATTATCTCAAGAAAGAAAAATTCTCTGCACACAAATATAAATTGGATAAACTTCGAACTATTACTTCAACAGGTTCTCCTTTAGTAAAAGAAAGTTTTATTTACGTTTATGAACATATTAAAAAAGATGTTCATTTAGGATCAATTTCTGGAGGAACTGATGTGGTGGGAGTTATTAATATTTGTAATATTTTTTCAAATATTTACGCTGGTGAAATACAAAGTCCAAGTCTTGGTCTTGATGTTGATGTGTTTAATGAACAAGGCGAGACTATTGTTGGTGATGAAAAAGGTGAGCTAGTTATTAAAAAACCATTTCCATCTATGCCTGTTAAATTTTGGAATGACTCTGATGAAACTAAAATTTTTAATGCTTATTTTAATAAATTTCCAAATATTTGGGCTCATGGTGACTATATTCAAAAGACTAAAAATAATGGTTACATTATCTATGGAAGATCCGATACAACACTAAAGCCTGGTGGTGTTAGAATTGGAACCTCTGAAATTTATAGGCAAGTAGAAACTTTTGATGAAATTTTAGAAGCATTGGTGATTGGTCAAGATTATCAGGATGATGTTCGCATTGTTTTATTTGTAAAACTTAAGGCACAAATAAATCTTGATAACGATCTAATAAACAGGATTAAAAATAATATTAGAAAAAATTGTAGTCCAAAACATATTCCTTCTCTAATTATTGCTTGTCCTGAAATTCCAAAAACCAAAAGTGGTAAAATAGTTGAAATTGCAGTTAAAAAAATAATTAATGGGGAGACAATTAATAACCTTGAAGCAATAGCTAACCCGGAAACCTTAGATTTCTATAAAAAATTAAATCTGAAATAATGCGAATTATGCTATATGTAAAATAATATATTTTTAGGATTTTTTAAATTGAATACAAACGAAAATTTATTAACGCGTAAAAATGCAGCTATAGTTTTTTTTGTTTTTGCTTCAGCCTATTTTATCTCAACTCTTATACGTGCAATAACAGCAACATTGTCACCAACTTTGTCTGTTGAGTTTCAATTGGAGGCGCGAGATCTTGGCCTTTTAGCAGGTGGCTATTTTTTAGGTTTTTCGATTATGCAATTACTTAACGGTTATTGGCTTGATAAACACGGACCAAAAAAAGTTATTCTTTATCTTTTATGTATAGGTGTTGTCAGTTGCTTAGTATTTTCAATATCAAATAATTTTATTTCATTATTACTTTCGCGAATCTTTATTGGGATCGGTGTTAGCGCTTGCCTAATGGCTCCTCTTACAGGTTACAGAAGATGGTTTGCTGCTAATATGCAGCAAAGAGCAAATGCATGGATGTTGATGACTGGTGCGCTTGGAATGCTTGCTTCAACATTGCCGGTTCAGTGGTTGCTTCCTGTAATTGGTTGGCGCTATATGTTTGTTATTCTTGCGATATTATTAATTATCTCCTTTGTAATTATTGCATTCTTTTCTCCTGGTTGGAGCGATAAAGAGGTTGAAATAATTGAAAATTCTAATTCTAAAGTTGGATTTTTTTCTGGTTATTTAGAGATTTGGAAAAATCCATATTTTCGAAGTTTAGTTCCGCTTGGTTTTTTTAATTACGGTGGACTAATGGCCATTCAAACATTATGGGCTGGACCTTGGATGATTAAAGTGAGTGGTTATAGCGCTCTTCAATCTGCAACTGGTTTATTCTGGCTTAATTTTTCTATGTTAATCACATTTTGGTTATGGGGACTTATTAATCCTTATATTTTAAAAAAAGGAATATCTGCTGATAAAATTATCATTCTAGGCATGCCCTCTAGTTTGGTTATTCTTTTATTAACTATCTATTCAGGATCAAATGCTGGAGCTTTACATTGGGCTTTATTTTGTGTGTGCAGCGTTTTTATTTCATTAACTCATCCAGCGATTGGTTTGGCTTTTCCAAGTAACATTGCTGGCAGAGCTTTATCTTTTTATAACTTAGTAATATTCTTTGGTGTTTTTATTGTACAATGGGGAATTGGAATTATTGTAGATATTATTAAATTATTTGGACACAATGAAATCCTTGCTTTTCAAGGAGCATTTTTAATATTTCTTATCTGTTGTACTGGCGCTTATATTTATTTTTTAATTCATTAATCAGATCGTATTAAAGAATAAGAGTTAATATTAAAAAAAATACGTATAGATTTAAATTAATTATACTCAGATCCTCATAATTCATTTGTTTACTAAAAAATATTTATGTAAATTAAATTTATTATTTAAAAATTATGAAATTAATAACAGCAATAGTTAGGCCTGAGCAGGCAGATAATATTAAAAGAAAATTAAATGAAATTGGAATACATGGTTTAACAATGTCTGAAGTAAAAGGCTATGGAAGACAAAAAGGTCATACAGAATTTTATAGAGGTTCAAAATATGAAGTTACATTTTTACCAAAAACTAAGCTTGAAATCGCAGTCCCAACTTCCAAGCTAAAGAAAGTTATTGATACTATCGTTAATACAGCGCGAACTGGAAAAATCGGAGATGGAAAAATATTTGTAACAACTCTTCAACAGGTCATAAGAATTCGCACTGGTGAAAAAGGTCCAAAAGCAATCTAGATGACTATAAATTTTGGGCACACCGCTTGGATATTAACATCTACTGCTTTAGTGTTGTTTATGACTCTTCCGGGTCTTGCCTTATTTTATGGTGGTTTGGTTAGATCTAAAAACACAATTTCCGTTCTAGCTCAGTGTTTTCTAATTGCTGCCCTGACCTCTGTTATTTGGGTTATTATTGGTTACAGTTTATCTTTTTCTGGTGAAGGACTTTACATTGGTAATCTCGATAAATTCTTATTAAAAAATATTAAAATAACTAGTCTTACTGGCGAAATACCTGAACTTTTATTCGTAATGTTCCAAATGACTTTTGCAATTATTACACCAGCATTAATTATTGGTGCGTTTGTTGAAAGAATTAAGTTCTCTGCAGTTTTTCTATTTACTTTATTATGGGTAATATTCGTTTATGCGCCAGTAGCTCATTGGGTTTGGGGCAACGGTTGGCTTGCTAAAAAAGGTGTTTTAGATTTTGCAGGGGGACTTGTTGTTCATACTACAGCTGGAATCTCTTCATTAGTTATTGCTTATTTTTTAGGTAGAAGAAAAGGTTTTCCTAAAATGGCTCACCCTCCTCACAGTCCTGTACTTGCAATGATTGGAGCTTCTATGCTTTGGGTTGGTTGGTTTGGATTTAATGCTGGCTCTGCTTTGGCTGCTAACGGTAATGCTGCAATGGCAATGCTTGTAACTCATTCTTCTGCTGCAACAGCTACATTAACTTGGATGTGTATTGACTGGTATAAAAATGGAAAACCAGGATTGATTGGTATTATTACTGGAATGGTTGCGGGACTTGCAACTGTTACGCCTGCGTCTGGTTATATAGGACCAATGGGTGGGATTATTCTTGGATTGTTATCAGGATTTATTTGTTACTGGTTTGTAGGATTTATAAAATTTAAATTAAAAATAGACGACTCTTTGGATGTATTTGCAGTCCATGGCGTTGGTGGAATTTTAGGAACTTTGTTGGCAGGAATTTTAGCAACTGATACATTTGGTGGCTTAGGAATAGAAAAGTCCGCTTTTGATCAAACAGTTGTGCAGTTTATAGGGGTTATATCCGTTGCAATTTTTGCTCTAGTTGTAACAATATAATTATTGTAAAAATAATTCAAGCAACGATAGGCTTGAGAGTTAGTTCTCAACAAGAAGAGTTTGATGGACTTGACCTTGGTAGTCACGGAGAAAAAAGTTACAATCTTTAATCTAAAACTATTTAATTTTTTATTTTTTTTAAGGAG
>CBDDZE010000005.1:0-115452 GCA_965235815.1 Candidatus Pelagibacterales bacterium | reverse complement strand
ATTTATATATTCTACTGTAAGTTTATTAAAACAAATCTATTTTGAATTTAAATTTTTCTTAAACATTGTAATTTGTATCATAAAAATTTTTCAGTGCATAAATCAAGCCAATTGAGCTATTAGTAACGGTAAGCTTAACGTGTTACCACGCTTCCACACCCGTCCTATCAACGTCGTAGTCTACGACGGCTCTATAGGAAGAACTAGTTTTGAGGTGAGTTTCTCGCTTAGATGCTTTCAGCGATTATCTCTTCCGTATTTAGCTACCCGGCACTGCAGCTGGCGCTACAACCGGTCCACCAGTGATACGTCCAACCCGGTCCTCTCGTACTAAGGTCAGCTCCTCTCAATTCTTCTACACCCATGGCAGATAGGGACCGAACTGTCTCACGACGTTCTGAACCCAGCTCACGTACCACTTTAATTGGCGAACAGCCAAACCCTTGGGACCTGCTCCAGCCCCAGGATGTGATGAGCCGACATCGAGGTGCCAAACACCCTCGTCGATATGAACTCTTGGAGGGTATCAGCCTGTTATCCCCGGCGTACCTTTTATCCGTTGAGCGATGGCCCTTCCACTCAGAACCACCGGATCACTATGACCGTCTTTCGACTCTGCTTGACTTGTCAGTCTTGCAGTCAGGCAGGCTTATGCCATTGCACTCAACGATCGATTTCTGACCGATCTGAGCCTACCTTCGCACGCCTCCGTTACTCTTTAGGAGGCGACCGCCCCAGTCAAACTACCCACCATACAGTGTCTTCCAGCCGGATGACGGCATGGAGTTAGATATCAAAAATAACAAGAGAGGTATTTCACTGACGACTCCATGATAGCTAGCGCCACCACTTCAAAGTCTCCCTCCTATGCTACACATGTCATTTCTAATACCAATGTAAAGTTGTAGTAAAGGTGCACGGGGTCTTTCCGTCTAACCACGGGAACTCCGCATCTTCACGGAGAATTCAATTTCGCTGAGTTGATGTTGGAGACACCGGAGCAGTCGTTACGCCATTCATGCAGGTCGGAACTTACCCGACAAGGAATTTCGCTACCTTAGGACCGTTATAGTTACGGCCGCCGTTCACCGGGGCTTCAGTTCGATGCTTGCACATCTTGCTTTAACCTTCCGGCACCGGGCAGGCGTCAGACCCTATACATCCACTTACGTGTTAGCAGAGTCCTGTGTTTTTGTTAAACAGTCGCTACTCCCTGGCTTGTGCCACCTTACTCTGCTTGCGCAAAATAAGGCCCTCTTTATCCCGAAGTTACAGAGGCAAGTTGCCGAGTTCCTTCAACATCATTCTCTCAAGCGCCTAGGTATTCTCTACCAATACACGTGTGTCCGTTTAGGGTACGGTCTTAATGATGGAGTTATTTCCTGGGACCTCTTCAAGGCAAGTTCAATCCAATAAGAACTTACAATATACGAGATCCGTCACTACCATCAGGTCAAGGAATATTTACCTTGTTCCCATCGACTACGGCTTTCGCCCTCGCCTTAGGGGCCGACTAACCCTGCGAAGATTAACTTTACGCAGGAACCCTTGTATTTTCGGCGACAGAGTCTTTCACTCTGTTTGTCGCTACTTATGTCAGCATTCGCACTTCTGATATCTCCAGGACCCCTCGCGGGTATCCCTTCGCAGACTTACAGAACGTTCCGCTACCAGATAAAATGTCCGTAGACACTTTAAATCCACAACTTCGGTACGTAGTTTGAGCCCCGTTACATCTTCGGCGCAAAGTCTCTTAATTAGACCGGTGAGCTGTTACGCTTTCTTTAAAGGATGGCTGCTTCTAAGCCAACCTCCCGGCTGTTTTGGAGTCTTCACATCCTTTCACACTTAACTACGATTTTGGGACCTTAGATGGTGGTCTGGGTTTTTTCCCTCTCGACGATGGAAGTTAGCTCCCACCGTCTGTCTATTGAGAAACAATCTTGAGTATTCGGAGTTTTATTAGGTTTAGTAAGAATTTCTTCCCCCTAGCCTATTTAGTGCTCTACCCCTCAAGATCTTATTATTCAACGCACTACCTAAATAGTTTTCGCGGAAAACCAGCTATCTCCCAGTTTGATTGGCCTTTCACCCCTAATCACAAGTCATCCGAGCCTTTTTCAACAGGCACCGGTTCGGTCCTCCAGTAAGTGTTACCTTACCTTCAACCTGCTCATAACTAGATCACTAGGTTTCGGGTTCTTATCCGTACAACTCATCGCCCTATTCAGACTCGCTTTCGCTACGCCTACACCTTTTCGGCTTAAGCTTGCTGCACAGATAAAGTCACTGACCCATTATACAAAAGGTACGTCGTCACTCATATAGAGCTCCGACTGATTGTAGGCATCCGGTTTCAGGTTCTATTTCACTCCCCTAATAGGGGTTCTTTTCACCTTTCCCTCACGGTACTAGTTCACTATCGGTCACTGAAGAGTATTTAGGCTTAGAGGGTGGTCCCCCTATCTTCAAGCAGGATTTCTCGTGTCCCGCTTTACTCAAGAATCTTATTTGCTTTTACCTTTACGGGGCTATCACCCTCTATGGCAAACCTTTCCAGGTTTTTCTAGTTGTACAAATAAAACTACAGGCCTGTTCCGCGTTCGCTCGCCACTACTGACGGAATCTCAATTGATTTCTTTTCCTCTAGGTACTTAGATGTTTCAGTTCCCTAGGTTGCCTTTTCAAACCTATGTATTCAGTTTGAAATAACTCTTAAAGAGTTGGGTTTTCCCATTCGGAAATTTTCGGATCAAAGTTTACATACAACTCCCCGAAACTTATCGCAGTATATCACGTCCTTCATCGACTTTCAGTGCCAAGGCATTCACCAGACGCCCTTAAACGCTTGATTTATGCACAGAAAAAATTTTTCTGTGTAAATTGAATTTTTAAAATTTGTGAAAAATAAATTTTTCACAAGGATATAAAAATATTGATACAAATTAACAATGTTAAAGAATTTCTCTAAAATTTGGTGGAGGATAGCGGGATCGAACCGCTGACCTCCTGAATGCAAATCAGGCGCTCTACCAGCTGAGCTAATCCCCCTAATAAAAATGGTGGGCCGAGAAAGACTCGAACTTTCGACCCCACCCTTATCAAGGGTGTGCTCTAACCAACTGAGCTACCGGCCCTTTTGTTGAATGAACTCTTTTACAAACATTAGAGATAAGGAAGAGAAACGAGGACGGCTACAATGTACAATGTTAAGTGATAGTTCAAAAGTAAACTTTCGAACTGTCCTTAGAAAGGAGGTAATCCAGCCGCAGGTTCCCCTACGGCTACCTTGTTACGACTTCACCCCAGTCGCTGACTATACCTTGGTCAAACGCCTCCTTGCGGTTAGCAATCTGCTTTAAGGTAGAACCAACTTCCATGGTGTGACGGGCGGTGTGTACAAGACCCGGGAACGTATTCACCGTAGCACGCTGATCTACGATTACTAGCGATTCCAGCTTCATGCACTCGAGTTGCAGAGTGCAATCCGAACTGAGGTAGATTTTTGAGTTTAGCTTAGCGTCGCCACCTTGCATCTCATTGTCACTACCATTGTAGCACGTGTGTAGCCCAACCCGTAAGGGCCATGAGGACTTGACGTCATCCCCACCTTCCTCCAGCTTATCACTGGCAGTTCTTTCAGAGTGCCCAGCATGACCTGATGGCAACTAAAAGTAGGGGTTGCGCTCGTTGCGGGACTTAACCCAACATCTCACGACACGAGCTGACGACAGCCATGCAGCACCTGTGTTCTGTCCGGCCGAACCGAAAAGTCTAGTTTCCTAAACTCGCGACAGACATGTCAAGGGTTGGTAAGGTTCTGCGCGTATCTTCGAATTAAACCACATGCTCCACCGCTTGTGCGGGTCCCCGTCAATTCATTTGAGTTTTAACCTTGCGGTCGTACTCCCCAGGCGGATTGCTTAATGCGTTAGCTGCGATACTGAAAATAAATTTCCAACATCTAGCAATCATCGTTTATGGTATGGACTACGAGGGTATCTAATCCTCTTTGCTACCCATACTTTCGCGCCTCAGCGTCAGTGTTGATCCAGAAAGCCGCCTTCGCAACTGGTGTTCTACATAATATCTACGAATTTCACCTCTACACTATGTATTCCGCTTTCCTCTATCAAACTCTAGTCGAGCAGTTTTAATTGCAGTTCCAAAGTTAAGCTTTGGGATTTCACAATTAACTAACTCAACGGCCTACGCGCGCTTTACGCCCAGTAATTCCGAACTACGCTAGGTCCCTTCGTATTACCGCGGCTGCTGGCACGAAGTTAGCCGGACCTTATTCTTAGGGTACAGTCATTATCTTCCCCTACAAAAGAGCTTTACAACCCAAAGGCCTTCTTCACTCACGCGGCATCGCTGCATCAGAGTTTCCTCCATTGTGCAAGATTCCCCACTGCTGCCTCCCGTAGGAGTCTGGGCCGTGTCTCAGTCCCAGTGTGGCTGATCATCCTCTCAGATCAGCTATTGATCATTGTCTTGGTGAGCCATTACCTCACCAACTAACTAATCAAATGCGGGCTCATCTTATGGCATTAAAACTTTCCCCGTAAGGGCTTATCCAGTATTAGCATCGGTTTCCCAATGTTGTCCTGAACCACAAGGCAGATTCCCACATGTTACTCACCCGTCTGCCACTCAGTATTGCTACTGCGTTCGACTTGCATGTGTTAGGCGTGCCGCCAGCGTACGTTCTGAGCCATGATCAAACTCTCAAGTTTAATAACGGCGTACACAAGCTTTTACTATCTGTTTAATTAAAAACAGCTTGTACAAAATTACTTTTGTATTTTTTATAGAAGTGTGTACAGCCAAATTTTTTTACAAATATAGCCGTCCACGCTTCTCTTCCTAATTTACGTTTTTAAAGAGCTCAACAAGACAACAAGAAATCTGTTAGGATTTCTTTTTGTCTTATTTAAATTTTTATTATTTTGTCCCTAAATAATTAATTATTCAGGACAAGGGACGTTGTATGTACGTCTAAAATGTTGCTAAGTCAACACAGCTATTGGCCATTTAAACCCAATAAAATAGCCTCTGATTAGCTATAATCAGTAGATACAACAACTTAAAATTGAGGTTTGGGATGACTCTAAAAAGCTAATAAGATATTTAAGTCGAAATGTATAAAAAGATCCTAAGTTACAGGCCAAACTTTAGACCTAGTTTAGTATTTTTATTAATTCCAATCCTAATTAGCTTTATTTTTATAGCAAAGTCTTTTGATCAATATAGCGAAAGAGAAAATGGAGAAAGTAAAAATCAAGAATTAGAAAATAATTTAATTACAGTAAAAGACTTTTTATTTGGTCAATTTAATTCAGGCTCTGCTAAATTTGAATTTAATGCGCGAAATGGAGATAGCATTCAAAGAATTCTTTCATGATCAAAAAATTTCACAAGCAGATATTAACAATGTCATTAAATGCTTTAAGACGAGAATATAATGTAGGACCACTAAGAAAAGATCAAAAAATTTATTTAATTGTAAAAAGAGAAAAAAATGGAAATTTTGTCTCAAGACTAACAGTTAATATCGATAATATCACATCCGTTCATGTCTTTCTTAAATAAGGATAATCTTTATGAAGCAAAAAGAGTAACGAAAGTTTTAACAAAAAAAAATCATTTCGTTGAGACAACAATTGATCGAGGAATTTATAGATCTGCTAAACAATCTGGTATTGAAAATAGTATTGTTGCACAGTTTGCAAGGCTTTATGGTTTTGAAGTGGATTTTCAAAGGGATTTAAAAAAAAATGATAAGATTAAAATATTTTATGAGCGTTATTTAGATGATGATGGAATTTCGCAACGAACTGGGAAATATTATTTATAGTGAAATTATAAATGCCGATAAGAAATATTATTCTTTATCGCTACGAATATCCAAATGGAACTATTGGTTACTTTACTCCTGAAGGAAAAAGTATTGAAAAAAGTTTAATGAGAACTCCAATCAATGGAGCAAAACTTACTTCACGTTATGGATTTAGAATGCATCCTATTTTAGGTTTTAACCATTTACATCAAGGAACAGATTTTGCAGCGCCAATTGGTACACCTGTGATGGCATCAGGATCAGGTACAGTAGAGTATGTGGGATGGAAAGGTGGATATGGAAAATACATTTCAATCCGTCATAGTGCTGTGTATCAAACGAATTATGCACATCTTCAAGACTATGCAAAAGGAATTAGACGAGGAGCTAAAGTTCAACAAGGACAAATTATTGGGTACTCAGGAAATACTGGAAGTTCCACAGGACCCCATTTACATTATGAAGTTGTAGTTAATGGGAAGAAAGAAAATTCGCAAACTTTAAAGCTACCTTCTTCTGCTCCACTAGAGGGAAATAATAAAAATTTCTTTGAAATACAAAAACGAAATATTGATAATTTAATTTTAGAGAGTGCTAAAAAGAAATAATAAATTTTAAGATTTTTTAAGAATTGCCTTCGTTTTGATCTGAGCTGATATTTGCAACTGTTTCTTGTGGCTCATCTAAATGAACACCTGGGATTTTATTGATAATTTCTGTTGTCTCAGAAGGCGCTTCTGTCTGTTGATCCATTTCTTTCAGATCTGTGTCTGAGGAGGAGCTATTCTTATATAATGATCTGCATGCTGATAATAATTCTCAGCTAAAATAATATCTCCAGATGCAAGGGCTTCTCTTGCCAAGATTATTATACTTTTCAACTAACTTATATGCACCATGGGCTGACCCATTATTTCTATACCCGTTATTTCCATTATTATTAAATGAGTGTTCTATGTTTTGAGATCTATTAGTTCTAAAACCACCATTACTTGGTCTTCTCATTCCGCCCCCACTTCTTTGATCTGGGCGTCTTCTTGGGGGTCTTCTTTCAAAACTATTCATCAATTATTTAAATTTAAAATTATTATTTATTGTTTGATTATTTTTAATTTCAATTTCAGGGAAGACCTTAAACTTCCATAAATGTCATTTAATGTCAATTCTTAGTAATTATTATGGTTGTTATTATAATATTTCTTAAAGTTTAGTTGCTAATAAACAACGAACTTGTTTGTTAATTAAAGTATATTTATCTAAAATTTTAAAGCGATTTTATTTTTAAATATTTCGCTAATATATGAAACTGATTATCACCAATTTCAAGTGCTAGCAAACCATTTATTTTTAAAATTTTTGAAGCCAGAGTCTATAATTTTTACATAAAAAATCAACACCTTGCACGCCCGCCTTGCAAAGCAATTTTTGGTTCATAAAGCTTAATATCTAAATTTAAATTCTTTAATGAAACATCTGGTAAATATGGAGGGTTTGATACAATAAGATCAAATTTTTTATCAAATTTTATCTCTTCTAAATTAATATTTTTAAACAATGCACGAGTATTAACTTTTTGAGAGATAGAATTAATCTTTGCAATTGCAATTGCTTTTTTTGATTTATCTATTCCAATTCCTTTAGCTTTAATTAACTCTTTTAATAAAGATATTAAAATACATCCAGAACCTGTTCCTATGTCTAAAATATTTAAAAAAATTTTCTTATTATTTAATCTGAGATAATATTAAATCAATTAACACCTCAGTTTCCGGTCTTGGTATTAGAACGGAACGATCAACATAAAAATTTGTACTCCAAAATTCTTTATTATTTAATATATAGGCAATGGGTTCTTTATTTACTCTTCTGTTTATTAATTTCTGCAGTTCTTCAGTTTTACTATGATGAAAGGTTTTCTTTTAATTTAGAATAAATACTTTCCCTTGGAATATTTATTAAATGAGAGACTAATATCTCAGAATCTAATCTAGAGTTTAAATTATTACTTTTTTTTAACTCTTGTTCTGCAAAAGCTATTGCTTCATTAACTAACATAAATTTATATCTTTAAATTCTCTAGTTGCTCCTCTTGGAATTGAATTTGAATAGCATCTGATAATTCTTTAAATGCATCTCCAGCTAAAAAATCTGTTAACTTATAAAGCGTCATATTGATCCTATGATCCGTTACTCTTCCTTGCGGAAAATTATAAGTTCTAATCCTTTCAGATCTATCTCCTGTTCCAATCTGACTCTTTCTCGCCTTAGCTCTTTCACTTTCCTGCTCTGATCTTTGTAAATCGTAAAGTTTTGATCTTAAAATTTTTAAAGCTTTAGCTTTATTTTTATGTTGTGATTTTTCATCTTGTTGAGAGACAACTATTCCTGATGGAATATGCGTTACTCTAACTGCACTATCCGTTGTGTTTACTGATTGTCCGCCTGGACCGCTCGATCTAAAAACATCTATCCTTAAATCTGCATCATTAATTTTTACATCAACTTCTTCAGCTTCTGGCAAAACTGCAACAGTTGCTGCTGATGTATGAATTCTTCCTTGTGTTTCTGTATCAGGAACTCGCTGAACTCTATGAACACCTGACTCAAATTTTAATTTAGAAAAAACATTACGACCTACAATAGATGCAATAATTTCTTTGTAACCACCACCCTCACTGTTTGATAAATTTATAATTTCAACTTTCCAACCGTTTAATACTGCAACCCTTTGATACATATTGAATAAATCAGCTGCAAATAAAGCGGCCTCCATTCCGCCTGTTCCCGCTCTTATTTCAATAATAGCGTTCTTTTCATCTGCTTCATCTTTTGGAAGTAAGAAAACTTTTAGTCTTTTTACACACTCTTCCTCTTGCTGTTTTAAATCCTTAAGTTCTTTCTCAGCCATCTCATAAAATTCTTTATCCGTAGATTTATCCTCTAAAATATTTTTAGTACTCTTTAAATCTTCTAAAACCTTTAAATAATCTTTCGCATAACTTATTATTTCATTAAGGTTTGAGTATTCTTTTGAATTACTAACAAACTCATCTTTTTTAAGATCTGGCTTTGCTAAAATAGTTTCTAGCTCATTGAATCGACTTACTATGTTCTCAACTTTATCTATGGGGATCATTTAAATTTAAAGGGCTTGATTTCTAATCTGCTCAGCTTTTTTTTCAACAAGACCTACAATGTGATCAATAATTTTTTCACTAGGAACTTTATGATCTTGCTAAGCCTGATAAGTAAATCATATTACTTCCTTTGCCACCCCCTGTTAAACCAATATCAGTTTGCGATGCTTCACCTGGTCCATTTACAACGCAGCCAATGATGGACAATGTTAAAGGTTCTTTAATATGAGATAGTCTTTGCTCTAGTATTTCTACTGTTTTAATAACTTCAAATGCTTGTCTTGCACAAGATGGGCAAGAAATTATTTTAACTCCTCGATTTTTTAAATTTAAACTTTTTAATATCTCAAGTCCTGCTTTAACTTCATTTACTGGATCTGATGAAAGTGAAATTCTAATTGTATCACCAATTCCTTCACTTAATAACATTCCAATTCCAATTGAAGACTTAATTGTTCCTGCAAAATAACTGCCAGCCTCTGTTATTCCAAGATGTAGTGGATAATCACATTTTTTAGAAAGCTGTCTGTAGGCATTAACAGCAAGGAAAATATCTGAAGCTTTAACGCTTATTTTAAAATTAAAAAAATCTAAATCTTCTAAAATTTTAATATTACGATCTGCACTTTCAACTAATGCCTCAGGACATGGCTCTTTATATTTTTCCAATAAATCTTGCTCGATGGATCCGCCATTAACTCCAATTCGAATTGAACAACCAAAATCTTTTGCCGCTTTAACAATTTCTTTTACTCTATCTTTTGAGCCAATATTTCCTGGATTTATTCTAAGACAACTTGCGCCTGCTTCTGCAGCCTCAATTGCTCTTTTATAATGAAAATGAATATCTGCAACGATTGGAACGTTTGCATGTTTTACAATCTCTTTTAATGCTTTTGTAGATTCCTCATCTGGGCAAGAAACTCTAACAATATCAGCTCCAGCTTCAGCAATTTGATTAATTTGTAAAATCGTCGCTTTTGCATCGGTTGTTAAAGTATTTGTCATGGACTGAACTGATATTGGAGCGTCACCACCAACATAAACGTTGCCTACTTTAATTTTTTTAGTCTTTCCTTCTTATAGATTTCTCTAAACGGTCTAATGCTGCTCATAAAATTTAATCTAAATCGAATGCAGTATGAATAGCAACTACAGCTTTTTGCGTTTGCATTTCATCTATTAAAACAGAAATTTTAATTTCTGAAGTTGATATCACTAAAATATTTATATTTTGATCTGATAATGCTTTAAACATTTTAAAAGCAACGCCTGGATGTGTAATCATTCCAGCTCCAACAATTGAAACTTTAGCAACTTTGTCATCAAAATTAATTTTTTCAAATTTTAAGATTACTATTTTTTTTTATAAGATTTACTGATTTATCTAAATCTTCTCTTTTAATTGTAAAAGTAACGTCAGTTCTTTTATTATCTGCTGATACGTTTTGTACAATCATATCAACGCTAATATTATTTTCATACAAAGGTTTAAAAATACTAGCTGCAATCCCAGGTCTATCCTCAACTCCTATTAAAGTTATTTTTGCATCATCTTTTGAATAGGCAACTCCAGTAATTACTTTATCGTATGAGATTTTATCATCACTTGTAATGCTTGTGCCTTTATTATTTGTAAAAGTTGAGCGCACATGAATTTCAACATCATTCATCATTCCTTGTTGCACAGAATTACTTTGCATAACTTTTGCACCTAACGATGCCATCTCCAACATCTCTTCATAAGAAATTTTTTCAATTTTTTTTGCTTTAGGATTAATAGCGGGGTTAGTTGTATATACTCCATCTACATCTGTATAAATTTCACAATAATCAGCTCCAATGCATTTAGCCAAAGCAACTGCAGAAGCATCAGATCCACCTCTTCCTAATGTTGAAAGTCTAAAATCTTTTGAAACTCCTTGAAATCCTGGAACAACTGGAATCTCACCTTGCTGCTAATGACTTGTTAAGTTTTGTAGTTTCAATTGAAACTATTCTGGAGTTAGAATGAAAGCCTTCGGTTACAATTGGAATCTGCCAACTCAGCCACGATCTTGATTTAAGTCCAAGTTTTTTTAAAGCCCCGGCAAATAATGCTGAAGTAACTTGCTCGCCCGTTGAAAGCAAAGCATCATATTCCTCCACATCAAAATTCTGATCTATCTCTTTTGATTTTTTTATTAAATCATTAGTAACACCCGACATTGCTGAAACTACAACAACAACTTTATGACCTTCATCTACCTTGCTTTTGATAAGTTTTGCAGCATTTAAAATTCTTTCTATGTTTGCAACAGATGTGCCGCCAAATTTAACTACAATTTTACTCATGAATGCTAATTAATATATTAAAAATTTAGATTTATAATTACCCCTATGTTAAATATTTCGCAAGAAAATGAACATAGATAATAAAAATAATCAAACAGATGATCTACAGAGAAATAAATAAATTCTCAGAAATGGCTTCTGAATGGTGGGATCCAAATGGAAAATTTGCACCCTTGCATAAATTTAATCCTATTAGACAAGAATATTTAGTAGATAAAATTAAAAATCATTTCTCAATACTTCCTAACGGATCTTATCCTTTTAAAAACCTAACTTTACTGGATGTTGGATGTGGCGGAGGTTTAATTGCAGAACCCATGACAAGATTGGGTGCAAAAGTTACAGGGATTGATGCGTCTGAAAAAAATATTAACGTTGCAAAATTTCACGCCGAACAGATGAATTTAAAAATTAATTATTTATGCTCAACTCCTGAAAAATTAAATGAGCAATTTGATGTTATTTTATGTTTAGAAATAATTGAACATGTTGCAGATGTTGATTTATTTATAAAATCTTGCACTAAATTATTAAAAAAAAATGGGATCATATTCTTTGCAACACTAAACAGAACTGCTAAATCATTTTTATTTGCGATTGTAGGTGCTGAATACATATTAAATTGGCTACCTAAAGGCACTCACGATTGGAATAAGTTTTTAAAGCCCAATGAAATAATCTCTACAGCTTCTAATTATCAATTAGACACTTAAAGAAACTGTGGGTTTTAAATTTAATATCTTTTTCAAGAGAATGGCAGAAAAGTAGAGATACGGACGTTAACTACGCGGTAAGTTTTAAAAAAAATTAAGCATCCTCTTTTGGAGCCCAAGGAATAGTTGCAACATCAATCCCTTCTTCTTGTAATTCTTTAGTCTCTTCTAAAGTAGCATTGCCATAAATATTTCTTTTTTGCTTTTTATCGTAATGAATAGATCTAACCTCTGATACAAATTTATCCCCTACGTACTCAGCGTTCTTAGCAACATAATCGTTGAGTTCTTTGATTTTGCTTTTTACATTTTTAAAAAATTCTTTTTTTTGCTCAACATCTTTTTCAGCGACAGAAGTTTTGGAAGTGGCAACACTTGGGGCCATTATACTCTTTTTAACAGTCTTTGAACGACCACAGACGTAACAATTAATTAAATTCTTTTTTAATAACTTTTCATATTCATTGGAATTTTGAAACCAGCTTTCAAAAGTTTCACCGCAGGAACATTCGAGATTATATTTAATCATACTCTTAATGTAGTAACGTTCGTCTTAATTTCAATAAGTTAGTTTTTATTGAAGAACAGAATAACCTTACCAAGCGTTATTCCAAATTTTGACATGGTTGCAATGTTCACTAAGTAATTATTATCTTGCAAAAACATCCAATCATCGAAACTTACTTTGTATTTGCTAGAGCCAATTGGAAGATCAAAATCATACTTCCAATTAAATGCATTTCCAGAAGTTGAACCAGAGGCAAGTCCTATAACTCCATCTGCATAACCTTGATATTGGTTGGTACCAATTTTTTCAAGTTTCCACTCTCTATATTCCTTGGTTCCATCATCATAAATAAAATTTTCTTTCATAATGAGATATTTTCCGTCCCAAGTCCCATCAATATCAACTTTGAAACTCTTTTTAACGTTTCCAAAACGATCTTCAAATACTCCTCGTGCAACGGTTTTGCCTTTAAAATATTCTTCTAATTTAAATTCAGGCTTATTATTTTTAAATTGTTCTAATTTCATAGACGAAGAACACTGTGTTACACTAAAAAAAATAAAAAATATAAATAATATTTTAAGATTTTTATTTAAAAAATTTGTAATAATTTTCATAAATTCTATCAAAAACAATCTGACTTCCTGGTAAGATAATTAAACTGTTTAGTTTGCTTGGCGTTTATCCAGTTTAATTGTTGTTTTTCTTTAAGTTTAATCTTTCCAGACCAATATTCTACCAGATAAATCATCATAACGATTATATTTTTTTTATAACGATGTGTAATTAAATCTATATTTTTTAAATCTGTCTTATTTATATTAACTCCTATTTCCTCATATAACTCTCTAACAGCACAATCTTCAAATGACTCATTATTAAAAAGTTTCCCTCCTGGTAGCTCCCAAAATCCACTTAAAAATTTACCCTCTAGGTCTACTGGTGATTAAAACCTTATTAGATTTTTTAAGCAAACATGATGAAACATAAATTATTTTCATAAAAAATTACTAAATATTTAATTTTAACAAAATTGACATTCTTGCACTATGCTACCTATATAACACTTCAATCTAATAAAAACATATGCCGACAATCTTTGATAATTTAAAAATAGGCAATCTAACACTTCCAAATAGAATTATTATGGCGCCGCTTACTCGTATGCGAAGCAAGCAACCTGGTAATATTCCTTGGGAATTAAATGCAACTTATTATTCTCAAAGATCATCAGCTGGTTTTATTATAACTGAGGCGACACAGATATCGCAGCAAGGTCAAGGTTATCCTGGAACACCTGGAATTCACAGCAAAGAACAAGTGCAAGGATGGAAATTAATTACTGACGCTGTACATAAAAATGGGGGTCATATTTTTTTACAATTATGGCATGTTGGAAGAATTTCTCATTCATCTCATCAACCAAATAATAGTTTACCAGTTGCACCATCTGCTATAGCTGCAAAAAATTCTGGAACATTTACTGCTGATTGGAAACCAACTCCTATTTTAACTCCAAGAGCATTAGAGGTATCAGAACTTCCTGGAATTATTCAAGATTATGTAAACGCTGCAAAAAATGCAAAAGACGCTGGTTTTGATGGCGTTGAAGTTCATATGGCGAATGGATATTTACTCGATGAATTTTTACAAGACGGAAGCAACAAAAGAACCGATGAATTTGGTGGTTCTATTCAGAGAATAGAGTTAAATTTCCCATGCAAGTACTAGATGCTGTTATTGGTGTTTTTGGAAAAGATAGAGTTGGCGTGAGACTTTCTCCTTATGGAACGTTCAATGATATGAGCGACTCTAATCCTGTAGAATTATTCACTTATGTAATAGATCAATTAAATCAAAGACAAATTGCATTTCTTGATATGATTGAACCTAGAGCAACATCAGCTGGTGGTGGCGATGCTGTAGATGACTAACGCTCCTTCTACTACAAAATTATTTAGAAAAAAATTTAAAGGAATATTTATTTCTGCTGGCGGCTATACAGCCTGAAGATGCAAAAACGGCAATTGAATCAAATGATGTAGATGCTGTGGCATTTGGTAGAATTTTTATTGCAAATCCAGATTTGCCAAAACGTATTAAAACGAATGCAGCTTTAAATCCCTATGACCGCTGCAACATTTTATGGTGGTAATGAAAAAGGCTATACGGATTATCCAGCTCTAAGCTAAAATTTTAAACAGGATCAATGTGAGTCATTAGGTTTAAAACCCTAGAACTGCGCATGACTCTATTTCTTGCCTCAACTGCAATATCATGACCTTCTGCAACTGTTAAAGTTACCTTTAACCTCAATATGAACATCTGCAATAATACTATCACCAACTTTTCTTGTTCTTAAATCATGAACATTTATAACTCCTGGAGTTTCTAAAATTATTTTTTTAATTTTTTCAACTTCATCAGTGTCAGCTGCCTTATCGGTTAAAGCATGGATGGCTTCATAACTAAAAGACCAGCCCATTTTTAAAATCATCACACCTACAATGATTGCAGCAATTAAATCAAAGCTATGATAACCCAGTAAATTAAAAATAATTCCAATTGCAACAATTAAAGATGATGCAGCATCAGAACGAGCATGCCAAGCATTAGCCATAAGCAAACTTGATTTAGCTCTTTTTGCAATATTTAAAAGATAACGAAATAATAATTCTTTAACTACTAAACAAATAATTGAAGCATATAAGGCTGTGATATGAACTGTTGCAATCTCATCTGCACTATCAAGTTTTTTACCAGCACTCCAGATCATTGCACCACCCAACAAACAATAATAGAACTCCTAAAAATAAACCTACGGCATTTTCATATCTATGATGACCATAATTATGGTCGTCATCTGGTGGATTTAAAGATTTCTTGCTTGTAATTAAAACAATTAAATCTGAAAGCATGTCAGCTAAGGTATGAAAGTCCATCTGCTATCAGTCCTGATGATTTAGAAAATAAATCCAACAACTATCTGAAAAATAACTAAAAAAAAATTAACAACTAACACTTGTCCATGTGCTCTTATTCGCAACTTTTCTTTTTCTAATATAATTGGTTAAAGAATCTGACATTCGTTCTGCTGTATAAAATATAGAATGTGAATAAGCTATTTTATTTAGTTGATTAAATAAAGTTCACTCTATATGGTCTTATTTTTTAATTTAATATTTAAATGCCAACAATAATTGATTACCTTTTACTGACAGTTATCACGATATTTCCAGTTTTAAGTCTTGGTATAATGTTATTTTTTTCTTTTGTGATTGCACCAACTGTTCACAAATTCTTACCTACTGCACAATCAGGTCCATATATTAGAAAATTGTTCCCTATTTATTATATTATTAACGCAGTTTTTGTCTTTAGGTTCACTAATCGCAATTGCCTACTCTTGGAGTGTTTAATATAATTTTCTACGCAAACACAATTATTCTTAGTTCTTATTTGCGCTTTGCTATTTTTATTTAATGCCAACAATCAATAAACAAAAAATAAAAGATAATAGTAAATTTAAAATCTTACATGGCAGTTCTGTTGCAATAAATTTCATTCAAATAATCCTGCTCATATCAATTACATTTATTTTGCTAGATTTTTAAAATTTTTTTCGCTCGTCGATAAATTATATCAAAGAACATTGGTGAAAAAGTTGCAAATAAGAAAGACCAAAATAATAAAGAATTAGTAAAAATTTCATTAAAATTACTTTTATTAAAAATAACTCCAATTAATAAAGACTTAGAAAAATCTATACTTGGAAAAAATAATAAACCTAAAGAAAGTCCAATCATAATTAAAAGTAAGTGATCTGCATTAGGGTAAACTTTTATTTTGGTATAAACCTTTAAATATTACATAGACACAGGCACAACAAAGAAGGTCTGCTAATAAAAATAAATAAAGAACACTTAATTGATAAAGGGCAATAATTAAGCATAACAATCGATAGTAAGTATTAATATAATATTTGAAAGTTTTTTATCTTGTTAAATATTTAAAATTAAAAAAATCTTTACTGTGAACAATTGTAAGACTTGATATTGAATTTAATAAAGTATCAACGGTGCTAATCGTCAAGCATAGGGAAAAAATAAGAATAATTAATGAAATTAAAATATCATTTTTATTTAAAATAATAGAAAAGAAAGCAAGATCTTCATTAAATTTTAATCCATTTAATTTAGAAATAGTTCCAGTCACCCCCATAAACTTAAAACAATTACAGAAAATAATAACAAAATGAAATAAGCAAACTCTTCACTAAAATCTTTATCATTTTTAGCGGCATAAACTCTTTGCCAGTTCCCTTGATGGAATAAATTGGTTGCAGCAACTGCTATAAAAAAAACAAAGCCAAATTGAAAAGATGTTATTAAAGATTTGCTATCAAATTTAATAAAATTTTCCTGAAAAATATTAAGATTTAGATTGTTATTATTCTGTAAAAATACTGAGAAAATTAAGTACAATAACAATAAGATTATAATAACAAATTGGATACGATCACTTCTGATCGTTGCTTTTAATCCGCCAAATAGAACATAAGCTAATGTAAAAAATAAAATAATAGATGCTGAAATCCAAACATCTAAGTCCTGAGATATAATAAATAAGCTTAGATATTGCAGTTACTTCTGCGCATAGAAATATAAATAAATAAAAAATCATTAAGGAAAAAATTAATTTAAATAAATTTTTCCCAAACTTCTTTAGTACTAATTCAGTTAACGATTTTCCTTTGGGTAATAATAATCTTAATCTTTTTTCCAAAAAATATTAGCAAGCAATCATTGGAAATGCGGTCCCTAAGTGCATAACCAATAACAGATCCAAAGCCTCCCCAAGTTGCAGCAGTTGGTGGGCCAAATAGTATCCAAGCACCAAGGGATGAAGCTATAAGAGTAGCGCTTAAATTAAATACACCAACATTACGATTTGAAACTAAATAAGTATTTAAGCTAACTTTTTTTCTAGAATAAAATATTCCAATAAATAAAAATAATGTTGAAATAAAAACTACAACAATGAATGCAAGATTTAAACTTAAGAAACTATTTATCATTTTTCCCTAATTGAATTACCAATCCAGGTTCAAGGGTCTAATCTCAGCCTCTTTCGAAGCACCCCTAAAACTTAGTTAAAGAAATACTAAATCAGTATTTAGAGACTTACAATCTCTAAATACTGAATAGTAATAATGTTATTTAATTAAAATGTTTTTGAAACGCCAAGTGTTAGATATTCTCTATCTTTATCTAAATTACTCCCTGCCCCAGCAGCACCTTTTCTTTGTGCATCAATATAGGAAAGCGTAAAGTCTGCATTCATTAATGATTTAGTTAATTTTAACTGTTGTTACATCGACATCATTTTTATTGTTCTCCATAAGAAATTCCAGCTGTAGCAAAACCAAAATTATAACTTCCATTAATTTCTTGATAATATTTTGCCAATCTGTTCTTGTTGCTGAAGGTTTTGATCCATCTGTATCATTCTGTGTATAAACCAAACCTATTGTATAAGGTGCTTTATCAGGAGCAAAAGTAGCTTTGTATGTAAAATCTACATCGTTATTATTGATTAGATTTACGTGCATCACCTGCTTTTAAAGTTTCAACTAAGCTTGCATCTAAAGTAACTGATCCAAAAGTTTTTCGTAATTCCAGCATAACGTGCATCTTCCCAACTATAATTATTTCCTGTCGCTGAAATCTTAGAATAACCCGCATACAAATCTACAATTGAAGTTGGAGCTACAAAATCAATAGCAGCATTGTATGCTGGTCTATCGCTATTTTGACCCACACCTTTTGAAATATATTCACTTTGAACTCCTGCTGTAAAGCTAAGTGTTCCAATATTTCCTACTTTGAATTCTGCATTTGCTGCTTGTGATAAAAAAAGCAAAGAAGCAAAAGAAGAAAGAATTATTTTTTTATTCATTTTTATTCCTTATATAATTAAATTAGTTTAATTGGATAACTTTTATTATAATTATATCTAAATTAAAGCCTTTAAAACAAATATCAGACTTGTGTTGCTTGCATGACACAATATGCAATTAGAGCATTATGCGTTTGATGCATAATTATTTAAACGTAATTTAATGGAAGGCTTGATGTTTGTTTTATCTCTTCCATGGAAAAAGAGGTCGCAACTGAAAAAATATCTATTTGATCAGTAAGCTTGGTGTAGAATGTATTATATTCTTCCATGCTTGGAACAAGCACTTTTAATAAGTAATCAATGCTGCCACTTAATCTATAAAATTCAACAACTTCAGGCATAGAACTTATGATGCTGATAAATTTCTTAGCCCATTCCATATTATGTTGATTGGTCCTAATTGAAACAAAAGCTACAGTTTTAAGGTTAAGCTTATTACGATCTGCAACCGCTACCTTCTTCTTTATATATCCCTCTTTATATAACTTATTAATTCTAGCCCAACATGGGGTAGCAGAAAGGTTCACTTTCTTTGATAATTCAGCAATTGGGATATCCGCGTCCTCTTGAAGTTGGGATAATATTTTTTTATCTATCTCATTCATATGATTTTATTCTGATATAATTATCATATTTAAAATAAAATACTAGTTTTTATCTTTAAAAAGCTAATTTTTAACTTATTTTTCTACAAATATTGAATTCAAGCAGAAATAAATACTAGATCAGCTGCACATTAAAAATAATTAAGGAAAGAATATGACACTACAATTAAATGATGATGCTCCAAATTTTATAGCTGAGAGCACAGAAGGTAAAATTGATTTTTATGAATGGCTTGGAAAAAGTTGGGCAGTGCTTTTTTCACATCCAAAAGATTTCACTCCAGTTTGCACAACTGAACTTGGTGTGGTTGCAAAATTGAAACCTGAATTTGATAAACGCAATGTAAAAGTAATTGGATTATCGGTGGATGGTTTAGGCAATCACGATAAATGGGCAAGTGACATTCAAGAAACTCAAGGTTATAAACCAAACTTTCCAATCATTGCAGATGAGTACAGAAAAGTTTCTGATCTATATGGAATGATTCATCCAAAAGCTAATGACACATTAACGGTAAGATCAGTATTTGTAATTGGACCTGATAAAAAAATTAAATTGACTCTAACATATCCTGCAAGCGCTGGCAGAAACTTTGATGAAATTTTAAGAGTCATCGATTCATTGCAGTTAACTGCAAATTATAAAGTTGCAACTCCTGCTAATTGGAAGCGCGGTGAGGATGTTATTATTGCTGGAACAGTTTCAGATGAAGATGCTAAGAAATTATTCCCTCAAGGTTGGAAGACTGTAAAACCTTATCTTAGAACTCTAAAACAGCCAGTTTCTAATTAAGAAATTTTAGATAATTAATTAAAATCGCAACCAGCTCTTTAAGGAGAGTTGGTTGTGATTTTTTTTATTTAATTTAAAATAAAATAATAGATATAATTTAATAAACTAAATGAACCAGAATAAACTTATAAATAGCATTGGAAATACTCCTTTAATATATTTAAAAAAGGCATCAGAGATCTCTGGATGTAAAATTTTTGGTAAAGCAGAATTTTTAAATCCTGGAGAATCTGTAAAGGATAGAGCTGCGCTTTATATTTTAAATGACGCTATTAAAAATGGTAAATTAAAAAAAGGTGGAACAATTGTTGAGGGAACTGCTGGCAATACTGGAATTGGAATTGCAATAATTGCAAAAGAACTTGGTATTAAAACTGTGATTGTTATTCCTGAAACACAATCAAAAGAAAAAAAAGATACTTTAAGAGAATTAGGAGCTGAACTCATTGAAGTTCCAGCAGTCCCTTATGATAATCCAAATAATTATGTAAAATATGCAAAAAAAGTTGCAGATGACATTGGTGGATATTGGGGAAATCAATTTGATAATACCATTAATCAACTTGCGCATATCGAAACAACTGCTGAAGAAATTTGGACACAAACTAATGGTGAGGTAGATGGATTTGTGTGCGCCTCAGGAACTGGTGGCACTATTTCTGGCGTTTCAATTGGTCTAAAGAAACATAATAAAAATATTAAAATTGCAGTGAGCTGATCCGTTAGGTTCTGCTCTTTATAGTCATTTTAAAAATGGAAAATTAATGAAGGAAAGGCAGTTCCATAACTGAAGGTATTGGAACTTCAAGAATAACTAAGAATTATGAGGGTGCTTTGCTTGATGATGCTTTTCAAATTAATGATACTGATGCTTTAAATATTGTGTTTGATTTACTAAATGATGATGGGTTGTGTCTTGGCAGTTCGTCTGGAATAAATGTTGCAGGAGCAATTGAACTTGGAAAGAAAATGGGACCAAACAAAATTATAGTTACAATTTTATGTGATGTCGGAACTAGATATGCAAGCCGACTATTTAATCGTGAATTTTTAAAATCAAAAGGACTGCCATGTCCAGACTGGATTAAATGATTATTGATAAAAGTAAAATCAAAACCATAGATATTAAAAAGCCTTTACAGCTAGAATCTGGTCAAGTTCTAGATGGCTTTACAATTGCCTATGAAACTTTTGGAACATTAAACCAAAATAAAGACAATGCTATTTTAGTATTTCATGCATTAAGTGGAGATCAATTTGCAACAGGGACCAACCCTATTACAGGAAAAGATGGTTGGTGGGTGACTGCAATTGGACCTAACAAGGCGGTTGATACGAATAAATATTTTATAATTTGCGCAAACGTTTTAGGTGGTTGTATGGGAACAACTGGACCAATATCTATTAATCCTAAAACTAAAGAATTTTATTGTAACTCTTTTCCATTAGTTACCATAAGAGACATGGTCAATGCACAAATACCATTGCTTGATCATTTTCAAATTGAAAAAACTTTATGTGTGTTAGGTGGCTCTATGGGTGGAATGCAAGGATTCAGTTAATCCAAAGTCTTATCCTAACAGAACTTATGGATACAATGTTCTTGCACAGCAAGTCACTCTGCACAAAATATTGCATTCAATGAATTATCACGTCAGGCTATTATGGCTGATCCTGAGTGGAGTAATGGTGATTATTTAAAATTAAATAAAAATCCTCGAAAGGGATTATCCATTGCCCGTATGGCAGGTCACATTAGTTACTTATCTGAAAAAGGATTGCAGGAAAAATTTGGAAGGAAACTTCAAAAGACCGGTGATTTTAAATTTACTTTTGATGCAGACTTTCAAGTTGAAAGTTATTTAAAGTATCAGGGAAGTGCTTTTGTTGATCGTTTTGATGCAAATAGTTATTTGTATTTAACGCGCGCTATGGATTATTTTGATTTATATCGTGAAAATAATGGAGTTCTTGCTAATGCATTTAAAGATGGAAACATTAAACATTGTTTAATTTCTTTCTCTACAGACTGGTTATATCCAACTACCGAGAGTAAAAAAATTCTTATTGCACTTAATTCTATTGGCGCAGATGTAAGTTTTGTTGAAATTATTACAAACAACGGTCATGACTCTTTTCTTTTAGATGAGGCTGAATTTTTAAGAAGCGTCAAAGGATTCTTAGATTCAGCTTATGAGTCTTTTAAAGCATCGCACTAATTAAATGACTGGTGTTAAAAAAGACGATACCGTTATTGTTTCTGAAGTAGGGCCTGGCCCTTTTGTACAAAGCGTAACCGTTAGAGGACATAAACTTTATGCAGATGAGCCATTATCTTTTCCAGAAGGGACAGATAAAGGCTTAAGTCCTAATGACTTTTTACTTTCATCACTTGGTTCTTGCACTTCTATAACTCTTAGAATGTATGCTCGTTTAAAAAAATACCTCTAGATAAAATTATCATTACTCTAAACAAAAATGAAAATGGGGATATTGATAGAAAGATTGAACTTATTGGTAATTTAACAGATGAACAAAGAAACCGAGTTGTTTGAAATTTCAAATAAGTGCCCTATTCACAAAGCTCTAACGAACACAGTAAAGATTAATTCTAAATTAATCTAAATAGTTGCTAGTGCCTGATCAATATCAGCTAAAATATCATCTGGATGTTCAATTCCAATTGATAATCTTACATATCCTGGAGTGACTCCTGCTTTTAATTGTTCTTCAGGAGAAAGTTGAGAGTGAGTTGTAGAAGCTGGATGAATTGCTAGACTTCTTGCATCACCAATATTTGCAACGTGGTATAAAAGTTTTAAAGCATTAATAAATTTCTTACCTGCCTCAATACCACCTTTTAATTCAACACCACATAAAGATCCAAAGCCACCTTTTAAATATTTCTTAGCACGACTTCCCACTTCCCCATCGTAAAGACTTGGATAAATAACTTTTTGAACTTTGCTATGTTTAGATAAATACGAAACAACTTTTTCAGCATTAGAACAATGTTGTTTCATTCGTAAAGCTAATGTTTCTAATCCTTGAATTATTTGCCAAGCATTAAATGGTGATAATGGCGCTCCTAAATCTCTAAGCAAAACAACTCGTGCTCTTATAATAAATGGAATATTAGCGCCCGTTAATTTTGGAACAACCTCACCCCAAACAGCTCCCCCGTAAGAAGGATCTGGCTCATTATAAAATGGTTGTCTTTTTTTATTTGCAGTCCAATTAAAATTTCCACCATCAACAATTATACCACCAATAGAATTTCCATGACCACCAATATATTTAGTAAGAGAATGCATAACGATTGCAGCGCCATGCTCTAAAGGTTTGCAAATAATTGGTGATGCGGTGTTATCCATAATCAATGGTATTCCAAATTTTTTACCAATTTCTGCAACTTCTTTAATTGGAAAAATTCTAAGATAAGGATTTGGACATGTCTCTCCATAATATCCTCTTGTCTTATCGTCTGTTAATTTTTCAAAATTTTTAGGATCAATTG
This sequence comes from Candidatus Pelagibacterales bacterium, assembly GCA_965235815.1. Taxonomy (GTDB): domain Bacteria; phylum Pseudomonadota; class Alphaproteobacteria; order Pelagibacterales; family Pelagibacteraceae; genus Fontibacterium. The sequence continues at coordinate 92,045 of CBDDZE010000005.1, read as the reverse complement.
GATCTGCAAAACGAACTTCAATGCCTTGATCTTTTAAAGTATTTTTAAATAAATTTACTGTTCCACCATATAAATCAGTAGATGCAACAATATTATCGCCTGCTTTACATAAATTTTGAATGCAAAATGCTGATGCGGCTTGCCCTGATCCAACTGCTAAAGCTGCAACTCCACCTTCTAAAGCAGCTACTCTTTTTTCAAGAACATCTACCGTTGGATTCATAATCCTTGTGTAAATGTTTCCAAATTCTTTTAAGGCAAATAAATTTGCCGCATGATCAGTGTTATTAAATTGATAACTTGTTGTTTGATAAATCGGTACTGCAACTGATGTTGTTGCTGGGTCGCTTCTATAATCTCCGCCGTGTAAACCTATGGTCTCTGGATGTTTGCTTGATGTAGTCATTTATTTTTTAGTTAAATAATTTTTATAGTAAATATAAGTTATTTAATGCTCTTAAATCAATAATAATTAAAATTACTTCTTTCTAAAAAGTAAAATTGATAAAAGTATAATTACAATTAGTAATCCTATAATAATAATGGCCATTCGATAATTATAGCTTACTTTTAATAAATTATCCAAATTAATACCGTCTTTATTGAATCTTTTTTTAGGTTTATAATAATTAATATGAATACATTTAAAGATAGAGAAAAAGGTTTTGAAAAAAAATTCGCAAACGATCAGGAAGCTGAATTTAAAATAAGTGCAAAAAGAAATAAACTTTTAGGGGGTTGGGTTGCTGATATTTTAAAATATGATGAAGAAAAAAAGAAAAATTATATTGTTGAAGTTATTAAAGCAGACTTTCAAGAGTCCGGGGATGAAGATGTATTTAGAAAAATTAAAAAAGATTTAGAGGGCAATAAGTATTCAAGATGACAGACATTAGAAAGAAAATGTCTGAATTTTTAGAGGCGGCTAGGCAGCAAATATAAATACTATAATGTATTTATATTCTAAACTTCAAAGTCTAGATAAAGATATTTCTGTTTGTTTTATTGGGTGTGGAAAATTTATTTCCATGTTTTTATCTCAATACAATCAATTACAAAAAATTAAAATTGCAGCAATTGTCGATATTAATATCGAGAAAGCAAAATCTAATTGCAAAAATAGTGGCCTTAGTCAAAAAACAATTGATCAAATTCAATTTACTAATTCTTTAGATGAGGCATTAAAAAAAGATATAGATATTTTCATTGAAGCAACAGGTGATCCTATTATTGGAACTGAACATGCGGTTAAAGTTATAAATAATAAAAAAAATATTATTATGGTGAATGTTGAAGCTGACGTTCTTTGCGGAAAATATTTATCAGATCTTGCTAAGAAAAATAATGTAATTTACAGCATGGCTTATGGTGATCAGCCTGCACTTATCATGGAACAAATTGAATGGGCAAAACTTAATGGTTTTTTAGTAGTCGGCGCTGGAAAGGGTACAAAATATCATCCAAGTTTTGAATACTCTACACCTGATACTGTTTGGAAAAATTATGGGATGACGGATGAACAGGCAAAGAAAGCTGGAATGAATCCTAAGATGTTTAATTCTTTTACAACGGGTGATAAATCTTCAATAGAAATGGCAGCTGTTGCAAATGCATCAGGCCTTAAATGTCCAAAGAATGGTCTAACTTATCCCTCAGTTGGCGTTTACGATATTGCAAATAAACTTATTCCAAAATCTGCAGGTGGTGTTTTGGATTTTGAAGGCCAAGTTGAAGTTATTTCATCAATTGATGAAAATAAAAATAGCATTCCAAATGATTTAAGGTGGGGAGTTTACATTGTCATTAAGGCTCAAAATGAATATTCAAAAAATTGTTTTAAAGAATATGGAATGATTACAGATAAATCTGGCAATTATTCTGCTATCTGGAGACCTTATCATTACATCGGTCTTGAGCTTGCTCAATCCATGTATGTAATTGCAATAGACAAGCGCGCAACCGGACAGACTAATTATTTCAATGCAGATGTTGTTTGCGTTGCAAAGAAAGATATTAAAATTGGCGAAATGTTAGATGGTGAAGGTGGATTTGCTGCTCGAGGTCGATTATTTACTGCAGAAAGAAGTGTTAAAGAAAACCTTCTACCCTTAGGCCTTTCAGGTGGTGCGGTTTCTAAAAAGAATATAAATAAAGATGATCTTATCTATATGAATGATGTTGAGATCAAATGGAATAAGGAAGTATTAAAAGCTAGAGAGTATCAAAAAAATCTAATTATCAATGGATAACCCAAAACAAGCATTTAAAGATGAACAATTTCTAGAAAGTCCTGAAGGAAGGTCTATTAGAATTTTATCTGAATATGAGAAAGTAAAATCGTTATTTGAAATGCATAAAATCATCGATACGATCACTTTTTTTGGCAGCGCTAGATTTAAATCAAAAGAATACCAAAATAATAGTTCAGAAATAGACTCTGAAAATTCAGAATATTATGAACAAGCTCGCACCCTCGCATTTAAATTTACTACTTGGGCAAAAGAATATTCAAAGGACAGTAATCGATTTGTAGTTGCAACAGGCGGTGGTCCTGGAATCATGGAGGCTGCGAATAGAGGAGCGTTAGAAGCTGGTGGAAAAAGTATAGGGCTTGGAATTAGACTTCCTGAAGAACAGAAAAATAATAATTACATAACACCAGGTTTAAGCATGCAGTTTTATTATTTTTTTATGAGAAAATTTTTTCTAACCCAACCTACCAAAGCAACGATTATGTTTCCTGGTGGCTTTGGAACGCTTGATGAATTAACAGAGATTTTAACTTTAAAACAAACTGGTAAAACTCAACAACCCTTGCCCATCGTGTTAATGGGAAAAAAGTTTTGGAATACCACTCTTAATTTTAACTATTTAGTTGAAAAAAAAGTAATAGGTAAAGAAGATCTTAATTTATTTTTAATCACCGATTATGTTGATCAGGCTTTTGATTTTGTATCGTGTATTTTAAAAGAAAAGTGCTTGGATAATCCACAAGCACTCATTTAATATCCTCTTTTTAAATCTACTGATTTTGGAATTTTACTAGTTAGTCGGTAAAATTTAATATTTTTGCAAACTATGTCAGATGCAGTGTCTACGTCAGTATGCGCTGAAATATGTGGAAGCACAGTTATATTTTTATGTTTCCATAAAATACTTTTCTTAGGCAAAGGTTCTTGTTCAAATACATCAAGAACTGCATGTTTAATTCTTCCAGAATTTAAATTTTTTACTAAATCTTTTGCATTAATGATTGCGCCTCTTGCAAAGTTAATAACACTCGCGCCTCTTTTTAAATAAGACAAAGTTTTATGATTTAATAAATATTTAGTTTTTTTGGTTAGGGGTATTAAGCAAACTAAAATATCAGTTTGTTTAAGCATTTTTTTTAAACCTAATTCGCCTGTAAACGATTTAACTTTACTAATATTTTTCTTACCCCTGCTCCATCCACAAACATTAAAATTATTTTGAATTAATTTTGTTGCTGATGCTACGCCAAGTTCGCCCAAGCCTATAAAGCTGACAACTTTTTTTGATGGCTTTATATAATCATCTCTTTCCACACTCTTTTATTCTGCTGGACTTGATAAGAATGCATATCGCGGTGAAGATATAAAACCCATGATAATACAGCCTCAGCCATTGGTTCTATTCATTTCAGGATCAATGAGACGAACAATTTTAACTCTCTCACCCTTGAAGCTTTCAACTAATTTTTCAACACCTACCCAAACACTTTGAATCCACTTTAAATTTACTAATTTTTTAACTTCGATTGGATTTGGGTGGCAATAGCTACATCTATTTTTTGATAATCTGTTTTTTTTAAACTTGAGAATTTTACAACTCTAGCTCCTTTGGAAGTTTTTTTTTTAGTACTTTTACCCACTGATCGATATCAGACTTTTCGAAGCATGGCTACGAATGGAACGATTGATTTCATTGGTAATATTTATTTAATATAATTGACAACAAAATAACATAAAATTAGTTTACAAACTCTATCCATGAACGCCTTTAATAACAAACGAAATTTCTTTAGAGTAGCAAAAGACAAGTCTTTATCATTTTTATTATTATTACTTGCAAGTTGCACATCAGTTCCCATCACTAATAGAAGTGGCAAAGAAGATTCTCAAACAATTTTTAAAAAAGACGAGACTTACATCAGGCCCTATCATCATTTACCCGATGGGACTTTTAGAAATCCTGAAGGAAGCATTGAAAGAGAAGATTATGAATTTCCTTGGTTTAAATTCACCAAAGAAAGAATGGCAATCAAAGTTAAGGTTCCTGAAGATCATGTTCTTCCAAAGGATAAAATTCTTCCAAGTTTAGCAACTTTAGAAAATGAAGACACCGTCACTTGGATTGGTCATGCAACTTTTTTAATTCGAATAGGAGGCAAAACTATAATTACAGATCCTTTCTTCTCACCCAATGCAGGTCCACTAGCATTAGGTCCAAGACGATATATCAGTCCTGCAATTAAATTATCAGAACTTCCAAAGATAGATTTATTGTTACTTACTCACAATCACTACGATCACTTAGATGATGAGGCGACTAAAAATTTTCCACATAAAAAAGCGAAAGTATTCTGTCCTTTAAAACTTTCCAAATTTTACAAAGATCATAGATTTAAAGATGTAAACGAGATGGATTGGTACCAAGAAAAACAAGTAGATGATTTAAAAATAACTTTTCTTCCTGCAATCCACTGGTCAAAAAGAGAATTATTAGATCGCAACAGAACTTTATGGGGAAGTTATTTAATTGAATATCAAAGAAAGAAAATTTTATTCTGTTGTGATACTGCAACAGGTGATGTGTATAAAAAATTAGGAAGAGAATATGGTCCAATCGATATTGCCTTTATAAATATTGGCGCCTATGAGCCTGTAGAAATTATGAAATATTCCCATGCAAATCCTGCCGAAGCTTTAGAGATTGGTAGAAATTTAAGGGCTAGAAAAGTAATAGGCACCCATTGGGGTACTATCTTAATGTCTTTAGAAGACCCATTTGAACCACCTACTAAATTCATAGCTAGTGCTAAAAATTTTGGTTATCAAGAAAAAGACGCTGTGCTTTTTAAAATTGGCGAAACTAAAACAATTAATCAAATTTTAAGTTAAAATTTCAAAGTAATTTAATAAATTTCAAGTAAAAGTAACGTTCATGAGTTTAAAAAACTTCTTCGATTTTAATTTTCAAACTTTAAAACAGTTTTTATCCGCAGATCTAAAAATTGAAGAAAAAAAAACTTCCATGCGTGCAAAACAACTTTGGCAGGCTGTTTATAAAAAAGGATTAGAAGAGTTAAATCACTTAACAACTTTGCCTGTAGAACTAAGAGATGAGTTAATTTCCAAAATAACATTAAAAAAACCTAAAATTGCAGATACACAAACATCAGAGGATGGAACCATAAAATGGTTAATTGAGTTATTAGATGGCAATAAAGTTGAGTGCGTTTTTATTCCAGAAAAAACTAGAGGAACCCTTTGTATTTCATCGCAAGTTGGTTGCACATTAAACTGTAGATTTTGTCACACTGGCACGCAACGACTTGTAAAAAATTTAAATTTTTCTGAAATCGTTAATCAAGTAATGATTGCAAAAGAACAATTGGATGATTGGAAAGAACAAAAAATAATTACTAATATTGTACTTATGGGAATGGGTGAACCTTTTTACAACTATGACAATGTTAAAACTGCAGTTGAAATCTTAAAAGATAAAGATGGTCTAAATTATGGACCTAAAGAAAATAACCGTCTCAACTGCTGGAATTGCAGATAAAATTCCTCAAGCTGCAAGAGAAATTGGAACTTATTTAGCATTATCTTTGCATGCGCCCACAGATGAAATTCGTGAATTAATAATGCCAATCAATAAAAAATTTAAAATTAAAGATCTTATAGAACAATGCAAATATTATGCAAAAACTGTAAATGAAAAGATTACTTTAGAGTACGTTATGTTAAGAGGTATTAACGATAGTAAAGAATGCGCAAACCAACTTACAAAAATAATGGCGCAGTTTCCTTGTAAGGTTAATTTAATCGAATTTAATCCTTGGCCTGGGGTTAATTATTTGCCTACAGAAAGAGAAGATATGGAAAGTTTTTCTAAAATTATTCAAGACGCTGGTTACGTTTCAACGATTAGAAGATCTAGAGGGCAAGATATTTTAGGCGCCTGTGGTCAGCTTAGAACTGAAAGTGAAAGAAAAAAACTTAATTAAGTTTTAATTTTCTTGATCTTTTTCTAAAGTTTCTTCGATTTCTTTTTGATCATCTAAAGAAATTACCATTTCTTCAGTTTGATCTTCTTTCGCTACAAAATCTTCTCCATCTGCTATTGCATCTGGATCAATTTCTTTTTTCTTATCTACAGGTTTTGCAGCTACAAGTTTTGCAAATTTATCTTCGTAAGTTTGAACTTTTCCACAAGGACAAAGGATTGGATTTTTATTAAAATCGTAAAATTTTTTACCGCACTCACAAAGTCTTTTAGTTCCCCAGTTTTTTTTATCCAATGTAGCCTCTAAATATTGTTAAATTTGATCGATTAATTTTTGCTTGTATATAAAGTTTAATGTAATTATCAACTTAATAAAAAATCAGCAAAATGGATAAAAAATTGCCAAAATTTGTAGGAACTATCAATATCCCAGGCGATAAGTCTATTTCACATCGAGCACTCATCATCGGATCACAAGCAACGGGAATTGTAAAAGTTTCAAATCTTTTAGAATCTGCAGATGTATTTAGCACAATGAATGCTCTTAGAAAATTTGGCGTGCATATAACTAAACGAGGAAAAGATTATCATGTTTACGGTTTAGTGGTTGGTGGACTTAGAGAATATAACGGTACGATCAATTGTGGAAATAGTGGAACCACAGCAAGATTAATGATGGGGCTGCTTTCAACATATCCAATTACAATAAATTTTATAGGGGACAAATCTCTATCCAAACGCCCAATGGCGAGAGTAATAAATTTACTTAGAGAATTTGGGGCAAATGCATTGCCGGAAAATAAAAATACAATGCCATTTAAATTTCTAGGCTCTTATGTTGGTCTGCAGAATGATCAAAAATTAAATGTTCCAAGTGCACAATTAAAATCAGCCTGGTGTTTAGCTGCATTAAATACAAAAGGAATTTCAACATTGGAAGAGCGATTTGAAACGCGTGATCATACTGAGATTATGCTTAAATATCTAAATGCTAATATTAAAGTTAAAAAATCTAAGAATAAAAAGATCATCTCTATATTTGGAAAAACTCCAATTGATGCAAAAGATATCTCTGTGCCAGGCGATATCTCATCTGCGGCTTTCATGATTATTCTTGCTCTTATTTCTAAAAATTCAACAGTGACGATTAAAAATGTTTTATTAAATCCAACACGTACTGGAGTCTTAGATGTGCTTAAAAAAATGAAAGCTAAGATTAAAATTAAAAATAAAAAAACTATTTGCGGTGAAGTAGTTGGAGATATTGAGGCAAAAAGTTCTAATCTAAAAGCAACTGTAGTTTCTGAAAAGATGGCGCCGCGTTTAATTGATGAATACCCTATCCTTTTCATAGCCGCTTGTTTTGCAAAAGGGACTTCTAACTTTAAAGGAATAGAAGAGCTTCGTGTAAAAGAATCCGATCGAATTAAGTCTATGGAGGATGGGTTAAAACCGTTAGGCGTTAAAATTAGCTCAACGAAAAGTACTGCAAAAATTACAGGTACAAATTCTTTTAAATTAAATAAACAAATTAAAATTGATGCAAAAGGCGATCATCGAATTGCCATGTCTTTCTACATTCTTTCTCAAGTTTTAAATAAACCTTTTAAGATTAAAGACTTTAATTATGTAAAAACAAGTTTTCCAAGTTTTACCAAAACTATTAACAAACTTAAAAAAAATTGAAAAACAAAGTAGATCGATTACGTGTTGCAATTGATGGACCAGCGGCTTCTGGCAAAAATACTTTGGCTAAACAAATTGCAAAAAAATACAAACTCCTTCATTTAGACTCTGGAAAACTTTATAGATACTTTGCTTTACAAGTTTATCAGAGCAAAGATCAAAAGGTTAATTATATAAAACTAAAGCAAGCTTTGAAAAAATTAACTTTAAAAAAACTAACAGATAAAAGACTTACAACTGAACCTGTTACAAAAATTGCATCCATCATCTCAAAGAAGATAAGAATAAGACAAATGTTAAAAAATGTTCAGCATGATCTTGCTTATAATCCACCAAAGAAATTTAAAGGCTCCGTTCTTGATGGACGTGACATCGGAACGGTAATTATGCCTGATGCCCATGTGAAAGTTTATCTAACGGCAAGTTTAAATGTAAGAGCGGTGCGTAGATTTAAAGAGTATAAAAAATTAGGAATTAAGACGACCTTAAGCAAAGTTAAGAGCGATATAAAAAAGAGAGACTATGAAGACACACATCGTAAGATTTCCAGCTTAAAACCAGCAAAAGATGCTGTATTGCTAGATAGTTCTTTTTATAATACAAAAGCCGCCTTCGCCAAAATAGACGAAGTGATAAGGAATGAAATTAAACTACTGAATGCGACAAAACATAAAAGCCTATAACAACGACTCATCGAGTAACGAATTCGCAGCTTTACTTCAACAAGATCTAGATAAACGAGTTACAAAAGAAAGTTCATTAGTTGATGCAATTGTAACCAAAATTGAAGATAAAATTGTTTTATGTGACATAGGACTTAAGAGCGAAGCGACAATTAATAAAAGTGAGTTAACAAGTGAAGAAATTGAGAACTTTAAAAGTTGGCGATAAGTTAGAATTATTTATAGAACGTCTTGAAAGCAAACACGGAGAAGTAATTGCCTCACGTGAAAAAGCGAAACGAGTTAAATCTTGGAACAGAATTCAAAAAGCATTTGATGATCAAACAAAAGTAACAGGAACTATTAAGAGCAGCGTTAAAGGCGGATTTGCTTGCGAGATATTTGGAATTCAAGCATTTGTTCCATCATCACAACTTGCAGATTCTCCAATTAGAAATCCAAACGACTTTATTAACAAACCATTAGAATTTTTAATTATCAAAATTGACAACATTAGAATGAACGTGATTGCATCACGAAGAGTTCTATTAGAAGAAACTAAAAACGTTAGCAAAGATGAAATTCTTGCAAAATTTAAAGTTGGCGATATCATTAAAGGAAAAATTAAAGCAATCCAATCATATGGAGCGTTCGTATCAGTTGAATCTTTAGATTGTTTACTACACACATCTGAAATCTCTCACCTTAGAGTTTCAGCACCTGAAGAAATTTTTACAATCGGTGAAGAAGTAACTGCACAAATTCTTGAAATTGATAATACGCAAAAAAGAATGTCGCTTTCAATTAAAGCAATGTCACCAGATCCATATATTGGTATTGAAAACAAATATAAAGTGGGTGAAGTTTATGAAGTTAAAATTTCTAAATTAACTGACTTTGGTGCATTTGCAGAATTAGATGCAGGTATTGCAGGATTAATTCACACATCTGAAATTAAACACTTAAACAAAAATGTAAATCCTAGAACAGTATTTAAAGTTGGTGATGTTGTTAAAGTGAAATTAAAAGAATTAGATTTAGAAAAAAAGAAACTTGTTCTTTCTTATAAAGATACACAAGAAAACCCAATTGAAGATTTCAAAAAACGTTATCCAATTAACAGTATATTAGATGCAAAAATTGTAAATAAAAAAGAATTTGGACTATTTTTAAACACTGGAGATTCTGAGATTGATATCTTCATTCACTACAAACAATTAGATTATTCTGAAAGTTCAGATGCTTTAAATAATTATAAAAAAGGCGACACCGTTAAATTTAAAATAATTGATATTAAAGATGACAAAGTAAACGGATCGGTTAGAGCTCTATTAGAAGATCCATTTGATGTATTCAAAGGTAAGAGACAAGGTGATGTTGTAACTGCAAAAGTTGCAGAAATTTTAGATAATTATATTAGAGTAAATGTGGGTGAGAAACGTTTCTCAGTTATTATTAGAAAAGCAGAAATTGCAGTTGAAAAAGCAGATCAAAGAACAAATAGATTTGCAGTGGGTGATGCATTAGATGCGATGATTGTTCTTTTAGATGAGAAAGAAAGAAAAGTAGAGTTGTCGGTTAAAAAATTAGAAGAGAAACAAACTAAAGAAACGATTAAGAAATATAAAAACGTCGACAGCGGTGCAAGTTTGGCAGATATCTTAGGCCCTGCTATGCAATCTGAAAAAAAGCCTAAAAAGTCTAAAAAAGATAAAAAAGAAGAGTAATCCCTACAACTACAAAAAGATTGTAAGTTCAATCACTTATCCCTAAAATTAGGATAATGAAAAGATCAACTTTAATTCATGATCTGGCAATCCGATATAAATATTTAAATCACGAACAAGTTGAGCGAATGGTCGAATTGGCGTTCAAACATTTAGCAAATGCATTAGCAGAAGATAAAAGAATTGAAATTAGAGGCATTGGTACTTGGCATGTTAAAACAAGAGAACCAAGGCTAGCCAGAAATCCAAGAACGGGTGAGAAAGTTCAGGTTGGGATAAAGAAAAATATCGCATTTAGAATGGCAAAAGATTTAAAATTTAGAATTAACTCAAATACATCGCCAGCAGAAATAGATAAAAAAATTGAGATGATGTACGACAACAAGAAAAAATGAAGAAACAACCTATCTTTGTTGCAGTCGATACCAACAACATCAAACGTGCAACACAAATTATAAATGCCACGAACAAATATATTTATGGTGTTAAATTTGGACTTGAGTTCTTCTGTTCAAAAGAGATGAAGCTATTAAAAAATTTAAAAATAAAAATGTTAAAATATTTCTAGATTTAAAATTAAAAGATATTCCAAATACAGTTTACAAAGCAATTAAAAGTTTAAAAGATGTTAATCCTGATTATTTAACTATTCATGCAAGTGGCGGATTAGAAATGATGAAGGCTGCAAAAAAAGCACAAAGCGAGACAAATAAAAAATTAAAAATATTAGCCGTTACTATTTTAACATCACTTACTAACAAAGATTTAAAACAAATGGGATCAAACTCAAGTGTTGAATCTCAAGTGCAAAAACTTGCACAAACTGCAAAACTTGCAAAAATTCATGGAATTGTTTGTTCAGCTCACGAGATAAAAAAAGTTAGAAAAGTTTCAAAGAATTTTGAAATTGTTGTACCTGGAATTAGACTAACTAATAAAGTACAAGACCAAAAAAGAGTGATGTCACCAAAACAAGCATTAAAACTTGGCGCGACACACCTTGTCATTGGTAGAGACATCACTAAAGGAAATCCTAAAACTAATATCAAAAAAGTTTTAAACGCTTTAATTTAAATGCACCCAAAAGTTAAGATTTGCGGCATGAAAAATGCTGAAACCATAAAGACTGCAATTGAGCATAAAGTAGACTTTTTAGGTTTCGTATTTTATCCAGACTCTCCAAGAAACTTAACGCCGAAACAAGCAACTATACTTACAAAAGATATTCCAAATCATATAGGTAAAGTTGCGGTGTTAGTAAACGAGACAGATCAATTTATAGAATATATTAAAAATGATTTTGATTACTTTCAATTGCACGGCAATGAAGATGTAAAAAGGATTAAAGAGATAAGACAAAAATTTAATAAAAAAATTATCAAAGTATTGAAAAGTTACAGATGAAAATAGTGCAAAAACATTTAAAGCAATTTGAAGATGAAGTGGATATGTTTTTATTTGATAGTCCTGCTATGGAGAAAAGTGCAAAATTTGACTGGCAAATTTTAAAAAATCTTAAAATAACAAAACCTTATTTAGTAGCCGGATCTATAAATGTTAATAATGTCGATGAGGTTTTAAAGTACAATCCATATGGTATTGATATATCGGGAGGGGTAGAAAGTAGGCCTGGCCTTAAAACTAATGAAAAAATTATAGAATTTTTAGACAAAGTTAAATCATGATTAGAATACAAAAAGGAAAACCCATCATCGATCAGCACGATAAAAACTATTTATATGCTGGCAAATTTGGCGGTAACTTTGTTCCTGAAACGCTTAAAAAACCCATCGATGACCTTACAAAACTTTTTAATAAATTAAGAAGAGATAAGAAATTTATAAAAGAGACGAGACTATTATTTTAAAAACTACGCAGGTACCCCTACCTCATTCATAAAACTTTATAATTTATCCCATCAATTAGGTGGTGCGCAGATTTATGCAAAAGTTGTCAGCGAAGCAAATGGTGGAGCGCATAAAATTTATAATGCAATCGTTCATGCATTAATTTGTAAGCACGCAGGTAAAAAATATATCATTGGCGATACGGGTGCAGGATATGCTGGAAAAATGCTTATCAATGGCTGCTAAAAAATTTGGACTTAAATGTAAAATATTTATGGGTACCAAAGATATGGCAAGGCAAAAACCAAATTGTGATGCCATTCGTGCAAATGGTGCAGAAATAATTCCAGTAGATTCTGGCAGCAAAACATTAGTGGATGCAGTTTCAGAATGTATGCGTTACTGGGTTTCAAATTGCGACACAACACATATGTGTGTTGGATCTACTGTTGGTCCTAATATATTTGTTAAAATTTGTGCATGGAGTACAGCGCAAATTTCAAGGGAACTTATTGTTCAATTAAAAAAAGAATTTGGAAAAATTCCAAAGAAATTAAAATTAATTAATTGTGTGGGCGGTGGCTCTTCTGCAATTGGCTTTTGGAATTCCTTTATGGATTATAATAAAAAACAAGTTGAATTTATTGGAGTTGAAGCTGGCGGACCTAAAAATAGTAAACTGCATGCTGCACCACTTAACTAATAAATCTAAAATTGGAATTTTGCATGGCGCTGCACAATATGTGGTGCAAGATAGAGAGGGTCAAATTAGTGAAACTGAATCCATAAGCGCAGGTTTAGATTATCCAGGCGTATCCCCTCTTCATTGCTTTTTAAAAGATGCAAAAAGAGCACGCTACATTTCTGCCTCAGATGAAGACGCATTAGCTGCTTATAAATTAGTTGCAAGTATGGAAAAGATTAGACCATCACTTGAACCATCGCATGCATTTGCAACAGCTATAAAACTTGCACCAAAATTAAGTAAAGACACAATCATCGTTGTAAATTCATGCGGTGATGCAAAAAAAGATGAATCAATTTTAGTAAAACGACTTGGTAAAAATCATGATTAATGAAAACATCACACTCGCATTTGCAAATTGCAAATTAGGAAAAAGACCAGCTCTGCTTACTTATATTGTTGCGGGCGACAGTAACAAGAAAATGACTTTAGATATTCTAAAATCAATTTCTCCATTTGTTGATATTTGTGAAATTGGAATACCACACAACACTCCAATTGCAGATGGAAAACAAATTCAAAACAGTTCATATCGCGCTTTAAAAAATGGTTTTAAATTAAACGATGTATTTGAAATTGTTAAAAATTTTAAAAAAACTGAATATACAAAGCCAACTATTCTCATGGGTTACTACAATCAAATCCTACAATATGGTGAGAATAAATTTTTAAATAAGTGTAAAAACATAGGTGTAGATGGGCTTATTGTAGTGGATCTGCCCTTTCCAGAAAACAAAGAATTTGCAGATAAATGTAAAAAACATCACATCACTTTTGTCCAACTGATAGCTCCAACAACATCGGATGAGCGAATGAAGCAGATTATAAAAAACTCACACGACATGATCTATTACATCTCCATGTTATCAACGACGGGTGGAAAATTAAAAGTAAGCCCAAAAACAATATTAAAAAATTACTCTAAAATAAAAAGAATTAACAAAAACAAAAACATTGTTATTGGCTTTGGTATAACTGAAAAAACTATTAAATCTTTAAGATCAGCCGATGGTTTGGTGGTAGGTAGTCAATTATGTAAAGGAATTACGGACTCATTAAAAGCTAAGAAGAGCCCTGTAAAAACACTCAACAAAATAGTAAAATCATTAAAATCTAAAATACAATGAACTGGATTACAGATAAATTTAAACGGATTAAACCTAAAATAAAAAATCTATTCCGTGTAAAAATTGGACCTGAAGGAAAGTTATGGGAGAACTGTTCTTGTGGTGCCGTTTTGTATAAGCAGGATCTAAAAGATAATTTATATGTTTGTAATAAATGTAACAAACATCACCGCATCGAACCGAAAGAAAGATTTCAAATTTTATTTGATGAAGGACAATATCAGGAAATATCACCGATGCTTCCAGCAATCGATGATCCACTTCTTTTTACAGATTCAAAAAGTTATGGAATGAGATTAAGAACAGCGCGCGAAGAAACAGGTCAACATGACTCAGTGGTGCTTGCAACGGGAAAAGTAAATAATGTTTATCTTGTTGCAGGTGCAATGAACTTTAATTTTATGGGAGGCTCTGTTGGACGAGCTGCAGGAGAAGCATTTGTTGCAGGAGCTGAATTTGCTTACACTAACAAACTTGCCTACGTTTTCTTTTCAATTCAAGTGGTGGAATGCGAATGCAAGAATCTAATTTTTCATTAATGCAAATGCCAAGAATGATTGCAGCTATCAATTCATTAAAACAAGAAAAACTTCCATTCATTTCAGTTTGTCTTGATCCGACAACTGGGGGAACGACAGCATCCATTGCGCTCCTTGGAGACATTAACATTGCAGAACCAAAAGCGCTTATTGCATTTGCAGGAGCTAGAGTTATTAAAGAAACAGTTAGAGAAGAGCTTCCAGCCAGAATTCCAGACAGCTGAATATTTACAAGAGAAAGGACAAATTGATTTAGTGATTCAAAGAAAAGATTTACCAAAAGTCATAAGTACTTTAATATCGCAGCTTACTAATAAAAATAAAGTCTTCATCAGTGACTCAAATCTCATCAGCGATCAACAACAAAGCCCTCTTGGATCAATTACTCAGCCTACATCCTAAAAAAATAGATCTATCCTTAGATAGAATAAAAATTCTTCTTCAAAAACTTAATAACCCACAAGACAAACTAAAAAACGTTATCAATTGTGTTGGTACCAAAGGCAAAGGTTCAACTTGTGCATTTTTAAAATCTATTCTTGAGCATCATGGAAAGTCCGTGAACATGTATGTCTCTCCGCATCTGCAAAGATTTAACGAACGGATCATCTTAAAAGATAAAGAAATTAGCGATGAATTACTCAATGAAGTCTTAAAACAAACCATGGAAACCATTCAAAAAAACAACTTATCTTTAACCTTTTTTGAGGCAACAACCTCTGCAACCTACCTTGCATTTTCAAAACAATCCTGCAGATTATACAATATTAGAATGTGGTCTTGGGGGACGATTAGACACAACCGCAGTTATTAATAACCCCATTGCACAAATTATAACGCCAATCAGTTATGATCACATGGAATTTTTAGGCGATACATTAGAGAAAATTACAGCAGAGAAATGTGGAATATTAAAACAAGACACACAGATCATCATTGCAAAACAATCATCACTTGTTTTAAAGCAAATTGATAAAGAAACAGAAAAGAATAGTTCACCAAGATTTATATTTGGTGAAGATTTTCAAGTAAGCAAAGAAAATGGCAGATTTATTTATCAAGATGATCAATCTTTATTTGATTTAGATTTACCAAATTTACAAGGCGATCATCAACTCATTAATGCTGGCACTGCAATTGCAGCAGCTCAAAAGATCTTAAAAAAACTAGATGCTAAAAAATTAAATCAAGCATTAAAAAATACAAAGCATAGGGCAAGATTAGAGAAAATAACAAAAGGAAAATTATTAGAATACATTAATCCAAATAATCAACTTTATCTAGATGGTGCGCACAATGAAGCTGCAGCAGAAGCGGTACAGAAATTTCTTGAAACTTTAAAAAACAAAAAGATTTATATGATTTTAGGAATGTTAAATACAAAAGATCCAAAAGTATTTCTAAAACATTTCTCGTCCACAATTACTGCTCTGAAAACAATATCAATTCCAAATCAGGATAATTCGCAAGATCCAAAAGTTTTAGCAAAGGTTGCAAATGAATTTGGTATTAAAGCAAATATAGCAAAGGGAATAACAGAAGCACTTCATGAAATTGCAAATGAAGATCCAAATGCAATCATCATCATTACAGGATCGCTTTACTTAATGGGTGAAGTTTTAAATCTTAATTAGATCTTAGATAAAATCCAATCTTTGATTTGTTGCTTTGAAGATGCGCCAACTTTAGTATCAATTGCTTTTCCACCTTTAAATAATAATCATTGTAGGGATACCTCTCACACCAAAACGGGTCGGAGTGTTGGGTTCATCATCAATGTTATGGACTACCAAATGAAACTTTATCTGCAAGTTCAACAGATAATTCCTCAAGTAGAGGTGCTATCATTTTACAAGGGCCACACCATTCCGCTGTGAATCTTTGTACAAAGGGTTTGTCACTTTTTAATACGACTTGATCGAAGGTTTCATCTGTTACTTTAATGGTTGGCATAGAATCTCTTGAGTTGTTATGAGTTTAACATAATAACCATACTTTAATTGTCAACTACAGAGCTTGGATTTTATAATTTTTGTTCACTACTTTATCTTGTAATTAATCTTTTTATTCATGGGATACGAATAAATAATAACGAAAAAATATAATCCCTGTATAAGTGTAAACGACTACAAAATCCCTTTTACCTTCCTTATGCCAGAAGTAATGAATAATGGCTAAAATGGCTATTAAATATATGAAGCGGTGAAGCATCTTCCACTTTCCACCAAGCAAACGCATTGCTGCTTTGATTTGAAGTTAATGCAAGTAAACTTATAATAATAAAAGCTATAAATCCAACAGTGATAAAAGGTCTTTTAATGACATCACTGATCATCGCTGCAAAATTAAAATCATGATCTAACCAATACCAAATGGTAAAATGCAAAAATCCATAAAAGAAAGTAAACAAACCTAAAGTTTTTCGAAGCTGCACCCACTGAGAAAAACCAGTAACCCAACGAAGCGGACTCATAGCAAGTGTTAAGCATAAAAAAGTAATTGTCCAAGTACCCGTTGAGCGAGTGATAAATTCAATAGGGTTTGCTGTTAATTGATCTAAATATCCTAAAACAAATAATCGAAACAACGGAATTAATCCAAGCACAAAAACAATGCGCTTTGCAGAAATTTATGTTCATTATGAATTAATAAAATTTTCTAAGATCCATGCCTGCATAAAGCCCTGCAACATGTTCCCCATAACCATTAAACATTTCAGTTTTAATTTTAGATGAGAAAATATTGCGACCATCAATTCGACGCTCTGTTGACTGACTCCAACGAGGATGGCTGACATTTGGATTTACATTAGAATAAAAACCATATTCCATCGGAGCTGTTCTATGCCAACTGGTGACAGGTTCTTTATCAGTTAATCTTATTTTAACTATAGACTTTGCACTTTTAAATCCATACTTCCAAGGAACAACAATTCTAACAGGCGCACCGTTTTGATTTGGTAAAACTTCTCCATACATTCCAAAGGTTAAAAATGTGAGTGGGTTCATCGCCTCATCTAAACGAAGTCCCTCTAAATAAGGCCAAGCAATAACCGTTGAACTTAATCCTGGCATTTGTTTTGGATCTGCAAGAGTTACAAACTCAACATATTTTGCAGCTACCTAAGGGTTCTACTTTATTTAATAAATTTGATAATGAAAAACCATTCCAAGGAATAACCATGGACCACCCTTCAACGCAGCGCATTCGATAAACTCTCTCTTCCATAACAGAAAGTTTTATCAAACTATCAAAATCAAATACTTGAGGTTTTTGCACCAACCCTTCAACACTAACAGTCCAAGGTCGAGTAATTAAACTTTTACTATATCGAGCTGGATCATCCTTATCCATGCCAAACTCATAAAAATTATTATAAGTGGTTGCATCTTTAAAAGATGTTTGTTTATCATTTACTGAATATTTTTGATTAAATTTAGCTTTTAATTTTTTTTGATTATTTTCAGTTAAAGCAAAAGCCTCATATTGCAGTGAAGAGCTTAAACCAGCAGCCAAAGAACCAACGGTTAGAATTTTTAATAACTTACGACGATGCTGCAAATACATCTTGTGGGGTAATATCTCTACTTTTAATTCGTAGGATCTTTAAATATCATTTGCCACCCTACAACTTTTATTAATTAAGCACTCTCATATTTTGTTTGAATTTCCTCAATATATTCACTTAAATCATTAAGCATACCTAAAGTTTTTTCATCCTTAAGCTCATCATATTTAACGCGCAAATCATCAATATCTTTAAAAGCTTTTGGAACGGTGTTCCACTTTTCATCATTAGTACTTAAAATTTGTCCTGCAATAGCTCGATGTATTTTTTTATACTCATCTTTGCCTAAAACCTCAGGATTTTCTTCATAGATTAACCGTTTTGCAAAATAAGAAAATCTCTCATCTTTAAACTTTTCACTTAAATGAAGTTTCCCCTTCCAATCAGATTTATGAAAATCCACCATCATCTTTTGATCTTCTGGTTTTGCAAATCCTCCTGCATAAATAGATTCCTCCGCCATAACACCAACTTGTGAGTCTAAAGCTTCTTTATCATTCTGCCTCTTCACTTAAAATTTTAGCAACTCTATCTTTAAATTCTTTATTAGATTGAATCATATTTGCTCGCTCTAATAATTTATCAGCGCCTAAGTTGCTTATATCCTTCAAAGTTTATTGCATAATTTGGACTCATAATCACAGGATGTTTGTTATTCTTGATACTTCTAATAACTTTGGGACTCTTTTTTAACTCTTCTTTCAGCTGCGCATAAGGCATTTTTAAATATAATGCTAGGATCACTGATTTTAAATCAAAACATTGTGGCCAGTTATATTTTGGATGAAAGCAAACAAAGGTGACTACAAAGGGACGAGCTTTTCCATAAAAATATTCATTCACACAAAATATTTTCTCTTTCTCAACAATAGCATTCACTTCAGTTTTACTCGTTGTCATCAAACTTGCCTTCCAAACTGATGGCGCTTTATCTTTTATAATTTGTGCAATGCTAATGGTTGCCATAACATCAGATAAGGCGCTGTGTGCATTATCATGTTTAATATTATTCATCTCCGTAAGCTCGGCTAATTTAAATACAGCATTCCCTTTGTCGCTCATTGGAGTTTTTATACAATCTGGATAATACAAATGTGCGGTTCGAATAAGACCTAAAATATCACCACGTTTGTTTCCACTATACTGAGTAAGATAAGGTTCATTTAAAGTTTTAAATAAACTTTTTCTCAAGAACTCTTCATCAAAAGAAATTGAATTATATCCAACAAATACTGCAGGCGACCATTTAGAAAATTGCTCATGCATTTGTGAAATCATTCCATAATGAGATAAATTTGTTTTGCGAAGAATTTGTGGTGTGGTGTTATTTACAATTAATGCGTAAGGTTCTGGAACAAGACCTGGCTTTAATGAACAGCGAATATTAAGTGGATCTGCTAGAACTTGAAAATCATCATTTACTAAAACAGCACCTACTTCAATAATCTGATCCCAAGAACTTGATCTACCACGTTGTCTCAAAATCGTAGAAATACGTAGTTCATTTAGTAATCTCATCCTTAGATTCTAACTCTTGAATCTTTTCAGCTCTGCTTTGAATTTTATCTGCTGAAACTTTAATGCCTCTAAATTGCTCACTGATACTTGATTAAATCTATTCTCAACATCAGCAACACGCTCTACTAAACGGCCTATATCTTTGCCAATTACTACCAATTTCCTTAATGACCACTTGCGCTTTTTTACTCATCTCAGAGTCTTTTAAAAACATCCGCAAAGTATTTAATAATCCCCAAAGTAAACTTGGTGATACGATTAAAACATTTCTCTCTAAACCTTTTGCAACTAAATTACCCTCACTAATCTCACGGTAAACTGCCTCAGATCTAATAAACATTATGGCATGGGGAGTAGTTTCGCCACTTATGATGTAGTCATTTGAAATTTTCTTAATGTTATTTAAAACATCATCTTCAAATAACTTTCTATATCTTTTTACCTCATCATCACTTTTTGCAGCACGCAAATTCTTAAAATTATCTAAAACAAACTTAGAATCGATGCCAATTTTTTGTGAATCTTCCCCTAAATCAATTAAACAATCTACTCTCTTATTATTACTTAAAGTGTGTTGAAATTTTAAATACTGTGAAGGTAGTCGATCTTTTAATAATTTTTCAAGTTCCATCTCAGAAAAAGCACCACGCTCTTGCCTATCATTCAACATGCCTTCAAAGCTTTTAAAGGTATTATCAATTGAAACTTGTGTACTGGATATATTTTTAGTGGCTTCTTCAACTTTAGAAAAACGCACCAACAAATCTGCAAGCTGTGAGCTTAATAAATTATTATCCCCACCACTTTTGCCTTTAAAAAAATTATAAGCAACAAATGCAACAACAACTATACAGGTAATAATAATTACTATCTCAGTCATAAAAATTTAGGGAAAATGATAAAGTAGAGATAGAGGACACTCACTAAATACAGCTTCCCATTACAAAGTTCGCTTTATTAGTAAGTGTCATACTAATCTGATTCTCTAAAATCCTCAATAATATTCCCTTTCTGGCTTTTCAAATCTCCAAGCCTGCGTATAACCAAGCTTATCTTTGTAATAAGGCTCATGAGCATTTACCCACCCACCATATATTGACCAATCTATTTTGAGGTTTCAGCAAAGTTAATTTTAACTTCATTCTTTTTTAAGCTTTGCTCAAGCTTAACAAATTACTTAGCCATACTTTAATCATTATATTATAAAGTCGTACAAAGTTCATTAAGTTCTCAAAATTTCTAAAAAACATTTCAAATTAACAACCCGAAAGGAGACAACGATGGCCTATGCCAATGATGTAAAGTTTATATAGACAAAATAAACTTAACCCCGAAGATGATAATGCTAGGATACAATGACTGCTTATGATCTTTGGTTAGCAAAGAGAAGAAGATCTTCTACCCGTAGATAAAAGCTTTGATACGGATTATGTAAAACATCGTAGGTGCAATCACTGCCTCTATAGAATTACTCCTCACTCCAGTTTTATCGATCAGAACAGTATAAATATTAGCTAATAACACACAAAAATTTTGCAGAAATACCAAGTTAAAAAAAGCCCAAGTTCCCTGCACACCATTAGGTCTGACAAAAAGAATATAAAGTGCCATTAAAAATATCCCAATTAACATCCCGCCTAACATTCGCATAGTCGATGTTGCAGTTACATCGATTGCAAATTTTTCTCTAAATTTTTCTGTGTTTCCAATAAGTTGATAAGCGTAAAGGCCAAATCCTCCAAAATGAATGATAAATATTATAAAATAGAAAATGCCGTTAAATTTTTCAATCATAAGCTTACTATATAAAAAAAAGTAGAAAAAAAATAAATAAAATTTTAAACATTTAAATGATAAAGTGATTATATTAAATAAATTACTACAATAAAATATGAATACTGCAACGATGCCTTTAAATTGGTCCTGTAAGCATACTTGGCGACGAAGTGCTAAAAACACGGGTTGGTGTGTGCTTGGTTGCTCTATTGGTGATTTTGGAACTATTTTATTTTTTCAAGCAACAGAGATTCCTTTTCAATGATGGGAATTATGACTTTAGCAATTATTAATGGCTCTATGATGTATTGTTCACTTGAAGACTTTTATTTTAATGAGACAAAAATTTACTTTTTTAAATGCACTTAAAACTGCATGTGGCATGAGTTTTATTTCAATGCTTGCAATGGAGATTGCAATGAATACGACGGATTATATTTTAACAGAAGGCGCTATGCTTACTTGGTGGGTGGTTCCTATTATGTTAACGGTTGGATTTTTAACACCGTGGCCTTATAATTATTATAGGTTAAAAAAATTCAATCAGGCGTGTCACTAGGAGAATTGATGTTAGGTTATGCAATTTTTAATATCAATGTAACTAATCCTGAGGATTATAAAGAATATCTACAAAAGGTTGTGCCCATTACAGAAAAGTTTGGTGGTAAATATATTGTACGCGGTGGCACCACAACAAAGATTGAAGGAACATTTCCTCATCCAAGAACAGTGGTTATACAATTTCCAAGCTATCAAAAGGCTTTAGAGTGGTACAATAGTGAGGAATATAAACCCATTCGTGAGATTAGATTTAAAAATGCCAAATCCATTGGTATGATCATCGAAGGAGCATAATAAAATTAAACGCCATTGATTTAAAAGTACCAACTGGGTGGTCTAGCTAGTTACAAATTTTTGCAGCTGTTCTATTAAGTACTTCTGCTCATCGATCATAAGACGCACCACATCACCAATTGAAATAATTCCTATGGATTTACCATTATCTACCACCGGTAAGTGTCTAACACGTTTATCCGTCATTAATTGCATACAAGCATCAATCTGCATGTCGGATGAGATAGTTATTACCTCTTTACTCATAACTTCTGCAAGTTTTGTATCAGTACTATTTTTTCCCTTTAACACTACTTTTCTAGCGTAATCTCTTTCTGAAAAAATTCCTATAAGCTTATCTTGATCCTTAATAACAATGGCGCCGATATTTTTATCTGCCATTAACTGTAAGGCTTGTCTTACCGTATTATTTGAACTGAGTGTCCAGGTTGGTCTTTTTGTCTGCTCTATAAATTGTCCAACTGTCAGCATAATTTAATATATTCCAATTTAATAATTATTATTAGCCCAAAAAGGGGGAGGTCCCCCTTTTTATCAGGTTTTAAATAACCTATAAAATTTAACTGATGTGGACCTTTTTTGGAAGAGCAGAGGTCCGTAAGCTCTTATTCAGTAGTGATACTTTTTAATTCAAGTATCAGGTATTGGCATAAACATATTTACCGCCTCCTGATAAAAATATGTTCCTTCTTCATATTGAAGTCAAATTTTCTACAAAAAAGAGCGATAAAGAAATAAGTGTTATAGATGAACATGTTGATTATGATTAAGGCAAAGACAAAAAAATAAATTTGCAAAAACCCTTGTGTTATAAGCCCTCATTAATTTTGAAATAAATACTAAAGCAAAATCAATCGTTTAATAGTGTTTTATTTTCATTCTCTTTTAGTAATATAGCACGATACTTTTTTTTCAAAATCAAAATCCCCACTACTAATTTACTTCAATTTTACTTCAATTTTTGTGAGGATAAAAACTTAGTAATTTCAATAAAACCGTGCACAATAAAGTAAATCACTACAAGATATAAAGTATCCATCAAGCTTTTAGGATAATTATTTAATTCCAATAGATAACAGACATAATATATTTGGGCTATGGTCTTTAGAGCTATTAAAAAGATTAGAGGATGATTTAGTTAACAAAGGAGAGCGAAAAGTAGAAGTTTGGGCTAATAACGTTGTAGTTAAAACAATTAATATGGAATTTAAAAATAACGATTCTTTTTTTAATATCAATACTAAAGAAGATTTAGAGAAAGCAAAAGAATTAATAAAAAATAATGACTAGTTATTTACGCTCACAACAAATTTTAAAGAATGCACGCATTAAAATTGGAGATGATATTGTTAATAGCGAAAATGCACTAAACAGAGTTTTATCGTTAAATATTTTTTCAAAACATAATAATCCAGCAGCAAATAATGCAGCCTTTGATGGCTTTGCAGTTAACTCTAGAGACACTAAATTTTTAAACAAAAACTCTCCTCAAAAATTTAAAATTATAGGGTCAATGATTGCAGGAACAAAACCTGTTACAAAAAAGATTAAAATGTTTGAAGCAGTTGAGATTATGACTGGAGGAATTTTACCAAAAGGCTTTGATACTATTATTCCAGTTGAACAAATTGTCTTTTATCCAAGTAAAGACAATCCAAAATACATAATCGTTGATAAAAAAATTAACAAACATCAATTGATGAGATTTTTAGGATCGGATTATAAAAAAAATGATCTAATTATTAAAAAAGGCGTAATTATTAATTCAAATCATATTTTAGCTTTAAAAACGTTAGGAATTAAAAAGATTAAAGTTAAAAAAAAACCAAATGTATTATTTTTCTCAACCGGTAATGAAATCTCAAATAGTGAAAATATTCCAGCATGGAAGGTTAGAAATTCAAATGGTCCTTATATAAAATCATTAAATGAGAATTTCTTATTTAATTTTATTATGGAGGAATTTTAAGAGATAATCATGCCTCTATTTTTAAAAATCAAATAAAAAAAATGTTAAGATCTAAGATAGATCTCATTATAACATCTGGCGCAATTTCAGCTGGTAAATTTGATTTTATTCCAAATATTATTAAAACTTTTAAACTTTCAAATTATTTGAAAGGCGCTGAAATTAAACCTGGAAAGCCAGTGTTATTTGCAAAAATTAAAGATAAGGCAATCTTTGGACTACCAGGCAATCCTATTTCAACAGCTGCTTGCTATAGATTTTTTGTAAATCCATATTTGCTAAATATTTTAGGGGTTGAAACTGAAAGGCCAATTAAAGCAATTTTAAAAAATACTTATTTCAAAAAGAAAAACATGACTCATTTTGTCAAAGCAAAATTAAATACTTCAAGTTCAGGTGCACTTCAGCTGGAGGCTTTAAAGGGGCAGGATTCATATAGAATAAAACCATTTGCACAGTCTAATATTTGGGCTGTTTTTCCAGCAGGAAGGCAGAAATTTAAAAAGGGAGATATAATTGATTGTTTTTTCCCTAACTACCTAAATACAATTTAGTATTACTTCTCTTTAAGACGCGGGATAATATTAATAAAGTTACATGGTTGAAAACGAGAATCTAATTGGAATTTTAAAATTCCCTCCCAAGCATCCGTTACTGCGCCAGAAGATCCTGGTAAAGCAAATATATATTTTCCTTTACATATAATTCCTTGTGCTCGTGATTGAATAGTAGAAGTGCCAATTGTTTTATAGCTAAGCATTCTAAATATTTCACCAAATCCGGGAATGTCTTTATCTTTAATTTCGTCTAAAGCTTCAATGGTTGTATCGCGTCCTGTTAAACCAGTGCCACCAGTGCTAATAATAATATCAACTGCCTCATCACACCAACCAAGAATAGTTTTTTTTATTTGCTCCTTGTCGTCTTTTAAAATCTTTTTGCTAACAACAACGTGTCCTAACTCTTTAATTTTATCTACTAAAATTTTTCCTGATGTGTCGGTAGAATCATTTCTAGTATCAGAAATAGTTAAGACGGCAATATTAACAGGTATAAATTTTATTGTACTATCAGTTTTCATAATTATGTATCATTAAAAACATATAGATTAAAAATATGCTACCCATACTTTTTTTTAGCATCGCAACTATTTATGCAAGCGTTGGATTTGGTGGAGGAACTTCTTATTTAGCATTATTAACTATTTTTGACATTGAGTATTTATACATTCCAATAATAGCATTGATTTGTAATATTATTGTCGTAGCTGGAAATTGCTTTCATTTAGAGGGTGGAAATTTAAATATAAAATTTTTAAACCTCTCTAAAGACTCCATACCTTTAGCTTATATTGGTGGAACATTTCAGATTACAAAAGAATTTTTTCAAATTTTATTATTTTTTTGCTTCTAACGATACGTAGTTTTTTGCTGTTTCTACAAGCAAACCAATATCAATTAAAAAACCAAATTATAAAAAAAATTCCTTTCTTTATGGCTATTATAATCGGCGCTGGCATTGGGTTAATATCTGGCATTGTGGGTATTGGCGGAGGAATTTTGCTTTCCCCTATTTTATTTAATTTAAAAGCTGCTCAACCTAAGCAGATTGTTGTGGCTGCATCTTTATTTATTTTGATAAATTCTATCGCAGGATTTTTAGGACAAATTCAAAAATTAGATAATTTTTTAGAACTGCAGCCTTATCTTTATTTATTTTTAACAGTTCTTTTGGGAGGTCAACTTGGAAATTTTCTTAATGTAAAAATATTAAAATCTCATATTCTTGCGATTTTAACTTCAGTTTTAGTTCTCTTTGTAGCAATACGCTTAGGTCTAAAAATATTTTTTTAGTTACCTGCAACTTTTTCAACATAAAAAGACACAGCCTCAATTTCTTGTGGTGTTAATATTTTATCGTTACCAAATGCAGGCATAATCCCAATTCCATTTGTTACAGCTTGTTTCACCTGAACTTGAGTTGGTTTTAAATCATCTAAACTGGGACCTATATTGCCTACAGATTTTGCATTAGCTAATTGGTGACAACTTGCGCAGTTTCCTTTTTCATTAAATATTTTAAGGCCTAAGATCATTTTATCTTGGTCAGCTTTTAGGCTTAATTGCAAAGAAAAATATATTAGAAGAAAATTAAAAAAAATTTTCTTAAATTTAATTAAAAAATTACGCAACTGTAATTTTAACACTATGATCTAACCAACCATTATGAGAATAGCCTTCATTATTCTCAAATCTTAACTTAGGTTGCGATCCTTTTTCATCAGTTGCTCGAGATGCAACTGTGTAGTTGCCTTTTTCTAAATTTGCTTCAAATTGAAATTGTCTCCAAGCAAATTTTCCAAGATTAGGGCCTACAAATTTTGCACTCTTCCAAGTTTTTCCTTCATCAAAAGATAAGGCCACTCCTTTTAACGGAGTGCCGTTACTAAATGCAACGCCTGAAAATACAACTTTGCCAGTTTTTGCTGAAGTAAGTGGTGAAGTAATCCAACTTTTTACGTTCATCTCCCAGCACGTACCGTCGTTAGCAGTTGCTTTATCGCCAATTTTATAAACTCGGTAGCGAGTGGACATCATTTTAAAATCAGACTCTTTATCCGCAAAAACTAATTTATTAACATGTTTGATATTATTTATTCCATAATATCCAGGCACAACTAATCTAAGCGGACCACCGTGTGCATTATGAATTGGAACTCCATTAACTTCCCATGCTAATAGGCAATCTTCATAAGTTGAAATTGGAACTGATCTTTCAACAGCTCCTTCTTTAGGATCAATTTCTTTTGGTGCATCAGCACCTGTTCCTGTTATAAATTTAGCACCAGCAACAAGTCCTCCGCAAAGTTCTGCTAAATACTTAACTGAAACTCCTGAAAAAGTAACACAAGCTGCGCTACCTGTATCCCACTTAGTTCCACTTGGACTATGAGCAAAAAATTTACGACCATTTCCTGAGCATTGAAGAACCATCGGTGTGATCTTCAAAGGCATTTTTTGTAGCTCAGCTAATGTGAATGTTGTTGGTTTTTGAACTCCCTGTACTTCTAATTTCCAATCAGGTCTATTTCCTATTTGTTGATCATTTAAGGAATTAACATTATTTCTAATGTACACATTTTCAATTGGAGTAATAATTCCATTTCCGATCATGTCCCGATGAGTTTCAATTGTTCCCTCAGAATGAATAATTAATGCATTTCGATTCTTCCATTTAATATATTCTGGAGTCGCCTTAGGAATGGCACTGGTGTGATCTGCTTTTGCAATATTAAGATTAAAATTTGAAATAGATGAAATAGCCGCTACACCTGCAATAGCTGCTGAACCTGTTAAAAAAGATCTTCTATTGGAGTTTGTAATTTTTTTCATAATTTAGAGACTCAAAGCTAAGTTTATACAAAGAAGTATATGCCATTTAATCCCATTATGTTTCACTTTTCAGTTGTAAAAAAATCTTTTGACTATCTTAATCTTATAGATTGTAATCTCTAATAAATGGTTCATTTAAAAGATAATTTTGGCAGAACTTTTCCTTATTTTAGAATTTCAATTACTGACGTTTGTAATTTTAAATGTGGTTACTGTTTGCCTGATGGGTACAAAAAACCAGAAAATAAAAAAACTTTTTTAACAATAGATGAAATTAGAAGAATTGGAATTGCCTTATCTGAACTTGGTGTTTGTAAAATTAGATTAACAGGTGGTGAGCCTACCGTTCGAAAAGACTTTATAGATATAGTTAAAAATCTAAAATCTCTTCCAGGTATTAAAAAAGTAGTAATGACAACAAATGGTTACAATTTAAAACAAATTGCAAAACCTTTAATGGAAGAAAAAATTGATGGAATTAATATTAGTATTGATAGTCTAGATAGAGAAAAATTTAAGTTTATCACTGGGATGGACAAGCTTGAAGATATTTTGGCTGGTCTTAAACTTTTACAAGAAAATAATTTTAAAAAAATAAAAATTAATGCAGTTTTGCTTAAAGGGGTAAATGATAGTGAAGAAGATTTTAACAAGTGGGAACAATTTGTAAAAATCAACTATGTAGACTTTCGTTATATTGAATTAATGCAAACGGGAGATAATTTAGATTATTTTAAAAAATACCATGTCTCTGCAAATGTATTTAGAGATTATTTATTAAAAAAAGAATGGGTTCATCAAACCGCAGGTTTTGATTCTGGCCCCTCTAAAAATTATATCCATAAAGATTTTAAAGGAAAATTTGGTATCATAGCTCCTTATTCAAAAGATTTTTGTAAAAGCTGTAATCGTTTAAGAATTACCGCGCAAGGAGATCTAAGATTGTGTTTGTTTGGGGATACAGGAATATCACTTAGAGCACTATTGCAAAATGATGAGCAAATTCTTCAACTTAAAGATTTGATTAATGCTCAATTAAATTTCAAAAAAGAGTCTCATTATTTAGAATTGGGCAACACCGGAATTACTCCGCATCTAGCATCTATTGGAGGATAATGAAAAATCTTAAAGTTATAGACACAAGTATTTTAAAAGATTGGGCGAAAGAAATTTTTACAAGTAGTAATTTTCATATGGTGGATGTGTCGCAAAAACAAAATACACACCGAAAAGCTTTGGCCATGGGTAAAATTTATGTTGGTGAAAAAACTTTTAAATTAATTCAAAACAAAAAAATGCCAAAAGGTGATCCGATCTCTTTAGCGGAAGTTGCTTCACTGCTTGGTGTAAAAAAAACTAGTGAGATTGTTCCTCTTTGTCATCCGCTGAGTGTTGATTACAGTTCGACGAAAATTATTCAAAACGCTGACGACTATTCATTGGATGCTTATTGTGTTGTGGCTGCATTTGCTAAAACCGGTGTTGAGATGGAAGCAATAATGGGTGTTAATGCAGCGTTAGTTACAATTTACGATTTATGTAAAATTGTTAATCCCGATCTTAAAATTGATGGAATTCGTTTATTAATTAAACAAGGTGGAAAATCAGGAACCTGGGTAAATCCTAATGGCTTGCCAGAATTTTTACAGGATTTATTTTAATTAGACTTAAGTTAAGTTGTTATAAGAATGAAAATCAAAATAAAATTATTTGGCAATTGTAAGGATATTTTTCACGCTCCCGTTTTGCAGATTAATTTTACTAAAGGTGCAAAAGTTAAAAATATAAGAAATAAATTAATTGAAATTATAGAAGAAAAATATTCAGGTAATAAAGCTTATAAAGATCTTGTTAAAAAATCCGCTTTTTGTTCAGAGCGTGATGAAATAGTCAATGATTCCTACGTCTTAAATAAAGACAAAATGATTTCAATTATTCCACCTATTGGAGGAGGTTAATGTTTCACGCAGCAATTATTGATCTAAAAAAAACAAAAAAAATAATTAGTTTATTAAGAGCAGAAAAATTTATCAAAGATTTTGACGCAGGAGCTAGTATTTTTTTTGTAGGAAATATTAGAAAAAATAACAATAATAAAAATGTTACCGGCGTTACCTATGATGCATTTGATAGATTAATGATTAAAACATTTAAAAAAATCTACACCGAGGGAATAAAAAAATTTAAGTTAAAAAAAGCAAAAGTATTTATTGAGCATGCTAAAGGATATGTGACCTTAGGCAAGCCTTCTATTATAATTGCGGTGTCTTGCAAGCACAGATCTGAAGCCTACCAATTATCTAGATATCTTATTGAACAAATAAAAATTAGAGCACCTATTTGGAAAAAAGAATATTACAAAAATCAAAAGTCTGAATGGCTAAAAGGAACCTCGGTAAGAATTAAATAGTATGACACGATACTTTTTTTTCAAAATCAAAATCCCCTACTTCACTCACTTTTTTCTTTTAATAATAACCCCATAAATTATTCCATTTATAATCAATAGAACAATTCCAAGGCTAATTTGGATCTCTTTAGTTAGATTGATTGGGTAAATAATTGCATACAGATATTTTTGGATAAAGGTTGTGGAATAGGTTGCAAGATTTGCTTTAGTTAAGAGATAATTTTCTAAGTAAGTGAGCGGGCAAACACTTTGTGTAAATTCTATATAAACGCCATAAACAAATGCTGGAATATGAAAATACAATGTCCAAGGTTTTATAAAGAATAAAAGACCTCCACAGATAACGAAGATAATAAAGAGAAAATGAATGATGAGCGCAAGAGTTGCTAGGAATTCATACATTTTGATTAATTAAATACTAACCTAAACCTTGCTGTTTTTTAACCTAATCGTAAGTTAAAAATTAGCTATCTTCTGGCATTCTAGATGAGTGGTGAGAGGTAATTAACCACTTATTTTTATAAAGGCGATAAGTGAAAGTATAACGAGCTTTTACCACTGCTTTAGTTTTAGCAAAAGTGAAGGTGTAAATACCTGCATCCACTGCAGTGTCGTAACCAACCTCAATTTTACGAGAATTAATTTTTCCAGCAGATTTGTTTGCTAAAAAAAATTTAAAATAACTTTTTTTTTGTGCAACTGTTAGTCTTGGTTTATTTGCAAGAGTTGCAAGCAAAATAGAATTCTTTGCATAATTTTTAACGACTTGATCTGGATCCCCACCTTTTAATGACGTATTCCATCTATCAAAAAGTGAGGCAATTTCTTTTTTAGAAGAACGTTTAAGACTTTTTACCTTCATCGTCAGGCTTTGGATCTGCAGGCGTTTGATCGCTAGAAGTTGGTTGCGACTGTGGTTCTATAATAGTTTTTGTTTCAAGCGGTTGATATTTAAATTTATCTGAATCTTGTTGCAGACTTTGTTTTAATTCATCACTAGTGTAAATTTTTGCATCTGTAGTTTGACTTTTTTTCCTAAAATAAAAATAAGCAGCTGTAGCTCCTAAGGTTAGAAAACCTAAAATATAATAAAGAAGATTAGACTGATTAGATTTTTGCTCTGGTGAACTGACTGTTGTAACGGGCTCTGGTTTTGCAGATTCAGATTTTACCGTTTCTTTCTTTGCAAGTTCTTTAGCGGGTTGTTGTTTTGCAGGATCTACATTAACTTTTTTTGCAGCTTTTTTCTTCTTAGGTTTTGCCTTTGGCTTTACTGCTTTATTTGCATCAATTGTTGTTGAGACAGATTTTATTTCTTGTGGTGCTTTATTTTCAACCGGCGCATTCACGGTTGCAATTGTAATAATTCCAAGGGCTACTAATGCTTCAATAACCATACTTTCTTTTTATAGAAATTCTTTTTTTTTTAAAGGAAATTTTACAATTTTTAAAATTAAACTTTTAATTGTATTAAGAGGTTTTTTGATTGTGTTCTAAATATCTAACTTTTTCTGTATCAACT
The DNA here is from genome assembly GCA_965235815.1 of Candidatus Pelagibacterales bacterium. Taxonomy (GTDB): domain Bacteria; phylum Pseudomonadota; class Alphaproteobacteria; order Pelagibacterales; family Pelagibacteraceae; genus Fontibacterium. The sequence continues at coordinate 60,450 of CBDDZE010000005.1, read as the reverse complement.
TTTTTATTTTTATCTTTTTTAACCTTTTGCACATGCCCTAAAATATCAGCGCCTTCTGCAACGCTTAAATTAGTCTCAAATCTTAAATCTCCTCTAACCACCCCTTTTTCGCCCACATGCAAGTTTACACAGTCAGTATTGCCAAGCATACAACCTAAAATTTCAACTTTTTCAGCATTTTCATCTAAGTAACTTTTCCAGCTTCTAAGATCCTTAAAAATTTGGCTGAAATATTTCCTTTTACTTTGCCTGCAACTTCAATTTCTCCTTTGCAATGAATTTCACCTTGAAAACTTGCTCCTTCGCCTAAATGCGAAAAACCATCCACAGAAGTTTCATTTTTTTTATTTGAATTAAAAAACATAATTATTCTTTATTTAAATTTGAAATTCTTTTTCTAGTTTGTGCAGTTATTTCTAATTGCGCGCCTTCATCTACGACTAAATTTTTATGAGATAATTTTCCTCTAACTTTTGCAAAACTATTCAGATGAATTTTATCTGAGCTTAAATCACCAATGACTTCGCCATTAACTTCGATATTCGAACTTGCATTTAAATTACCGTTAATATTGCCTAAATCTTTAACGATGATTTCTTCAGCCTTAATATCGCCAATAAAAGTTCCATCAATGCTCACGCTATCTTTATCATTGAGCTGACCTTTTAAGATCGTATCGTTTAAAATAACTGATGGCATATTTTAAAAAGCTAAGTAAATTACAAAAACTTTCATAAGACAAGATAGGAATCAATCTTGATTTTATTGACTAAAAGAGCGCTTACTTAAAATTTATTTATTTTGAATTAAGTTTAATGAGATACTGGGTTAAGAAAATAGAACATACAATAATCGCATAAACAATTATTAAAAATAAAGTTTCTAATAATCCATATGTAACAAATGAATAAATAAGACAAGCTGTATTTATTCCTAAAATTAAAGCAGCAGATAAAAGATAAGGACTAGTCATATTAAAGTCCGTATTATCCGTCATCTTTTTATAAAAGATCGGTATCAGCGAAGTAAGCATTGCAAGAATAGTTGTAATAATAATTTCTAAATTCATTTAATTTTTTTATTTTATCGATTTGTCATTTAGTAATTTAATCAAGAGAACAATTAAACCAATAATAATGAAGGAAATAAATAACATCGCAAAAAGAATATGATCGGGTTTGTAATCTTTAAGATCAATTATTCTAGGCGCTAGAATCGTTAATAAAACTGTTAAAAGTAGCCAAAATGCCAAGATCTTTCTTGGCGTAATTTGAGTAATATTCTTTTTTATATTTGGCTTTATGATTTTAAAATTTTCCATCATATAATATCTTCTCTATTATATTTGCATGTTACCAATTATCAACCGTCCTGATTATGTAGTACAGAATGGAAATTAGAAAACAAGCATTAGAAAAGTTAGAACAGTTTTGTCTAAATCATTTAGCAAAATACAGTTCAACTAGAAATTTTGATTTTGGACCTGAGCAAAGAGAAAATACTAGCGTGCTTTCTAAATATATCACCCACCGTGTTATTGATGAAATAGAGGTGTTAAAATCAAGTTACAGTAAATTTTCCTACGCAAAGATTGAAAAGTTTATTCAAGAGGTGATGTGGCGAACCTATTGGAAGGGTTGGTTGGAAATGCGCCCAAAGGTTTGGACAGGATTATAATAAAGATTTATTAGAGTTAAAAAAAGAGACAAAAAAAAATTATCTAGATGCTATCAACGCACAAACGAATATTGAACCCTTTAACGACTGGGTACTTGAGTTAAAACAAACGGGTTATTTGCATAATCATGCAAGGATGTGGTTTGCAAGTGTTTGGATTTTTACTTTGAATTTACCATGGCAATTAGGTGCTGATTTTTTTTTAAAGAATTTACTTGATGGTGATGCTGCCTCTAATACTTTGAGTTGGCGATGGGTTGCGGGACTACATACTCAGGGTAAGCACTACGTTGCAGCCGAGTGGAATATTAATAAATTTTCTAAAAAAAAAATATAAGAATTTAAAATTGAATGAAACGGCCATAGCAAAACATGAAACTACAACTTATGAAACCTATCCCATAGCCTTTGATACAACTACAAATGATCAATCATTATTTCTTATTCATAATTTAGACTCTAACTTTATCCAGCAAAATCAAACGCAATTTAATCATTACGGCGTTATGGATTTTAATAGCATTTTACAAAAGCAGGGTTATTCAGAAAATGTAATTAATTTTAAAAAAAATATAACTAATGAATTAAAAAATCTAATCAAAGAAAAATTTAACTCAGAAATCTATATTGACAGTCTAGAGAATTTACAAAAAGTTATTAAAGAGAAAAATATCAAGCAAGTTATCCTGCCCTACCTAAACGTGGGTTATGAAAATGACTTTATTCAAACCATTAAAAAGGAGATCGATATCACTTATTCAGTAAGGGATTATGACAAGTATTGCTGGCAATTTGCAACGAAGGGTTTTTTTAAATTTAAAGAACAAATACCAAAAGTTCTTGCTAAATTTTTAACTTAAAATTTTTATTGTAGCAATGATTGGTCTAATAATTTAAAACATATTAACTTTTAAAAAAATGTTTGAATTACCTAAATTAAATTATCCAAAAAATGCATTAACTCCAGCAATGTCTGAAGAGACGTTAGATTTGCATCACGGTAAACATCATCAAACTTATATAACTAATTTAAATAATCTAATTAAAGACACGCCTCTTGCAAAAAATTCTTTGGAGGAAATTGTTAAGCAAACTGCAAAGGATGCATCAAAAGCTGCAATTTTTAATAATGCGGGTCAGCACTGGAATCATATTTTATTTTGGAATTGCATGAAACCTAAAGGTGGTGGAGCTATGCCAAGTACATTAGAGAAGAGAGTTATTGCTGATTTTGGCAGCGTTGAAAAGTTTAAAGAAGATTTTATTCAAGCAGGAATTACACAATTTGGCTCAGGCTGGGCGTGGCTTGCCATTCAAAATGGTAAACTTGTTGTAACAAAAACAGCAAACGCATCAAATCCATCTAGTCGATAATATGAAGCCTATCTTTGGCTGTGATGTTTGGGAACATGCTTACTACGTTGATTATAAAAACCGCAGACCCGATTATCTTAAGACTTTTGTCAATGAACTTGCCAATTGGGAGTTTGTTGAATCACAGTTAAATTAATTTTTTAAATTTACTTTTTTTTACTTTTCTTTGAATTTTTATGATGACGATCGTCCATACCTTTAAATATCAATGCAACTGTAGTAACCATAACAACTAAAAATCCAAGAACTATTAAATCAGCTGGCATAATTATTCTAAATCTTCATTATAATATAAAAAAACAACAATACCACCAATAGCAGCTAATGCAAAAATAAAAGGAGCACAAATTTTAGTTGCCTCTACTAAATCACCGACTTGCTGCCATTTTCTATTAAAAATAATAAGTGGAAAACACTTAAACTTAAAAACATAACACCAAAAAACAACCATTCAGGCATACGCTTTATAAGTTTTTGTAAAAAGATCATTTTTTAAGTATTAATAATTTAACTTTTATAAATATAAAGTTAAATCAACGCAATTTTTATAATCTTAAATATGTACTTATCTGCAAGATAAATTGCAAAGCCGATAGCAAGTCCTAAGAGAATATATGAGTACCAATCTTTCATAATTTATAAGCGACCTAAATCCCTCCAAAAAAATGTAAATAAGCAATTAAAGTTACAAAAAAACCAATGACTAACCACAGTTTTTCAAGTCCCATTGCCATGAGAAAACCAATAGAAAATACTAATAAAATAATAGCAAGCAGCGGAGTCATTATTTTTAATATTTACTATCATCTATTCATTTTTGAAAGTCATTAATTAATGATAGATATATTTTTATGGTAAGTTTTTTTAGAAAATTACAGCTTGTATTTGCATCAATAATCCTGATTGCGACCTCAATTGCTTTTATGCTTGAAATTACGCACATGATTGAAATCCGCAACATCAATTTACCAGATCTATTATTATTATTTATTTATTTAGAGGTTATTGGAATGGTGACTGGTTATTGGCGAACGCAGACGATTAGACTCACTTACCCTTTATTTATTGCAATCACTGCCCTTGCACGATTAATCATATTACAAAAAAAAGATATTGATCCATCAACGCTTATCTATGAAGCCGGTGCAATTTTACTTCTAGCTATTGCAATTGTAATTTTAAAATTTAGAAGATCAAAGCACTTAGGTATTAGCCTTGATAAAGACGAACTATAAAATATTAAAACTTTAATAAAGTTTATAATTTTTCCTAAAGTTAAAAATAATAATAATTGAATTTAAGGTTTGATTAAACTTTGAAAATCATTTGCATAACCCTGCAGTTTTTGTGCAGCTTTTAAGCGTTGCTGAGGAGTTGTTTTGTTGTGTAGTTCTGATAATTGCGCGCAGCCATCTTTTAACATTTGTTCACTATAATTTGCATACTTTGGATCTGGGGATTGCTGATTATTTTTCCAAACATTTTTTAAAGTTTGTAAAGGTTGAGCTCCCTTTTGAATAAGATTTACCGCAGCAATTGCATCATTATGACGGCGTTTTCGCTCTGGTAAAACAAGTTCTGCTTTAAAGGCACTTTTTTCAAGGCGCTTTGCAATCCATTCTTTTTGCTCCACCGACAATGTTCCATAAAACATTTCTGCACGATCTATTGCTTTTTTTAATCGTGTTTCATTAATCACTTCGCCCTTGCGACCTAATCCAAAATTGATCATAAATTCTTCATCATTCTTTGATTGGTATTTATTCCAATTTTCAATTTGTTTAGACGTTAATGTTTTTGCAATTGGAACAAGCGCTGGTAAAAATTGCACAACCGCTTCATCGACAAAAATACGGATCACGTCGACTTCTTTACAAAACTGTTGTGGAGTTAAATCTTGAATAATTAATTTTTCATAACTTTTAAGTTTGTTTGCATATTGCGGTAAATGCGTTGTGCGGTGCCACGATAACCAGCTATCTAATTCTTTTCGGACCAAACTACTTTGCTGGTCGGTGAGATCAAAAATTGAATCTAATTGATACGCCGCTACAATTGGAAGCCTGTTGTAGCTTAAAGTAATAACGCTACAGCCAACGAAAGTTAAAGCAATAAGGACAATAAAAGTTCTCTTTAAAAAAGACATGATAATTTATTTAACTAACTATAGTAAACTTATCTCAAAGTTTCTTAAGGGCATTAATTAGGAAAGGCGAAAGAGCTATCAGGACTGCTAAAATAATAACTAATTTTGGTCTTTTGATAATTTTATCAATGAAACTAAATATTATATTTTTAATCATTCTTTAAAAAAATAAGTTTATATAACCGATTACAAACAGTGGTAACTGTAATCCAAAGTTTGTCATAATAGCTTTATCTTTATTTATAAATCCAGCATAGGTCCAACCCACAGCACCTAATCCGTGTGCGAAAATGTTAAGTGGATATATGTTTAAATTAGTCAGTAATATCCCTGTTAATACAAGTGCAGTACTAATCCATTTTATGTATTTTTTTACAAAGTTCATGATTTCTCCAAAGTTAAGTTATTAAATCTTATCTACCAGTGCCTAATCACATTTGCGATAATAAACAACACAAGTGATCACATGAATCACAGTCCAAAATGTTTTAAGGTACAAAGCAATACGTGCTTCTCGTAAAGTTAAAATAGGTATATCTGGTTTATCGCTATCCGTACTGCCCATTAAATGACCAGTGGCTCTGGCCCATATTTTCTCAATAGATCTTAACATTTACTTCATCCTTTCTTTTAATTTATAGATTTACTTATTAATTATAAAAATTAATTCAACAACTTTAGATCAGCTGAGCCAATATATTCTTTAAATTGCTTACACCAAATCAACACACTATTAACATTTTCTATTTTTGCGCTTGGTAACTTATAAAAAGAGGCACCATTAGGTTTTTGTAATTTGCCAACTTCTATTTGTTTATTGCTAAATTCTTCATTGTCTTTAATGGCTGCAAGATTGCTGAAATATACATGATAATCTGGGCCTGGACTTGAGCGAAAATTTTCATCTGATTGCAAATACAAATCTTTGCCCACTTGAATAAGCGTCCATGTTCCTGAGGAGTTATGGATAAGATCTTGGCCTTTAGCATTTTTATCAATCTCGCCACTTTTTAAAACTTTTCCTGAGATTTTTTGATGATCTGAAAAACGATTTTGAATATCTTTAATATGTCCACCAATAGCATCAATAATTTGCGCTTGTGTTTGGGTGGATATCAGCAAAAATGTAATAATAGCTAAAAGCTTAGTCCACATTGAAGTTTTAAATTTTTTATTTAATTTTATGCTTGGAAGATCGGCATTCATAATTTTCGTCCACACTTCAACGAAGTCTTTTATAAATTTTTCTTGATTATCATCTTGTGCGTATAATTCTGCATAAGAACGTAGAATTGAGTTTGAGCCTAAAACTAAATCTACGCGAGTTGCAGTAAATTTAACTTTATTAGATTTACGCTCAATAATATCGTAGCTATTTTTTCCAGTTGGCTTCCAAGTATATTTCATATCAGTTAAATTAATGAAAAAATCGTTAGTTAAAGCTCCAACTTTATCAGTGAACACTCCGTGTTTTGAATTTTCAAAATTTGTGCCCAACACTCGCATACCGCCAATTAAACAAGTCATTTCTTTTGCAGTAAGGCCAATTAAATTTGCTCGCTCTAATAATAATTCCTCAGGCATAACTGAAAAATCTGCCTTTCACATAATTTCTAAATCCATCATGTACGTGGCTCTAAAACTTTTAAGAGAATCTATATGCGTTTCTTTTTCAATTGCATCACCTCTGCCGCCTCTAAATGGAACTTTAACTTTTGATCCTGCTTTTTTAATTGCTTTTTCAAGTCCAACAGTTCCTGCAAGGACAATGGTATCTGCAATGGTTGCACCTGTTTTTTTTGCAATCCCTTCTAAAACTTTTAATGTTTTTGATAATCTTTCAGGTTCATTCGCATGCCAATTTTTCATTGGTGCAAAACGAATTCTAGCTCCATTTGCACCACCTCGTTTATCAGTTCTTCGGTAAGTTCTTGCACTATCCCAAGCAATAACGATTAGATCGCTGACACTTAAACTTGTTGCTGCGATCATTTTTTTAACTTTTTCTAAATTATATTTTTTCTTTGGGGCTGGCACATTATTTTGCCAAACTAAATCTTCCTTAGGTGCCCAAGGGCCAATGTAATTATCTCTATTACCCATAGTTCTGTGCGTTAATTTAAACCAAGCTCGTGCAAAGGAGTCTTCAAAGAATTTTGGATCTTTGTAAAATTTTTCTGAGATTTTTTTGTATTCTGGATCTACAACCATTGCCATATCAGCATCGGTAAACATTAATCTTGCTTTCTTTTTAGGGTTTGCAAGGTCTACTGGTTTTTTTTCCTCTTCAAGACCAATAGGTTCCCATTGCCAAGCACCTGCAGGACTTTTTTTGCTCTCCCATTTATAATTAAGTAAAAGATCTAAATATTGATGATCCCATTTATCAGGATTGGTTGTCCAAGCACCTTCTAAACCTGATGTAATTTGATTAGCCCCTGTTCCATTTTCTTGATTCCAACCAAAACCTTGTTCATGAATTTCTGCAGCAGCAGGTTCTTTTCCTAAATTTGCAGGATCACCATTACCGTGTGCTCGTCCAATGGAATGTCCACCAATTGTCAGCGCTGCGGTTTCAACATCATTCATTCCCATTCTTGCAAAAGTTTCACGCACATCCATTGCTGTTCGCAGTGGATCAGGAATACCTTCTACTCCTTGCGGATTAACGTAGACTAATTGAAAGTGTGATGCTGCAAGAGGAGCTTCTAATGATGAACGATCCTTTGGATCTGCTATATCTATCAACGGCTAATGGTACTGTTTCTTTTCCCCAGTACACATCTTTTTCAGGTTCCCAAATATCTTCGCGCCCAAATGAAAATCCAAAAGTTTTAAAACCTGAATGTTCATAGGCCATCGTTCCTGCAAGACACATTAAATCTGACCAACTTAATTTATTTCCGTATTTTTTCTTAATCGGCCAAAGTAAGTCGTCTCGCTTTATCTAAATTTGTATTATCTGGCCAAGAGTCTTGTGGAGAAAATCTGTGTGAGCCAACATTAGGACGACCATCAAATTCTCGGTAAGTTCCAACTTGATGCCAAGTTAATCTAACCATTAAACCAGAATAAGTTCCAAGATCTGCTGGCCACCATTCTTGGCTGTCTGTCATTAATTTTAGTAAATCTTTTTTTAATGCTTTAAAATTTAATTTTTTAACTTCTTTTCTATAATTAAAACCTGGAAGTGGATTAGTTTTAGTATCGTGTTGATGTAAAATATCTAAATTAATACTATTTGGCCAAAGTCTTGAAGTGTTAGATTCGCCAGCTTTAGTAATTCCACCATGCATCACAGGACATTTTGCTGCTCCATTTTTGCCTGAACCGTTTGTTTTTTTAAGGGTTTCTGTACTCATAATTTTTAAAGGAAGTGATTCTTAACAAATAAAAGATCTAATGTTAAGTAAACAATAAATTTACTTCTACTTTAGGTTTAGTTTTTTTATTGCAAAATGAAGCGGATAATTAACCGCCATATATTTAACGGGTAAATATTTTAATCGCTAAAAATTTACTAAAGTTTATTTTGCAAGATAATCTATAGCAGCCATTAGTCCGCCGGCTTTGTGTGGAATTTTTGCTTTTCTAAGTCCTAGTTCAACACCCGCTAGAGCTCCAGCCAACATAATTTCATTAAAATCTCCAAGGTGGCCTATTCTAAATACTTTTCCCTTCACTTTATTTAAGCCCATTCCCAAAGACATATTATATTCATCATAAATAATTTTTCGAAGATTGTCGGAATCATGTCCTTGTGGAAGCAGAACTGCAGTAATAGTATTTGAATATTCATCTGGATTTTTTGCTAAAATCTCAAGACCCCAAGCCTTAACTGCAACTCTTGTTGCTTCCGCTAATCTTGTGTGACGTTTAAAAACATTTTCTAATCCCTCTTCATTTAACATATCAATTGCTTCATCTAGACCAAAAAACATATTTACTGGTGGCGTGTATGGAAAAGCATTGTCTTTATTATTTGTCAAAATGGGTTTCCAATCCCAATATGATTTTTGCATCGTAGATTTTTTATAAGCCTCTAAAGCTTTTTGGCTTACAGCATTAAAAGAAAGTCCTGGAGGTAATAACAATCCTTTTTGTGATCCACACACTGTTACATCTACTTTCCAATCATCGTGACAATAATCAATTGAAGCAAGGGATGAAATTGTATCAACTATTAATAGTGCGGGGTGTTTTGCGCTATCCATTGCTTGTCGAATTTTTGCAATGTTACTTGAAACGCCTGTGGATGTTTCATTGTGCAAAGCAAAGACAGCTTTTATTTTATGTGACTTGTCTTCACTTAATTTTTTTTCAACAATCTTTGGATCTGCTCCAGTGCGCCAATCACCTGGTACAAGTTCAACTTCTAAATTAAATTTTTTTGCCTGCTCCGCCCATAATGTTGAAAATTGTCCAGTTTCAAACATCAATACTTTATCATAAGGATTTAATGTGTTTACAATTGCAGCTTCCCAAGCTCCTGTTCCTGAACCTGGAAATATAATAACAGGCTGAGTAGTTTTAAAAATTCCTCTAATTCTATCTAGAACTCTTTTTGTAATTTCTGCGAACACTGGGCCGCGATGGTCTATTGTTGGAAAACTCATTGCTCTTAAAACTCGATCAGGAATATTGGTAGGTCCTGGAACTTGTAATAAGTGTTTGCCTGGTCGAAAAGAATTTGATTTTGCCATAAAATATAAAAGTTAATAAACCATACTAAAAGAATAAGTAAATTAACTTTTAACGCGAAATCCACTCCATTTTTCCAATCTTTGCAACAGTTGAGTTTAAGATTGGCTGACTTTTAAATTTTTTAGTCTCATCATTATTTAAAAATTTCATCTCTTCTAATAATCCAGCGATTGCAACCTCAGCAGCTTTCATGTTGCCATCTTTGATCTTAACAACCAGCACTGCTTTTTCATCTGGAACGACTGCTATAAAGACACCATCCGCACCATTTTTAACTAGAACTTTTTTGTCACTACTCTTTGTTAAAATAGAATTCACGCTCTCAGATCCACCAAATAATAATGGATGTTTTATGCAAGATTCAAATATTTTAATAACCGCTTTCTGTTCAATCCCTTCTAATTTTGAAGGATCTGCAAACTTTGTCAGAGCTTTTGCAAATTGATTAAGGGGTAAACTTGGCGCTGGCAAATTACAGCCATCAATTCCAATATTTTTAATTTTAACTTCAGCTAATTTTTCTAAATTTTCTATAAATAGTTTTTGTAAGGGATGTTTTGGATCGTGATAATTTAAAGTTTTAAATTTACTATGTTTGCAAATAGATAATTGTCCGCAATGTTTTCCAGAACAATTATGATAAATTCTACTCTTTCGTCCTTCATGTCTGACAATATAATCTTTTCTTTTCTGGCTAAGCGGCCAAGCAGGTCCTAACATTAAATCTTCCTCTTCTAATTCTAATTCAGCAAGCCAAGACTTAACCATGTCAAGATGAACTGGTTTCTGCATGATGAGAGGATGTTGCAAATGCAATTCTTTCATCACTTAATTTTAAACCTTTATCAGCACCTGTTGTTATAATTCCAAATGTTTGAATAAGTTTAAGTGCAGAACGTGGAAATATTTCAGTTGTAATATCGCCCCATTTTTTAATCACTCGTCCTTCAGAATCCATTGCAACTGCAACACCTTGGTGAATATTTTCTATAATATTGCCACGCGTAGATGTAACTAAATCACAAACTTGATAGTTTCTTCACTCATAATTTAAATTTAAAAAAAGACTTAACGATTAAAAGTCGGACGCGATTTAAAAACCATCCAACAGATAATGTAGGCAAGAATAGTAATTCCATAAAACCAAGCACCAACGATAAATGCAAAACGAAGGCCCCATTTGCTAAAATTTAATTTATGCGCGATCCCTGAACAAACTCCTGCGATCACTTTATCATCGCTACTTCGGTACATATTATTATCAGTTTCAGTCATAGGATTTAATTAATAGATTTAAAGTTATTGTTCAAATATTTTCTATAATTTTTTAATTAAATATTTCCTAAAATCTTAGCTAATTTGTTAATTCTATTCTATTATTTATATCAATTCATAGTCGAATTGATGGGTTGATTGAGTTGATAATTATAGTACAATAATTGTCTAATTTAAACCCTTGTCCAAAATGAAAAAAATATTTCTAACTTTAGTTTTTTTAATTTTATCATTTCAAAACTACTCCAATGCAAACACTGGAAATCTTGTAATTGTTACCTCTTTTTCAAAGGATTTAACTGAAAAATTTAAAACAGAATTTGAAAAAAAATATCCTGGTATTAAAGTTGAAATATTACAAAAAGGAACTCCTGCCGGAGTAAAATATATTCAAGAAACCAAATCAAATAATGCGACTGATTTATTTTGGGTTTCTGCTCCAGATGCTAATGAAGTTTTAAAAAAAGATTCTTTATTATTAAAATATACCCCTAAAGTAACAGGAATACCTGAAAAAATAGGCTCCTACTCCGTTCATGACAAAGATGGTTATTATCTTGGATTTGCAGCCTCTGGTTATGGAATCATGTGGAATACAAGATATCTTTCAGCAAATAAACTTCCAAAACCAAAAGAATGGTCTGATCTTATCAAGCCCATTTATTACGATCATATCGGAATGAGCTCGCCATCTAGATCTGGAACAACTCACTTAACGTTAGAAGCTATTCTTCAAGGAGAAGGTTTTTTAAAAGGTTGGCAAACCGCTGCTATTTGTTTACACGGAAACTTTAAAACAGTTGCGGCAACTAGTTTTGCTGTACCTGATGGTGTTAATAGTGGTGACTTTGGAATTGGAATTGTAATAGATTTTTTTGGTTTATCTTCAGCTGCCTCTGGTTTTCCTGTAGAATTTGTTTATCCAACAATTACAGCTCTAGTTCCAGCAAATATTGCAATCATCAAAAATGCACCTAATCAAAAAAATGCAGAATTATTTGTTGAATTCTTATTATCTAATGAAGGTCAGACAATATTATTAGATCCTAAGATTAGAAGATTGCCTGTAAATCCTGAAACATATTCAAAAGCACCTAAAGATTATCCAAATCCATATAAAGATAAATCCATTGGAAAAGCTGTAAATTTTGACGTCAATTTATCTGAAAAAAGATACAGCGTTATCAATGCACTCTTCGATGCAATGATTACCTACCGATTAAATGATCTTAAAGAAGCGGTCGCAGCAATCAATAAAGCTGAGATTGCACTTGCAAAGAAAGAAAATGCGCAATCAAGATTATTAATTAAAGAGGCTAAAGAATTAGTTGCTAAGTTGCCAATCACTGAAGCTCAAGCAAACGATCCAGCTTTTAATGCAATTTTTACAAAAAGCAGACTTGATGCAAAAGATAATGAAAAATATGCTGGAACTCGCCAAGCTGAGATTGAAGCTGATTGGGATAAACAAATCGTAAGTAATTATTCTAAAGCTAAGGAAAAAGCTCAACAAGCATTAAAGTCTTTGTAAATAATTAATTGAACTTAAAAAGTTCATAATTATTAAAAATGTTTAAAGATTTTTTATTAAAATTAATAGCTATTCTAATTGGATTATTTTTAATCGCTTTTTTAGTTCTACCCATTGTTCAGGTTCTTTACGTTTCATTTTTAGATCAATCAGGAAATTTAACCATTTCTAATTTTTTTGATTTTTTTAAAAGCCAGCTTTTTAGAGAGTCCCTTTATAATTCTTTTTATGTGGCAATCATGTCCGTGTTATTATCCTCTATCTTTGCAGTTCCCCTTGCCTATTTTACCACACGCTTTAATTTTAAAGGTTCAGTCATCATTCAAGTTTTAGGATTTATTCCACTCATCATGCCTCCATTCGTTGGGGCAATTGCTATGAAATTATTATTTGGAGGTAATGGAAGTATAAATTTAATTTTGAATGATTTATTTAATTTTAAAATTCCATTTATGGAAGGATTGAATGGAGTGATATTTGTTGAATCTGTTCATTATTTTCCTTTTATTCTTGTAAATCTCATCTCAAGTTTAAACAACATAGATCGAAGCATGGAGGAATCAGCTCAAAATTTAGGTTCAAGAGGAATTAGATTATTTAGAAGAATTATTTTACCATTGTCTATGCCAGGCTATATCGCGGGTGCGAGTTTAGTTTTTTTGAAAGTTTTTGATGATTTAGGAACTCCGCTTTTATTAAATGTTAATAATATGCTTGCCCCACAAGCATATCTTCGAATTTCTAGTGTTGGGATCAATGATCCGATGGGTTACGTCATCTGTGTGATGTTATTAGCTATTTCTATTCTTACAATTTGGATTGCAAAAATTTTTCTTGGAGGAAAAGATTATTCCATGTTGCAAAAAGGCGGAACTGGAGGAATGTTAAAGAGAGATTTTTTACCTTACCAGAAAAGGATTGCCTATTTTGTAGTTTTTTTAATTTTATTTCTTGTGTTGTCCCCTCATATTGCATTAACGCTTTTATCATTTGGAACAATATGGTCTTTTAGTATTTTGCCTGATGCCTACACCTTAAGCCACTATAAAACTATTTTGCAAAATAGTTTTTATTTAAAGAATACATTAATTTACTGCTTAATAGCTGCACTGCTAGATATTATTTTAGGTTTCTTTATTTCTTACATTGTTCTTCGTACTAAATTTAAAGGAAGACAACTTTTAGATTATGTTGCTATGAGTGCAGTTGCAATTCCAGGACTTGTGCTTGGAGTTGGTTATTTAAAAACTTTTTATTCAATACAATTGCCGTGGAGTGATAAATCTTTAGCTTTTTGGTGGGTTATGATTGTAATTGTTCTTACTATAAGAAGATTACCTTATGCTTTGAGAGCCTGTAGTGCAGTGTTAATGCAAATTAATAAATCACTGGAGGAGTCTGCAGAGTCCTTGGGTGCAAAAAAATTTACAATTTTTAGAAAAATTCTAATTCCATTAATGACTGGAGGTTTGCTTACAGGATTTATAACAAGTTTTTCAACAGCAACGGTGGAGTTATCTGCAACAATTATGCTAGTCTCTCAACAATCCGATGCTCCACTGGCTTATGCAATATATTCTTATATGCAAACCCCTGCTGGCAGGGGTCCTGGTGCAAGTTTTGGTATGATCGGAGTTATCATTGTTGCTATTGGTATATTTATTACACAATTTATCATTGAAAAAAAATTTAGAAAAAGGCTTACTAGATAAAATAAATTTATGACAAATATTGTCGAAATTAAAAACATAAATCTTTCATATGGTGACAACCATGTTTTAAAAAATATTAATATAGAAATTAAAGAAAAAGATTTTTTTACATTTTTAGGACCTTCCGGTTGTGGAAAGACAACAGTTACTTCGTTTAATCGCAGGATTTGAAAAATCAGCAATCAGGAAGCTTTTGATTCTGTCAATAAATATGTAAATTTAGCTCCATGGGATCAAAAGTAGGAATGGTTTTTCAAAATTACGCATTGTGGCCACATATGACAGTTTTTAAAAATATGGGGTTTGGACTTGAAGAAAAAAATTTTCCAAAATTGAAATTAATGAAAAAGTTAAAGAAATTTTAAAGCTGGTTGATCTTACAGAATTAAGCGAAAGATATCCTTATCAATTATCTGGTGGACAACAACAGCGAATCGCAGTTGCGCGAGCCTTAGCTTTAGAGCCAAAGGTTTTATTACTTGATGAGCCTCTATGGCGCACTTAGATCGCAAGCTTCGACAATTCAAATGCAGTTAGAAGAATTATTAACCATGCACCAAAAATTAGGAATTACAATTATTTTTGTAACACACGATCAGGAGGAGGCAAACTCAATGTCAGATACCATTGCAGTATTTAACAAAGGAATTGTACAACAAATAGGCAAGCCTATTGATCTTTACAACAATCCAAAAAATCTATTTGTGGCTAATTTTTTAGGGACTACCAACATTATTGATGGTTCCATTTACAAGAATAATAATGAAAACTATTTTAAAAGTAACAAAGATTTAATTATAAAAAATATATTTAATAATAACTTAGGTGAATGTAAAATTTTATTAAGACCTCAAAACTTATACCTAGAAAAACCAAATAGCGATATACATTATCAAGAATTTGAAGCAAAAATAATTAGTAAAGAATTTTTAGGAAATATTATTCGATATACTATTAATTTAAATGATCATATTTTAATTCTTGATACAGTGCATGAAATTAATAGATCAATTTATAATTCTAATGAAATTATAAAAATTTATTTAGATTCTAAAAAAATTAAAACTTTAAATTCTCAAATCTAAAATTATAATTTTTTAAGTTCTACCTTTATAAACTCAGCTATTTTTTGCATTCCAAAACGTCCTGCTTTTTTTTCAGCAACGGAGTTATAGTTGGTATTGGTATTTACATCGTAGGTGTAAGCATTGCCCTGTTTATCAAGCATATATTCAATGCCTGCAACCTCAATATGATTAGCTTTTAAGAATTTTTCATAATTTGCAATGAGCGGATTTTGATAATTTTTCACAATCATAAACTTATTACCATCGGGATTAGTTGGACAAAATTGTTCTTCAATATTGCAAGCATCGGCAGGACATAATTCAAAGCTATCACTTGCATCCACTTGCACAGCGTAGAAAAATTTTGAATCAATAAATTCTACACGTGTGACAACTTTTGGATCGGCCTCAATATATTCTTGTAAAATTGTAATTCCATCAACGGATTCTTCAAACTGACTACCACATTACATACTTTTCAAGTTCAACTTTATTTTGAAATAATTTAACCCCAAGTCCGCGTCCAGCTCTATTATGCTTTAGTAATAAAGGGTTTAGTAAAATGATCTGCTGCTGATAAAATACTTTCTTTTCCAGAACAAAAAATAGATTTTGGTGTTTTAATATTTTGCTCATTTAATTTTTTATATTGTAAAGATTTGCTAATCTCTAAGGATAAAGCGTTTTCACCATTAATAATTCTTCTATTATGAGATGATAACCAATTTAAAATCACCGCTGTATATTCTGGGGCAAAGCGATGTCCTCTTGAATGAGAAGATGCGCTCATTCGATTATAAAAAACTCCCTTTGGTGGATTAGATGCAGTATTTAAATTAACTTTTGCCATGTGCCAATCTTCAAAGGGCACTGATAATTTTTGCAATTGCTCTTTTAGAGGTAAAGACCACTCCTCATTTTCGTGGATAATATAAGCTTTCATAATTTTAATTAAAACTTAACTCAATTTATTTCAATTATAAACTTTGAGCGGTTTGTTTTACATCTTGTAAAAATTCAACTCGCTCCTCGGGAGTTACGAAAGGAACCGCAAAATATCTTCTATATTTAATATCTCTGATGCCACAAATATGAAATACCCCTCGTTTTAATCTTCGGATCGGCAAGTTTAAAAAGAAAGTTGTAATTGCAAGACGCGGAGAGCCATAGGTGCAAAAAATAACTGCTTTTTTATCTTTTAAATTACCAATGGGATAACCATAATTTCCCCACAACTTTTTAAAAGTGAATGCAAAGGGCGGTGCTAATACTTTATCAATCCAGCCCTCAAGAATTGCTGGCATTCTAAAATTCCAAATGGGTGCAATTAAAACAATGGTGTCACATTTTTTTATTCGCTCGCGTTGATCGATAACAGTTTTGTCAGGTTCTTCGCCTCGAAATACAGGATCAAAATTTTCCTTATACAAATCCACACAATCAATACTATGACCTTGCTGTTTTGCAGTTTCTATAAAAGTATCGCGTATTGCTGCATTAAAAGATTGATCACTATAGTGACCATAAACTATGAAAATTTTACTCATGAAGTTAATTTAATATAAAATAATTTACTTTTAATTAATAGAACTTAAAGTTTTTTCAATCTTGCAGTTTAGATAACTGGTAATCGGAATAGATAAGACTATTAGGACCCTGCAAACGGTAGGTTTTAATTTTTAAAATTTTTAAGCCTAATTTTCGATATTTTTTAAGATCTGCTGCAGCTTCTCTTCGATATTTTATATTTTTCCACCAAGACGTGTTTCCAGTTTTTAAAGTCACCAATTCTTTAGTCATTTTAATTTAACAAATATGTAATATATTCCTTATAAAATTTATATTAACTAAAATATGAAAATTTCAACCTTAAGAAATATAAAAAATATAAAAGAAAATTTTTCTTTTAAATTAGAAACCCCTATTAGCGAAATTGCTTTAGCCTTAAAAGATAAAAAAATTGGCGCAGTTCCTATTGTTGATGATAATTATAAATTAATTGGCATCGTCTCAGAACGAGACATCGTTTCAAAATTAGTTGTTGAGGCGATGGATGCTGATTTAACAACGGCTAAAGATATTATGACTAGTAAAATTATATCTGCAAAACTAGATGATAATATCAATGGCATAATTGGGGTTATGAAAAATAACAATATTCGCCATATGCCAGTTGTGGATCAAAACAATGTACTCACTGACTTTTTTTCTATTCGTGACTTTTTAAATGCAGAAATGCAAACTAATTTAGAAATAAAACAAAAACATAAAAATGTAGTTCGTTATCAAATTATGGTCTCAGTTTTTCTAGTTCTTTCTACGGGGCTTGGAGTTTTTCTTGATATATTTGAGAAGAAAAATTTAGTGATTATATTTTCAGGGATATTTTTAATTATTGGTATTGCAGGTGTAATGACGTTACGCGATAATAAACGCTACGACCGCGAAGATTAATTTTAAATTAAAATTTAATTATTAAGGAGATGCAAAATATAAAAATATATTTTAATCAGTCCTGCTCTATTTGTAACAGAGAAATTAATTATTATAAAACTAAGATTAAAAATCCTCTTATTCAGTGGGTGAATATTAATGACAATATTTCAGCCTATATCGAAACAAAAAAAACTAAAGATCAGTTAATGCGCAGAATGCATGCAATGGTGAATGGCGAATTAATTGCTGGCGCTAAAGTTTTTTTAATTATTTGGAATGAAATTGATAGGTTCAAAACCCTTGCAAAAATTCTAAAGCAGCCAATATTATTTCAAGTGTTTTTTATAATTTATGAAGCGATTGCACTGCCGTTATATTTGAAAAACAAAATTTTTAATTAAAATCTTCCCCGCATAAAATTCCAGATAATAATAAACAATACGATTAATAAGATGATAAGTTGGATCAGTTCTGGCTGTGTTAGTGACATAGCAAACCTCTATTAGTGAATCATTATAACATAATCATCTTACATTTGCCAAAATGGTATTTTATAATGAATCTAATTAATGAATAAAAAAGCAAAAATACTTGCAACCCTAGGCCCCTCGATATTTAAAAAAAATATTATTAATCAGTTAATCCGTTCAGGTGTAGATGGCTTTAGAATTAATTTTAGTCACAACTTAAGTGGGATTGAAAAGATTGTAAAAATTATTAGAGATTGTGAAAAATTAAATGCAAAGCCGCATTGCTATCGTTGCAGATTTACAAGGAATAAAACTTAGAATTGGAAAAATTTTAGAAAATCAAGTCTCACTTAAAAAAGGCGATACTTTTAATTTTGATTTAAATAAAAAAATAGGCAGCCAAAGTCGAGTGTATCTACCCTACCCTGAGATTTTTAAGAAAATAAAGAAGAGTAATAAAATTTTAATTGATGATGGAAAATTTATATTTAAAATTAAAAAACTTACAAAAAATTCAATTCAAACTATTTGTCAAAACGATTGTATTATTAAAAACTTTAAAAGCATTCATATTCCAGGACTTGAGGTTGATTTTGATAATTTAACTGCAAAGGATAAACGAGATATTCAAATTGCAAAAAAACTTAATTGCAATTGGATTGCATTATCTTATGTAAAAAATTCTAAAATTATTAAAGAAACACGAAAATTAATTTCAACGGATATGGGCATTATTGCAAAAGTTGAAAACAAAAGTGCGCTGAAAAATATAAAAGATATTATCCAAACTTCAGATGCCATCATGGTAGCTCGAGGAGATCTTGCCGTTGAAATTGGTGCTAATGAAGTGCCACATGTTCAATTAGATATTGTTAAAAAATGTTCTGAACTTGGTAAACCGGTTATCATTGCAACGCAAATGCTTGAGAGCATGATTGAAAATAATAAACCAACACGAGCTGAAATTAACGACATTGGCACAGCTGTATTTCAAGGAGCGGATGTAGTGATGTTGTCTGCTGAAACAGCAGTTGGAAAATATCCAATTCAAGCTGTGCAGGCGATGAAGAAAACAATTGTCTCGACGGAGAAATATAAAAAAGAACACATCAGTTTATTTAAAAGTAAGACTAAAATTAATAATGAGCCCGTTAGAGCAATCGCTCTCGCAATTAAAGACATCGCCTACAACATAAAAGTTGAGGCTATCATTGGATTTTCAGTGACTGGTAATACTGCAAAATTAATTTCAGCCATAAGACCTTCTGCAAAAATTATAACGATCTCTCCAAATATAAATATCTCAAGACAATTATCGTTACTGTGGGGCGTTACTTCTATTACCAATAAAGATGCTAAAAACTGGGTACAGATGATGAAGATTTCAAAACAAATTATTAAATCTAGAAAATTAACTAAAGTTGGTGGTTATGCTATTATCACTGCAGGTTTACCCTTTGGTAAGTCTAAAATGACAAACATGATCCGTCTTTATCAGCTAGGTAAAAACTAATGCAAAAAGCACTGATCATCATTGGAATTTTAATATTAATTGTTGGATTATTTTGGCCGCTTGCTAAAGAAATTCCACTTGGCAGATTGCCTGGTGACATTAGTGTAAAGAGCGACAAATATTCTTTTTATTTTCCAATTGTAACTTGCATCGTTATTTCAATTGTTGTCTCTTTATTCTTTAAATTTTTTAAATAAAACATATAGTTAATTTATGAAAAAAATTTTATTAAGTATTTCAATTATATTATTCGCAATTACCTTGCCATTATCAGCAATGCATCATGATAGTCATAAAAATCATGGCCCCATGCCTTTTCAAAAGGCTATGGATAAAATGCATAAAGATATGATGATTAAACCTTCAGGAAATATTGATATTGATTTTTTAAAAGGCATGATCCCGCACCACCAAGGCGCAATTGATGTATCTGAAGAATTAATTAAAAAAACAAAAGATCCTGAACTTAAAGCGTTTGCAGAGAAAATTATTAAAGATCAAAAAGCTGAGATAAAAATGATGCAAGATTGGTTAAAAAAGAGAGAGAAAAAGTAACTATTTAGACCCCAAAATCGTCAAGCCAATTTCTAAATTCTTTTATAAAAATTTCAGAAGGTGTGACTAATTTTTTTCTATGATCATTAGTATCTCCTGTTTTGATTAAAACATTTCTTTTTACCGCAATATCGATGAGTGAAAATAGACTTAATCGTGAACTAATGGAAATTGGAACATAACGAATTAATTCTTCAACATGGATAGCTTTATCATTAAAATAATTTTCAAAAATTTTTAACATGATAAGATAGCCGCCTGGCGTTCTTCGAAAATGTGCGAGAGTTTTATATTTCTTATTATTAGTAAGAAATTCATTAAAAAGATAACTGCACTGCTTTGCTAGCGCTTCTTTACTTTTCATAAACGCTTTTTAGTAGTGATAATAAGAGTACAGTAATTATGTACAAATAATAGATGTATTTTTTGTAATTTCTTTAGGTAGTTCCTATATAAATTCCAAGGGCAAATGCGGTATCTATAAGTCCTTCGTTTTGATCAACAACTTTATAAGTATTAATGGCTTCATCAATTGCAACATCAACTACATATCTATTCTGCCAAGCAACCATTCGATTAAATTTGCCTCTTGCTAATAAATCAACGGCGTGAACACCAAAGGCACTTGCTAGAATTCTATCATTGGCGGTAGGTCTTGCTCCTCTTTGAACGTGACCTAGTGTTGTAACTCTACATTCAATTCCAGATTTTTTCATAATTTGATCTGCTAAATAATCGCCAATTCCACCTAATCTTTTTTCACCATCTGCATATTGAACCATATACGTCTCGCCTTTTTCCGTTTTTACAGCCTCAGCTACAACAATAAGAGAGTGATGAATATTATGTTTCTTAATCTCATTTAATTTCTTTATTATTCCATCGATAGTGTAAGGAAGTTCTGGAATTAAAATCACATCAGCGCCTCCTGCAATTCCAGTATTAAGTGCAATATGACCTGCATCTCTGCCCATCACTTGTAAAATCATAGCGCGGTGGTGACTGGCTGCCGTTGCTTGTAAATTATCTAATGCCTCTGTTGCAACTGCAACGGCTGTGTTAAATCCAATAGAATTTTCAGTGGCACCCACATCATTGTCGATAGTTTTTGGAATAGCAACGATGTTTAATTTTCCTTTATCTGCTAACTTTTTAAATATTTTCATACTGCCATCGCCACCAATGACAATGAGACCATCCAATTTTAATAATTTGTAACCTTCAATAATTTTATCTGAAACATCTAAATACTTGTCATCCTCACCCTTAAAATGAAAAGGATCTCCTTTATTAGTAGTGCCAAGAAAAGTTCCGCCTTCCCTAAATAAAGCCCCACTAACAATTTGATAGTTTAATTCGATTGAATTCACCGGCCTTTGAATTAGGCCTAACGTGCCATCTTTAATTCCAATAACCTCCATCCCATATTTTTTAGCACGATAAAAAATAGAACGAATGGCAGCATTTAAACCTGCGCAATCTCCACCTGAGGTTAAAATACCAATTCTTTTCATGGCCCCTAGAGTATACGAAAAAAGTTATGAAAAATTAAATAATTTACTAATCAATCCCAGCAAGTGGAAACGAAACCTGTCACAATATTTTTATTATCAATTGTAAATTTTCTCTGACAGTTAAATAGAGTGCCCTTTACTTCATAAACATGAACGGCCAAATTACCCTCAGATGAAACTTGAGTAGGTTTGCCAAGTGTTGAATTTAGATTTGCTGAAGATTTGTTTAAGAATGTAGAAAGATAAGCATTTTCTTTATCAGCTTTTTGCGCAGCTTTTTCTGAAATAACAGTGCACGAATAAACTGAGAATATTAAAGTTAAAAATATTAAATATTTTTTGATCATATTTAAAATAGATATAAAATTTTGACAATAATCAAGACATATATACAGCAATACCTTCAATATTAATTTTCATATACAGGGTATTGGCGCAGGTATAGCCTCTCATTCAAATCCTAACTTAACAAAGTATAAAAATGTACCCAATGATGAATATGATGTTCTCAAATGAAGGCGCAATTATAATTATACTAACAGTTGCTATGCACCTTTTAATAGCTGCAGCTGCAATAAAATATTTATTCTTTAATAAAAGATAATTCAGCTTAAAACGAGACCTAGATCTGTATATTTGGCTTGATAATAAAGACGTTTTTTAAAATGACTTTTTTTTGTACCTGTAGTAAATCAAGCCACTAACTTAATAATTAAAAAAATGAAAAAAATACTAGTTCTAATCGTTGGAATGTTTTTAGTAACTTCTAGCGTTAATGCTAAAATGTGTCCAAAATTATGGGCGCAATTTGATGCTGATCTAAAAACTACAAAAGCTGCAGCAGCAGATGTTACAAAAGCTAAAGCGTTAAGAGTTGAAGGTGAAAAACTTCATAAAGACGGAACTCATGATAAGTCTGAAAAAGCGTTAAAAGATGCTTTAAAACTTATCGGTTCTAAAGTTTAATTAAATAATTCTATTATATTCAAAGCGGGCATTATTTTTGCCCGCTTTGCAATTTTCTCAAATCACAATAAGCTAAAATAATGAGTTTCTTTTGTAATCAAAAAGAAAAGCTTTTTGTATTTATTATAATTTTTATAACTTCCCTATCCTTTGCTGTTGAGGCAAAAAAGAATTCAACCGTTGAAAAGTTGGTTGGTTGCAGATGGTAATGGTAAAATTATTAAAAGCATTAACCACGACGATCTTCATAGTATTGCAAGTATTACAAAGTTAATGACCGCCATGGTTGTGCTTGATGCAAACCAAGATTTAAATGAAAGAATAGAAAAATTTACAAGACGACAACATTTACAACTTGCTCTTATTAAATCTAATAATCATTCAGCAGATTTGTTATGTGAAAATTATCCAGGCGGAACGGATGCTTGTGTTGATGCTATGAATGCTAAAGCTATAAAAATTGGAATGAAGGACACTTCTTTTGTAGACGGTTCTGGAATTAATGATGATAATGTCAGCACATCAAGAAGCTTAGTAAAATTGGTACTTGCTGCTCAACATTATCCGCTCATTGTTAAATCCTCACAAACTTCTTTGATGAAAATTAAATTAAAAAATACTTTTCTATCATTTAAAAATACCAACCCATTGGTTGGTAAACATCAAAAATTTTTAGTTAGTAAAACAGGCTACATTAAAGCTGCAGGCGGTTGCATTGCCCTATTGATGGAAACGGACAAAGGTAAAAGAGCAATAATTATTTTAGGTAGCAAAAGCATAGATTGATCTAGGATGAAGAAGATTATATGGGGGATAATTTTATTATTTTTAAGTCAGAATATTGTTTATTCACAAAATAATTTATCAGCAAATTCAGCTGAGTGTTTAAATGATAAAATAACCAGAATTACTGGAAAGAATGAATGTTTAGCTATTCATACCTTTGTAAAAAATTCTGAAAGTAAAATAAAAAATTTAGTAATTTTTATTCATGGTGACCAAAGTGATAATGGTCCGGTCTCTGGAATGATAAATAATGCGCAAGGCACTCCTGTACCAAATGGAACTGTTAAAGTTGCAATTTTACGTCCTGGATATTTTGATAGGGCTGGTAATAAATCAACGGGAAATGATTGTGGAAGACGTGATTGTTATACAGTGACAAACTTAGATGAAATGACTGCTGCAGTACAATCTCTTAAAAATCATTACAAACCATCTAAAACTATTCTTGTTGGACATTCAGGTGGAGCTGCAACAAGTGGTGTAATGATTGGACGCACTCCTGGTATTGCTGAAGGTGCAATATTGCTTGCATGTCCTTGCAATATTTCTCAATGGCGTTTTATGCAAAATAGATCTGGATCTTATAATTCATTATCTCCTAGCGATTTTATTAAAAATATTCCAAAAACAACAAAAGTATTTGCTATTACAGGTGCTAGCGACAGTAATACTCAAGATGTACTTGCAAAAGATTATGTGAAATCTTTAACGGATCTTAATATTTCTGCTCAGTACAAAAGTCTTCCAAATGTAGATCACAACAAAGTAAATGAGATCTATGTTATCGAAGAAGCGCTAAATGAATTATTAAAATAAAGTTAATTAATGATGATGATCTAAATCTTTTTTAACATCATCATGATCTCCAACTACAATATGATGTTTAGATTTAACCACATATTTTTCAAGTAATGGAATAAGCACAAGTGGTGTTAAGCCGCCAAGAAAAATTCCAAGGGTTGCTGGGCGAATATCTGGATCAACTAGAGATGCGATTAAATCTGCAATAACGTGTGCAAATATTGCACCAAAAATCCCAGCGATATAACCATTCGATGCTATTTTAAGAAAACGGTTAATACTCCAGCCTGTGTAATAACCAATAACAATTAAACCAGCGTGAATTACACCAAACACATATCCACGAAGTAAAATTTTATCTTGTAGAAACGTAATATTATCTAATAAGTGTTCCATGCAGAAAACTTATACTACTTAGAATCTTTAATTTAAATTGATTTATGTAATATATTTGCAATAATTTTTTGATAATAATTGATTAAATGATTAACGTTTTATTTCTTTGTACTCACAACTCTGCAAGATCCGTTGTTGCGGAAGTATTATTAAACACATTAGCTAAGGGAAAATTTATAGGTTTTAGTGCAGGCTCTTCTCCTAAAACAGACATTAATCCAATCGCAAGAGAGATTGCGGAAGAGCTGCGTTATGACACTAAAAAACTTTACTCTAAAAGTTGGGATGAGTTTGCAAAACCCAATGCTCCAAAAATGCACATCGTCATTACAGTTTGCGATAGCGCTGCAAAAGAAATGTGCCCTATTTGGCCAGGTCATCCTTTACAAGTGCATTGGGGATTTAAAGATCCATCAGCTGCAGGTGGGGATAAACTTGAAAAATGTAATCATTTGATGAATTAATTAAAACTTTAAAGCCTAAAATTGAAAAACTTATAAGATTACCTGTTGAAACAATGGACACGGTTAATTTAAAATTTAAACTTAGAGAAATTTATAACAATGAATAAAAATAAATATTTAGCTGAATTTATTGGCACCGCCTTATTGCTAGCAGTGGTTACTGGCTCTGGAATTATGGGCGATGTACTTGCAAGGGATAATAATGCAGTTGCTTTACTTGGCAACAGCATTGCAACAGGTGCTGCCCTTTATGTTTTAATTTCTTCATTAATGCCAATTTCAGGAGCTCATTTTAATCCGGTTGTGAGTTTAGTGGACTGGGCTAATAAAAAATTAAAAACAAGCGAACTAATTATATATTTTATCTGCCAATTTTTAGGTGCAATTTTTGGAGTAATTCTTTGTCATTTTATTTTTGCACTGCCTCTATTACAGGAATCTACAAATCCAAGATCTGGAGTTACACTCTTATTGGATTAGTGAATTTATCTCAACTTTCGATTTTACTTATTGTCATAATATATTTTGGATAAAGACTGACAAAAATCAAATTCCATTAATGGTTGCGTTAACAGTTACAGCAGGATATTGGTTTACTTCTTCAACCTTTTTTGCAAATCCAGCAGTTACCATTGCAAGAAGTTTTACCAGATACTTTTGTTGGAATATCCAATGCTGACGTACATTCTTATATATTCACAGCATATTATTGACAGCTTTTATTTTTATTATAATTACTTTAATCGAAAATCTAAAAAATAAAATTACTTTTCAATTCCCCACTTAATATTTTGCCAAATTCTATCGTAAGTGTAGTAACCTATGGAATAAAGAAAGTTTAAAGCAATGGCTGGGCCAACCGCATCACCCCAAGATTTTCCGACCAAAACTAAAAAAAGATAAGAGGTTACTAAAATCCACACACGGTAAATTGCCGTTTTAACAAAGGTTCTTTTTTTTGTAACTCGCATAAGTTTGTAATTACAACAATTTTATGGCTATGCCTCAAATGCATTTATTACAAATCAGCTTAAATATTTATGTAATGGACATGCCTATAGCCTTGTCATAAGAAAGGGATCTTTTGAGATGTTTGGCTATAGGATTTTCATTTACCTAGCTTTCGCCAGGTAAATAAAACTTTAAATTTCGGACTTCGGTCTTGTGATATGACCTACTACTTTGCCGGCGTTTACACCGTTTTTAATTCTGTAACCTGTTGTACCATTACCGTAGGTATCAACGGATTTCATATTACGGTTAATATTGTCGATATTTTTTTCCTTTTGTTTGTTTTCAAAATTTTTAGCTATCAAGCCTTTTGATCCTTCTAGCATTTTAACTCCTTTGTTTTATGTTTAATTTAATGACCTGCGAATCTTGCATATCAGATATGCAGATAATGCAATAATTTAATATATTTGTCAATAACCTTAAATTTAAAGCAAAAAAGGGACCTTTGGTCCCTTTTATCAGGTTATAGAAAACCGGAAAATTTATATGATTTTTTGAACCTTTTTTTGAATAAGCAAAGGTTCGTAAGCTTTTAAGTGATATTAACCTTTTGGCCAATTCACGTATAAGGCAGTGGTAAACACATAGTTTTCCCTCCTTAAGTTCCAATATGATCCTTCTATTTTAAAAAGCAAATTTGAATGATAATTTCTACTAATTAGAAATAAATATTTAAAATCAAAAATTTAAGGTTAATTGTGGCAAAGTCATTTTTAATGCATTTGCTAAACTATTGATTTTAAAAGGCTGAAAATAAAATAGTAGTTTTAAAATAAATATAAAAAGAAAATCAATAAATTAGAATGCTTTCAATATTGTTTTTTTTGACTAATATCTTCGCATCCTGAAATTAATTAATCGTATCTTCGGTGCTTTTCTCAACTTATCAGCTTAAATAACACTTCATTTCTTTTTAAAAACCAAAGAGTCCAAGGTGCATTATAGCCTGCATAAATTGCAGGTTCTTCAATCTTTAATCCTTTTTCTTTTATATAATTTCTAATCTTTGCTTCATTCTCTTTAATATTCTCATTACTAAACAATCCTGAAAAAGTGATTACGATAACTTTAAGGTTTGAATTATTTATAATTTTTACACTTTGATTGTCGGGTTGAGGAACATTTTGTTGATTAAATTTTTTAGGAACTACAAAAGAAACATTCCATTTATTTACTCCTGTACTTTTCTGCATAACTGGCACAGTCATTGAAATACTTTCTTTGTTTTTATTCTCGCCACTTATATATTTAAATAAAATTCTAAAACCTTTGCTAATTGCTTCATCACGCTCACCTTCGGTTTCAACGGTCGCAGTTAAAAAATTGGTGTATTGACGTATTTCAAATTCATTATCTTTTTTTATAACAGTGTAATCCGGTTGTTCGTTTGCCATAACATTAAAGTTAAACGTAAAAAGTATAATAAATACTGTCTTTATAAAAAAATTAGAAAAGTAAGTGTATGTCATCCCAAATTAAATCACCTGCAACCCAAAGTATCGATAATAAACCAAGCCAACCTACCCATTTATGGTTTTTTAAATAAATAGAAATTGCGTTTGCAATAGTTGTCATTAAAACGATTGCAAGTATAAGACCAAATATTAATAACGTGTAATTGGCTTTTGCAGCACCTGCAACTGCAATAACATTATCTAAACTTAAAGTTACATCTGCAACAACTACAGTTATTAAAGCTGATCTAAAATTTCCGCGCTCGGCTTCTTTTACTTTGTACTTACCAATATCTTTCTTGTCTTTATCTTTTAAAATATCAACGTAAAGCTTATAGGTAACCCATAACAGTAATATTCCCCCAATTAATTTAATTCCATTAAACTGCATTAGATAAGCTGTCATCAAAGAGAAGATTATTCTAAAAATTATTGCAAGACCGGTGCCAATAATTAGAACTTTTCGTCTTATGTCTGGCTTAAATTGAGATGCTGCCATTCCAATAATCACGGCGTTATCAGCTGATAACACTAGATCGATTAAAATAATTTGGATGGTAATCCTGATTTCTTCTGAAAAAAATTCTGTCAATTTGGATGTCTATACAAAGTAATTGTGGCTATTTTTCAAATGCGCAACGAAAGCCAACATAAATGGCATAAAAATCTGCAGCCTTAAATTGTGCTCCGTTTTTAGTCGTGTTGCTTGAACTATACCACCAAGAAGAACCTGCAGTTAAAGCAGAATTATCTTTTCTATCCTTCGTCCATTCCCAAACGTTTCCCCCCATAGCAACTAAACCATTAATCCCCTCTGGCAATTTTAAAACATCATAATGTTTTCTGTAGGCAAGAAGATCAGTTGAGTTCATTTTCTCAGCTCTATCACCACTTGGATAAACATAAGTTTTATTTTTCTCAAATACTTTTGAATCTAAAACTTGAGTGTAAGCTGCAGTTGACCATTCTTCAAAACTTGGCAGTCTGCCATTAATAAATTTACAATATTGTTCAGCTTCAAAATAACTAATGTGAACCGCAGGTTCAGTTAAGCTATCAGGATTTTTTCCATAAGGAGTTTTATAGTTCCAATTTTTTCTCTTCTCCCAGCCTGCTCCATATTCATAACCAAAGCCTTGCTTTTCGGCTTCAGTTTTAAAATTTGTTTTATTTGAAAAATTTGAAAACTCAGCAATAGTCACTTCGTATTTTTGAATAAAAAAATTATTTATTTTAACTTTAGGATTTTCAAAAGCTTGAGATTTAAAACAAATTAAAAATAAAAATAAAATTATTTTTAAATAAATTATCATTACGTCTCTATATTAATTTTACCACCATCAACATGAATGACCTGGCCTGTGATCCAGCTTGAATTAGGTAATAATAAAAATTTTGCAGTCTCAGCTAAGTCTTCGGGCTTGCCTACTCTCTTCATTGCATGCTTAAGAGGAATTTGTTCTGCAATTCTGGCATTGTCTAAAATTGGTTTAGCCATTTTTGATTGGGTAATACTTGGGGCGATACAATTTACTCTAATTTTAGGTGCAAACTCTGCTGCAAGAGATGCAGTTAAACCTTGGATAGCTCCTTTTGCAGTTGAGATAACAGAGTGCATATTAAAACCTCTATCCACTGCAACTGTTGAAAATAAAACAATTGATCCATTATTTTCTGCAAGCTGTTTTTGTAATTTTTTTATAAAAAGAATAGCACCGGTTACATTTAGATTGAATGTGTTAATAAAATCCTCAGATTTTGTAGTTTGAAAAGATTTAAGGACAATTGAGCCAAAGCAATAAGTGAAACCTAAAATTTTATCATTTGCAATTGCATTTAGGCTTTCATTGACACTTTGTTCGTCACTAACGTTGCTGCAAACTGAAAAAGGCTGTTCTGTTTCATTTGCTAATTTTTGAAGCTCTGATTCATTTCTACCTATTAAATGGCAGTCGATGTTTTCTTTTTTTAGTAATTTTGCAAGTGCAGAGCCAGTATAACCTGTGGCTCCTACAATAATTATTTTTCCTTCCATAAAATTAGTGTATATAAAAATCTTATATGTTTAAAGATTTTACTAATTGGATGCATAACACTGCGACAGTTTTATTCGATGATACTAAAAATGATTTAAGGGCTTTACCTAAAACTGTTCGTTTACAAATATTAATTGTTTTAAGCGCACTTTGGTCTACCGCTTTCAGTGTTTGGGTATTTACGGTTCCTATGTTTGTCTATGGCTGGCTTGGTATGTTTTTGGGTCATTTACTTGTGATTTTTGTTGCCTACTATACCTTTCAACAATTTAAAGATATTCGCAGATTTAGAACAGATCCTAACTACCACACACCAACGCGATCACGACAAAATTTGTGGATTAATGGTAAACAAACGAAATTACCAAAAGATGATCCGGGTGGAGAACACGAATAAATTAGATTTTTTTAATTCGTATTTTTTTTAATAAAATTGTCAGCTGCAGAGTAAATTTTTTTCTTTTTATCTTTATCCATTTTTTCTAAAATTTTAACCATCATCGCCATTCTATAATTTTTACCAAAAAAAACTTTATTTTTTTCAATAAACTGCCAATACAATCCATCTAATGTATCACACCAACTTCCTCGTTTAAAATCACTCATCTTTAGCAAATAACTAGAGGCGCAAATGTAGGGTTTAGTTGCGAAAATTCCGCCATCACTAAATAATCCCATCCCATAAACATTAGGCGCCATCACCCAATCTGAGGAATCCACATACATTTCCATAAACCAACGATAAACAGATTTAGGTTCAATGCCTGAAAGATTCATAATATTTGCAACCACCATCAAGCGTTCAATGTGATGGGACCAACCATATTGATTACAATTTTTAATCGTGTGATCTAAAGGATCAATTCCGGTTGTTCCATCATACCAACTTTTAGTTAATTTTTTACTATGTTTAAAAAAATTAGTATTTTCTAATTTGCTCTCATAATTTTGATAAATACCGCGCATAAACTCACGCCAACCAATAATTTGCCGCAAATATCCTTCAAGACAATTTAGTTTAACTTTATTTGTTTTTGCATAAGCTAAAGTTTCGCTAACAATTTGCTCTGGAGTTAGAAGTCCTAAATTAATTAACGGACTTAACATGCTGTGAAATAGAATATGGGATTTGTGTGAGATGGCATCTTCAAAATCTCCAAATAAATTTAATTTATTTTTTAAAAAGTCAAAATATAAAGTTAAGGTATCTTTGCGAGTGGTTGGAAAATTAAAACTTTCAATTTCACCTGGATGATCTAGAAAATTTTTCTCTAAAAACTTTTTTACATTCTCAGTATGATTTGTTTGTTTAAAAATAATATGTTTTGGAATTGCAACTTTAGGGTCTAATTTATTTCTATTATCTTCATCAAAACTCCACTTACCACCTAGCGGTTCATTCTTGCTCTTCATTAAAATATTAAATTTAATTCTTTGAATTTTATAAAAATTGCCCATAAATGGCTTTTTATTATTTTGTAGATATTCTTTAAAATCTTCTCTACTTGATAAAAACATAGGTGATTTTATAAAATTATATTCAATTTTATTTTTTTTGAAAAAAATTAATTAATTGAGTTTCAAAAAACTTATCTTCAACTTCAAATAAGCTGACGTTTTTTGTTTTAATCTTATTTAAAAATACTAAAATTTTATCTTCATAACTTTTTTTAAATAATTCGTGCTTGCAATCAAAATAGGTCAGCGTGAGATTAGCTTTTTTTAACTCCTCTGCATAAGAACGCATGGCAGATAAAAATAATAATATCTTCTGGCGGTGATGTTTGACGTAAGTACATAACTGATAATCTTCAGCCATCATGAAATGATGATCTTTAAAACTTTTTAAATGGATGGGTGAGAAAAGTTGATTGCCTAAAATGATAAAAGCTTTTGCTTTATTGATCATTACGATCGATAATTAATATGCCCTAACCGTTGGTGCAAGTTTTATAAAGGAAGTGTCAATTTTGGATGAATAGCGTCTATTCATTTTTGAGTTATTATTTAATCTTGCTGCTGCAACAGAAATCGCACCTCTGCCAAATTTGCTATTAGTTTGATCAATAACCTTCATCAAATGATCTAAATTTAAGTTTTGATCTGAAAATAAATTCTTTTCATAATGATCTTTCGGTTTTAAATCTGAAAAAATAACCCCTGCTTTGCTATAAAAATAACCCTTAATGTAGATATTTTCTAAAGCTTTTGCGCACACATTAGTCAGTTCTAAAGTGTTATTCGTTGCAATGGGTAAATCTACTTTTTGAACCCTTGATACGTAATCATTTTTAAATCTACTAGTTTTAATAAATACATAAACTGATTTTACAATTAACCCTTCTGACCTAATTCGCTCAGCCGCTGTCATGCAATGCATTAACCACTGCCTCTTTTAAATCATTTAGATTCAGTAATGGTTTTGCCAAAAGATCTAGATACACAACAATTTTTCCTTGCTACATATTGAAAATTTAATGGAAAACAACATGTGCCATTCAGTTCATGAATAGTTTTTAATACCACCACACTGCTATTTTTTCTAACCCAATAATTGTCAACATACTTAAGCTGATGCGCATTATAAAAACTATTATTATTAAAAAATTTAGAAAGTTGTCTACCTATCCCCCATACTTCTTGTACGGGGAATGTTTTTAAAATTTCATCCAATTCATTTTTGTCTTTACTAATAAATTCCTCAACGCCTAATTTATTTTTTTTTGCAACATGATTTGCAATTTTTGCAAGTGTTTTAGTATTTGCAGTACCAATTGAAACTGGAATGCCAGTCCACTGCAAAATTACTTTTCTAATGTGCAAAATATATTCTTGAACATTATCCATTTTAATATTTGTTAAATCTAAAAATGCTTCATCAATTGAATAAAATTCAATATCTGGTGAAAAGTTTTTTAATATTTTCATCACTCGTCGTGACATATCGCCATACAATTCATAATTAGATGAAAATACCGAGACTTTATATTTATCAATTAATGGCTTTGCTTTAAAATAAGGTTCACCCATTTTAATACCCACTTGCTTTGCTTCCGTTGATCGTGAAATAATGCAACCGTCGTTGTTAGATAAAACCACGACGGGTTTTCTTCTCAAATCTGGTCTGAATAATCTCTCACAGGAAACATAAAAAGAATTACAATCTACTAAAGCGATAATTCTATTATTAATGGGCTGCATGAATAATGTACGTTACGATCCCCCAAACATTAATGTCTGAGTTTTCATTAATCAAAGTTTTCTCTAATTTATTTTTGATATAAAAATTATTGTTCTCTTTAATAATATTTTTAACAATTGATTGGTTATTGAAATTAATAATTGCAATACAATCATTTTTTAAATTTAAACTTCGATCTACCACTAATAAATCTCCATTTATAATTTTATGGTCAGTCATGGAATTGCCTTGCACACGAATTAGAAAAGTTGCTGGAGGATTTTTTATTAACTCGTTGTTTAAATCGATTTCATCTTGAACATAGTCAGTTGCTGGCGATGGGAAACCCGCTGATACTTTCTGCAATATTACTGGTATTTTCATAATAAATATGTTCTTGCTTTGTTCTAACTAACAGATATATTGGAGTCAACGAGGTATTAAAAATGAAAGTGAATGTTGGAAATGTCGATCGAGTTTTAAGAATTACTGCTGGAGTTGTTATTATAACTTTTACAGCATTAGGCATGATCAGTCCTTGGGGTTGGCTTGCAATTGGTCTGATTATAAGTGGAGTAATTCGAAACTGTACTCTTTATTCATTGCTTGGTGTGAGCACTTTAAAGAAATAATTAAATTATAAAGAGTCCGGAGAATTAAAACGGACCCTTTATTATTAAATTAAAACTGTTCCGATTCTGTAGAACCGCTCATTGCAGTAGTTGAAGTCTTTCCTGAGCTGATAGTTTGCGCAATGGTATCAAAATAAGTTGTGCCAACTTCTCTTTGATGTTTGACAGCTGTATAGCCATCTTTTTCAGCTTCAAATTCTTGTTGTTGGATCTTAGAATAAGCTGCCATTCCATCTTTTTTATAACTTTGTGCAAATTTAAAAATTGAATAATTAATATACAACAAACCGGCAAGAGTAATAAATTGAAATTTATAACCCATCTCACCTAATTTTTGTTGAAAAGTTTGCATTTCATTTTCGCTTAAATATTTTTTCCAATTAAAAGATGGTGAGCAATTATAAGCTAACAATTTTCCTGGAAATTTTTTATGAATTGCATCGGCAAAAGTTTTTGCCTCTTGCAAATCTGGTTTTGCAGTCTCACACCAGATTAGATCGCAATATGGCGCATAAGCAAGTCCTCTTGAAATGGCCTGCTCTATTCCATCTCTAACATAATAAAATCCCTCGCTTGATCTCTCGCCAGTTAAAAATGGTTTGTCATTTTCATCACAATCACTTGTAATAAGTTTTGCAGCATTAGCATCTGTTCTTGCAAGGATTACAAGTGGAACATTCATGACTCTTGATGCAAGTCTTGCAGCTTTTAAATTCCTTATTGCATTTTGAGTTGGAATTAAAACTTTTCCACCCATATGCCCGCATTTTTTTTCAGCAGCTAATTGATCTTCAAAATGAACTCCAGCTGCACCTGCTTTAATAAATCTTTTAGTTAATTCATAAACATTTAAAGGACCACCAAATCCAGCCTCACCATCTGCTATGATTGGCATATGATAGTCTACGCTATTTTTAGGATCCATTTTTCCCTTCCAACACTTCCATGTATTGAATTTGATCCGCGCGCATTAAAGCGTTAATCATGCTTTCAACTAATTTTGGAGCGCTGTCATAAGGATATAAGCTTTGATCAGGGTACATTTCACCCGCTGAATTTGCATCGGCCGCAACTTGCCAGCCAGAAAGATAAATTGCTTTTAAACCAGCTTTTGCGTGCTGAACTGCATGGTTGCCTGATAACCCACCTAAAGTATTAATATATTTTTCTGTATTTAATAACTTCCAAAGTTTTTTAGATAAGTTTTTTGAAACAGTGTACTCAACATTAAAAGTACCTCTAAGTTTTTCTACATCCTCTTCAGAATAATTTGCAATTACACTCTCTAATCTTTTTTTAACTAAAGTATCAGTTGTATCAGGCATTATTAGATTCGCCTTTATTGCTCTGTTTAACTAAAGACAATTTTTCCTCTAAATAACTAATAAAAGACTGTCCTGATTTATAAACCGAAGAAAAGGCATCGCTCATAATCTGGTTGTCTGCGGTAGTTGCAGTTTGTAAATTTTCTGAATGACTATTTGTTTCATTGTGACAATCATCGTCAAATGAAACGCAATTACTCTCTATTTTGTGTTTTTCTCGACGTGTCATGATTTTTCTCCTATGTTGATAAATTTACAATATTTACATTCGTTAAAAATTGGAAGATTATTATTAAAAATGCTTGTAAATTTGTCATAAAAATTTTAATAATATATTTACAAATTGAAAATTTTGTAAATTTTTATGAGTAAACAATTAGGATTTAAGATCAAAACAGCAAGAAGAAAGCTAAATATTAGCCAAGGAGACCTATCAAAAAAACTTGATATTTCAGCAAGTTATTTAAATTTAATCGAGTCCGGAAAAAGAAAAGTGAGTGCTGACTTACTTATAAAAGCCTCCGAACTATTAAATCTTGATCTTAAAAAATTATCATCGGATGATAATTTAAATTTAGTTCACGATTTACAAGAACTTTTAAGTGATAATTTATTTGAAGATTTAGATATTACCACTCTTGAAGTTAAGGATTTAATCGAAACTAATCCATTAATTTCAAAAGCTATTATACGTTTAGGAGACGTTTATAGAAAGAAAAATTCTGAAATGTATGACAAGCTAGAGGTGATATCTGGAGACAACATTGCAAATTCTAAGGCAACATTTCCAGGTGAAGTCGTTTCAGATTTTTTACAAGAAAATCAAAATTATTTTCCAAAATTAGAAGAGTACGCAAATAAAATTTTTAACCAAGTAAATAGAAATCTTAGAACACGTCATGTATTGCTTGTTGAATATTTAAAAAAAAATCACAAGATCGAAGTAGTAGATGTCGTACCAAAATATGATGAATTTTATTTAAAAAAATTTAAGCCTGAAAAAAAAATTTTGTATTTATCAGATTATTTAACTCTCGATACAAAGAAGATTTATTGTGCGGCACAAATTGTGCAAGCAGAGGCTTTAGAAATAATCGAGGAATATCTTAAAGACTATAACTTTCCATCTGATACAGCAAAAAAACTTACAACTATTTCTTTAATCAATTATACCGCTGCTGCAATTTTAATGCCTTATAAATTATTTTATGAAGAATGCAGAAAACATCGCTACGATTTAGAATTGTTGCAGCATACTTTCTCAGTTTCCTTTGAGCAAGTTGCCCATCGCGTAACTTGTTTGCAAGATCCTAAAATGAAAGGAATACCTTTTCATAT
Organism: Candidatus Pelagibacterales bacterium; assembly: GCA_965235815.1. Lineage (GTDB taxonomy): Bacteria > Pseudomonadota > Alphaproteobacteria > Pelagibacterales > Pelagibacteraceae > Fontibacterium. The sequence continues at coordinate 24,083 of CBDDZE010000005.1, read as the reverse complement.
GTTAAGAACTGATATTGCAGGAAATATTTCAAAACGATTGTCGTTATCTGGTATTCAAATACCAAGATACGGTGGAGCATGTCCAAGGTGGAATATTCATTCTGCTTTTATGTTGCCCGGAAAAATTCACAGCGCACTTTCTAAAATGCCAGATGGAGAAAAGTATGTGTGTATTGCAACGAACTATTGAAAAAGGCATTGGTCGTCATGGGGTTTATAGAAGTATTTTAAGTATTGGTTTAGGTTGTCAAGCACAATATGCAAAAGATTTTATTTATGCAGATACTCTAAATATAAAAGATGAAAGCCTCAGCAACTGCTATTGGTGTAAATTGTAGGACTTGTCCTAGAATGGACTGCCAGCAAAGAGCCTTTCCACCAATTAACAAAAATTTAGATATTAATTTAAATAACAGAGGCGCATCTGCCTACGTTAGTAATTAAAATTTGAATATTTTGATAAAAATTTAACAAGCTCTTGTAAGGTCTGTTTTGGTGCTTCCTCTGCAATAAAATGCTTACAATTAAAGCCTTTTCCTTCAACTTTTTTAGTTGTGTATTTTTGCCAAACTTTTAAGGGTTTAAATTTTTTACCTACTCTACCATTTTTGCCCCATAATACTTGTAAGGGTATATTTAATTTTTTATTTAAGTCTTTTTTATCATGGATTAGATCAATTGTTGCCCCAGCTCTATAATCTTCGCAACTAGAATGTATTCTTTTGTAATCTTTAAAGTATTTAAAATAATATTTTTTAATTCCTTTAAAATTAAATCCACCCGACCATTTAGTTAGACAATAATTTACCCAAGTTTTTGTATCCTTCGATATAAAATTTTCAGGAATAAATTTTGGTTGAATTAAAAAAAACCAGTGAAAATAATTTGTTGCAAAGTCTTGATCTGTTGCGTTGTACATATCTAAGGTTGGACAAATATCCATAACACTTAATGCTACCACTTTATCACGATAATCTCTTGCAAGCCTATGAGCTACACGTCCGCCTCGATCGTGCCCAGCAAGTAAAAATTTTTGATAGCCAATATTTTCCATCAATTGGACCATATCTTTTGCCATCTCTCTTTTTGAATAATTAACATGCTGAGGATCCCCTTTAAGTACGAAAGTTTGACCATAGCCCCTAAGATCTGGAAGAATGACTGTAAAATCTTTTGCAAGATCGTCCGCAATTTTATACCACATATAATGATTTTGGGGGTAACCATGTAAAAGTAATAACGGAGCGCCCGAGCCTCCTATTCGGTAAAAAATTTTTCCTTTTGCTACTTTTTGAAATTTTTTTTCAAAACTTTTAAACAAAGAATTATTTCCACTCAGGTTTAGTTTTTTCAAAAAAACTTTTAATTCCTATCTTTTTATTTTCACTATCTAATAAGTTTATAAAAAGTTTGTCTTTCATCTTTTAATGAGGCGTCTTTATTAATTAATCTTTTAATCTCAACTAAACTTGAAAGGGGTTTTTCTGAAATTGATTTTAATATTTTCACTGAGAACCTGTCTTTAAATTCATCTGCTTTTAAAACAACACTAACAAAGCCTATATTTTGCGCTTGTTGAGCAGTAATCATCTCACCCGGTCATACATAAATAATTTGCATTATATTTTCCTGCAGATCGTTTTAAGTCTTTGCGTTCCACCAATTCCAGGAATTAAACCTAGATTAACTTCCGGTTGTCCAAATTTTGCATTCTCAGATGCAATAATAAAATCACAAATGAGCGCAAGTTCCATTCCCGCCGCCCAAAGCATAACCTTCAACCAATGCAATAACTGGCTTTTTAATATTATAAATTTCATCAAAGGCATCGAAAAGTTTTTGTTCTGCAGCTTTATTTTTTGTTAAATTTTGAAGTTCTTTAATATCAGCGCCCGGTGAAAATAATTTTTGGTTACCTTCAATTGCAGTACATTTGATAGAATTGTCCTGATCAAAGTTTTGTAGTGCTTGTAAAATTTCTTTTGAGGTTTCTATATCTAAAGAATTTTTTTCTGCAACTCGATCAATTTGGACAAAACCAATGGCCTGTTCAGATCTTACTTTAATGTTTTTAAAGTCCATTAAAGAGACTATTTGTGATCAATAAAATTACGTTCAATACACATTGCAATTCCCATTCCACCACCAATACAAAGTGTGGCTAAACCTCTTTTAGAATGAGTTTTGATCATTTCGTGAACTAAAGTTACTAGTATTCTAGCACCTGATGCACCAATTGGATGGCCAATTGCAATAGCGCCACCATTTACATTTACTTTATCAGTAGTCCAACCCATCTCTTTATTTACAGCGATGGCTTGTGCAGCAAATGCTTCGTTTGCTTCAATTAAATCTAATTCATCTTCACCCCAACCTGCTTTTTTAAGTGCAAGACGAGATGCTGGAATTGGTCCTGTGCCCATAATCGATGGATCTACACCACATACCGCCCATGAAACTATTTTTGCAATTGGCTCAATACTCAGTTCTCTTGCAGTTTTTCCTGACATTAAACTCACTACAGCCGCACCATCATTTAATCCTGATGCATTTCCAGCTGTTACAGTTCCATCCTTTTTAAATGCTGGTTTTAAAGTTTCAAGTTTTTCAATAGTTGTTCCATCTTTTGGATATTCATCTTTGTCAAAAATGACATCTTGTTTTTTAATTTTGACAGTTAATGGAACGATTTCATCATTAAATTTTTTTCCTTTAATTGCATCAATAGCTTTTCTTTGTGATGCCGCTGCGAATGCGTCTTGATCTTTTCTTGTAATTTGAAATTTTTGCGCAACATTTTCTGCCGTCACACCCATATGATAATGATTATACGCGTCCCACAGTCCATCAATAATCATCGAGTCTTGTAATTTACCGTCACCTAATTTCAAACCATTTCTAATATTAATAAAGTGTGGAGTATTACTCATGCTCTCTTGTCCGCCCGCAATGACTATATTGGCATCTCCGCATTTAATTGAATTGTAACCAAATGCAACTGAGGCAAGTCCAGAACCGCAAAGTTGATTGATGGTAGTTGCAGTTTTTTCAACTGGTATACCAGCATGAATTGCAGCTTGTCGCGCAGGATTTTGTCCAACACCTGTAGCTAAAATTTGGCCCATGTAAACAGTGTCTACTTGATCAGGTTTAATTTCTGATTTTTCTAAAACTTTTTTAATTACTTCTGCTCCTAATTGCGGAGCTGTTAGAGAGGAAAGAGAACCACCAAAAGATCCTACTGCTGTTCGAACTGCACCTGTTATTACAACATCATTATCATTCATCTTTTTTACTTCTCCTTTTCGTTATAAATTTATTTTATTGCATGTACTGGCCACCATTTATTGAAAAGGTAGCGCCGGTAATGAAGCCTGCTTTATCACTTACTAAATAACTTGCCAAGGCGGCAATTTCATCAGGCTCTGCAATGTTACCAACAGGAATTTGTCCTACAATTCCCTTAAGAATTGTTGGGTCAATTTTTTTAACCATATCTGTGCCCACATAACCTGGGGCAATAACATTTACGGTTATTCCTTTATTAGCATTCTCTAATGCCAGTGCCTTTGAAAATCCAATTATTCCAGCTTTCGCCGCTGAATAATTTGTCTGACCTACTTGACCTTTTAAACCATTGATAGAACTAATTGATACAATTCTACCAAAACCTTTTGCTCTCATTTTTTCAATCACATTTCGGCAGATATTAAAAAGAGAATTTAAATTAGTATTAATAACTGAATTCCACTCCTCTGGACTCATTTTATGTAAAAAACGATCTTTTGTAATTCCGGCGTTATTGATAACAATTTCTATTTCGCCATATTTTTTTTCAACTTCCGCAACAGCAGCTTTGCAGCTTTCAAAGTAAGAAACGTCTGACTTTATAACTTCAATTCCAGTTTGTTTTGAATATGCTTGTGCTGACTCATCTTTTCCAACGTAAGTAGATACTACTGTAAAACCGTCTGCTTTTAATTTATTAGCAATTGCGGCTCCAATTCCTCTTGTTCCGCCTGTGATTAATGCAACTTTAGACATTTAAGATTTAAAAATATTTAATTCTAAAAAATGTTATACTTGATGATATTTTAAATTACTACGATGATTTACTTAAAATTTAGAAGGATTTGGCTAAAAATAAGGGGAAATTTAACCAAATCTTCTAAATTTTTCTAAAAACTGTTATTAGTTTTTAGCTGAAGTTTTTTTACCTTCGTCTTCGACTACTTTTTTGATTTCTGTTAAACCTTCTAAAAGTCTTTTATTTAGAATTTCAAAAGATTCTTTTGCAGTTTTTTCTGCGATTTTTGAGAAATCAGAAGCAATGCTCTGAGCTTCAACGATTGATGCTTGCATCAATTCAATAGATTTACTAGCTGCTTGCTGAGGATTTCCCTTAGCTAATTCAGAAGTAGCATCTTTAGCGCTAGAAATAGCTTTGTTAAGTACTTCTATTTGCTTTTTAGCAAGCGCATTGTAGCCTTCAAATAATACTTTAGATGCATTAGCGAATGTTTCTAAAGTTTTCTTTTGAGCATTGATTAAACTCTCAGAATTACCATCTACTGTTGGCATTTTAAGAGCAGATAACATCTTTTGAAAATCAAAGAATTCAAAAGGGTTATTTATATTTGTCATCATAGTTTACTCCTTTAATTATTTAATGAACTATATTTATGTTGCAGTGCAATATAATTCAAGTGTAAAATATGAATAATTATGTTAAATTACTGTTTTTATTGACTTTTTTCTTTTGCAAATCGCAATATATAAATATTGCACTAAGCATATATAGGTAATTACTCTAATCACATTTATTAAGCTATTATTAGAGAGCAAAAATGACAAAAAAAAACGAAGATAAGCAGCCTGAGAAGGTTAATTTTGAAGATCTAAATAGCGTCTTTGAAAATAATCTTAAAATTTACAATCAGTATCTAGAGTCATTTAAGAATGTAGGAACTATTCAAAATAATTTCCCTTCTTTCACAACCAATATCCCTAATACCAATAATTTTACTATCAACGATTTATCTAATTTAATTGCTCCAACAATGACTAAGATGATGGAGTCGCTTAAAAACTTTCAGATAGGTGTTCAACAAAATCCAAAAACTTACTTTGACCAATTAAATAAATGGATTTCACAAATTGCAAGCTTAAATTTTTATTTTGTAACAAGAGCGTCTGGAGGGGCGGCAAATCCCGTTGTGTTCGAAGAAAAGACTGATAAGAGATTTTCTAATGAAGAATGGAAATCAAACTTATTTTTTGATTTTATTAAACAATTTTATTTAATTAGTGCAAATTTTTTAAATAATTTAATTGAGAATGTAGAATTTAAAGATCCAAAAGATAAACGACTAATGCAATTTTACCTAAAACAGTTAAATAGTGCATTATCACCGTCGAACTTTGCTTTTACAAATCCTGAAGTTCTAAAAAAAACTGTTGATGAAAAAGGGAATAATTTAGCCAAAGGTTATGAAAATTATAAAAAAGATTTTGAAAAACATCCCAATAAGCTTTTCATTCAACAATCAAAAGCAGGAGAATTTGAAATTGGAAAAAATTTAGCAACTACCAAAGGTAAAGTTATATTTAAAAATAATTTATTTGAACTAATTCAGTACGACTGCACAACTGATCAACAATATGCAAAACCGATGTTGATCATCCCGCCATTCATTAACAAATATTACATTATGGATCTAAATGACAAAAAATCTATGATGAAATATTTAGTTGATAAAAAATTAAATACTTTTTTAATTTCTTGGAAAAATCCTGATGCGAGCTCAAGAAATATTTCTTTTAAAGAGTATGTTGAAGATGGAGTCTTGGAAGCTTTAAGAGTTACTTGTGAAAAAACAGGATCTAACGCAGCAAACATTGCTTCCTATTGTGTTGGTGGAACTTTAGCATCTCTTGCTCTTGCCTATTTAAAAGTTGTCCCAAATAAATATAAAATTTCAAGTGCAACTTATTTTGCAAGCTTAATTGATTTTGAAGATCCCGGTGAAATTGGAATATTTATAAACGAGGAACAAATTGCTAGCATTGAAAATCAAATGAAAAAAACAGGCTATTTTGATGGTAAAGATATGGCTGCTGCCTTTAACTTTTTAAGACCTGCTGATTTATATTGGAATTACGTGGTAAATAATTACTTACTTGGCAATGAGCCTACCGCCTTTGATATGCTTCACTGGAATTCTGATTCCACAAGACTTCCAGAAAAAATGCATTCTGAATATTTACGCTGCATGTATTTAAATAATTTGGTTGTAAAAAATAAATATAAAATAGGCGATGTTGAAATTGACCTTTCTAAAATTGATACACCCATGTTTGCTGTTGCAACGACAGAAGATCATATCGCTCCGTGGAGATCTGTTTATCAAGGACTAAGCGCTTATAATTCTAGCGTTAATTTTGTATTATCAAATTCAGGTCACATTGCAGGTATCATTCAAGGAACTGAGAACAAGCCTGGCAAACTTCACTTTTACACAAAAAAATTTGAAAAAGGCAAAACTCAAGATGAATGGTTTAATAGTGCAAAAAAAGCTGAAGGTTCATGGTGGCCAATTTGGATTTCATGGCTTGCGGCGAACTCGGGCGAATTTAAAAAACCATCTGAACTAAATGCAAAAAACTTTAAAGTACTATATGAAGCCCCTGGAGAATACGTAAAACAATCATGATAGAGATTAAAAAATATTCAAACCGTAGATTATATAATACTGAAACTAGTGCCTACATTACTCTGGATGATATTGTAACTTTAATTAAAAAAGAATTAGATTTTAAAGTCGTGGATGTAGATACCCAAACCGATATCACATCAACTATCTTAACACAGATTATTTTAGAGAAAGAAAACGCTGGTGTAAATTTAATTCCAGCTCATATTTTAAAACAAATTATTTTATTTAATGAAACAAAAAAAAATAACATGATGTTTGATTTTTTAAACACTACGATGAATGCAGCAAATACTAATAATGTATTTGCAAGAGGATTTCCAAATTTTACTGACTTTAATTTTTTCAACTTTGGTCAAAAAACTGAAGAAAAAAATTCAGCCCCTACTAAGCAAGAAAAAAATATGGATGATTTAATGACTCAAATAGACAAGCTAAAAAAAGAAGTTGAAGAAATTAAAAGTCAAAAATAATCTAAATCAAATTAGCTAATTGCTTCGCACTAAAAAAAGCGCTTTCAGCATTACTACCTGAAAACCAATCGCCACATATCCCAAGCCTTAAATTACTATCCCAATAACAATTAGGTTTAGACGTATTTAAATTATAAGCATAACGCCAGCCGTGAATATCACTATAGTGTATTTGGTCTTTGCTAATATTTATTTTTAACTTAGTTAAAAAATTTTTTAATGTTTCGTCAATTAAAGATTTTTTATTATTTCGGTATTCCCTTATGTTTTTAATTGAATATTTTAGTGAAGATTGAATGGTCCATAATTCTAAATCTTTATTAATTAAATTTTTTTTTTTAGTATTCTCATTTGCAGCAAAACCCAAAACATCATCATTTTCAAAACTAATAGCGCTTAAATCAAGTTTTAGACTTTTATTAAAAGCTACCATCACAGTGAGATTTGGCTCCATTGAAAAATTAAACTTTGAAAAATAATTTTCACTAAATTGTTTGGTTAAATTATAGGCTTGTTGAAAAGGTGCTGTAATAATGACTGTTTTATATTGTTCTTGTGTATCGTCTTTAAAAGTTAACAGTAAATAATCTGATTTTTTTTCAATACTTTTTAGTTCTTTATTTACAAATATTTTTTTATTATTTTTAAATAAATTTTTTACTAATATATTGTTGCCATTTTCATGAATAATTCTCTCTTTATCTTCATCATTTCTTAGTTGGTTATTTTCAAATATTTTAAAGTTTCCCTGCCAAACACTGTAATCGTTTAACATCTTCTTAAATTCAGAACTTGGTTTCCTACGACGATATTGTAAGTACCGCTGCATCAAATAAGCCTGACATTGTTCAAGCTACTTAGTCCTGAATAACGATACTCTGAAACTCAATACTTCAACCATAATTATTTTAAATCTTTTTTTATAAAATATAAAGTAATACTGAAGAAGACGATTTAATTATTGCAATATTTTTCATTAATAATTAAATCTTACTTTTATTCATTTCTTACCAAAGGATAAACTTTTGGACTTAAAAATCTATAGTTGTTAAACAAAATCAATACAACTGTAAGAATTCCAATTAATAATAAAACTAACGCAGAGTTAACAATCTCTAAACTCCAACTTAATCTAAAGATAGATTCAATTACAAAATAAGAAACACCAATTGAAAACAATAAGGCAATAAAAACAATTGAAAAAAATGTAATTAAAAATTCAATAATACTTGCTGTAATTAAATTATTTGTATTAATGCCTAAAATTTTAAAGATTAAATTCTGATAAATACCAAGTCTTGCCTGAACAATAACTGCAGACGAAATAACCATTAATCCAATAATAACCGCAACGGAGGATATTACTGTCACTGCTATAAATATTTTATTAACAATCTCTGTAATCTTTCCAAGATAACTTGAAACTTTAATAGCTGAAATATTTTTAAAATTTTGTAAAAATGTTCCCTCTTTAAAATTAATGGCATTACTAAATTTTGCAGTTGCAATATATTCGTGTGGAATATTGACTGCAAATTTTGGATTAATAAGAATTACAAAATTTATAGATAAATCTCGATAATCAACTTTTCTAAAGTTTACAACTTTGCCTTCAACATCCCTTCCATAAATTTTTAAACTCAAAGTATCATTGAGTTTAATGCCTAAATCCTTTGCAACTTTAGCATCTAAAGAAATTTGCATGTCCTTAGAATTATTATCAAACCACTTACCCTCGGTAATTGGATTGTCTTTTGGAGGTATATCTGACCAAGATATTCTTCTATCTCTTTCTAAAACCCAATATGAATCGTTAGTCGATTTAATGTAAGTTAAAGGATCTTTTTTATTTATCTTCGTCACTGATGCTGAAACAATTGGCATCATATCGATTAAAGTATTGGGGTCGTTATTTTTAAGATACTTAACAAATTTATCCTTTTCGGTGTCTTGAATGCTAACAAAAAAATAATCAGGAGCTATTTCTGGTATTGATTTTTCCACTTCTTTTTTAAAATTATAACCAACTAAAGTTAATGATAATAATAAAGTAACGCCTAATCCTAAAGATAGAACTGTAATTGGAAAAATTGTTTTAGAATTTGTTATATTTTTGACTGCAAGACGAAGAGGTAAAAAATCTATGAATTTAATTTTTCTTAAATAAAAAATAATAATTCGGGATAATACATAAAGCGTAAAGCAAATAAGAAAAAATATAAAAAAATATCCTATAGTATAGAGAGGTTTTTGACTGTCTAATGCAAATAAAAGGATAAGCCCAAGTATTGATAAAATAATTAAAGAGATATTTTTTTTATTAAAATAAAAATCACAAGCTTGAAATACATTCCTAAATAAGCTGCTAGGTTTGATTTGTTGGATTGCAGAAATTGTTGGCAGACAAAATATAATAACAACTAAAAAACCACTTAAAAATACTTTGAGAAAATTCTTTAAAACAAACTCACTATGAACGGCTATTCCTAAGGTTTTTGATAAAAATACATTAACAATTGGAACGCTTAAAACCGCTAATAAATATGCGAGAATTGAGATCGAAAAAAGTACGGTAAAAATTTCAAAATAAAATATTTTTTTAATCGTGCCTGAGGTAAAGCCAAGCGACTTCATAATAGCAATGCTAATATTTTTTTGATTAATAAAAGAAATAAGTGTGTTTGAGATCCCTATTCCTGCAATCAGCATTGCGCTAATAGAAACTAAAGAAAGAAACTGAGAAAAATTATCAATTAATTTTTTTAAATTATTTGATGAATTTTCAGGAAAACGAACGCTATATGAGGGGTATTTTTTAGTAAGATTTATTACCTGATCTTTAATATTTAAAGATTCGTCATATACTTTCAGCCTGTACTCGTAATTAATAAAACTGCCTAAAGTATTTATATTTAATTTTAAAAATGAATTAGTGCTAACAACTGCAAAGTCACCAAACAGCAAAGCTCTACCAAGGTCTGGCACGGTCTCAACATAGCCTACAACTTTAAATGGTGACTGTTTTATGTAAACAGTATCGTTAATTTTTAAATTTAATGTCTCGAAGATTTTTTTATTAACTACAATACTATTAGTAGTTTTTTGTAATAAATTTAGGGCGTCTTTAGGAAAAGATTCTACATTACCGTATAGTGGATATTTATCATCTACAGTTTTTAATCTAATAAAAAAAGTTTTTGCGTTCTGCTTTTTAGAATCTGCAAGCATTGTACTAAACTCAACTGTTGAAGAAACGTCGCCAAGTTTTTTTAGCTGATTTAAATATTCATCATTTACTTTTTCATTTCGAGTATTAATTTCAAGATCGCCTCCTAATAATATTTTAGCATTAGAGTTGAGTTCTTTTTTTAAGGAGTATTCGAGACTAATGATGATACTTAAAACAAATAAACTTATAAATAGTGTAAAAATAATAGTCGAAATTTTCTTATAACTTCTTGTTAGGTCTCTAATTGAATATTTAAAATCTTGAAAATTAAATAATTTTTCCATCTTTAATTTCAATAATTCTATCGCACTCTTTTGCAAGCATTTGATCGTGCGTCACAAGAACAAGACTTGAGCCATTTTGTTTACAATACTTAAATAGTAAACTCATAATTAATTTTGAATTTTCGCTATCTAAATTTCCACTCGGCTCATCTGCCAAAATAAGTTTTGGATTCAAAACAATAGATCTTGCAATAGCAACTCGTTGTTGCTCACCTCCTGATAATTGACTTGGAAAATGATTGATACGGTCTTTTAACCCAAGCTGCTCTAATAATTCCATTGATTTCTTTTTCGCATCTGCAACCTTGTTAATCTCTAGTACTAAAGAGACATTTTCTAGTGCTGTGTAATTTGGAATTAAATAAAAAGATTGAAACACGATCCCAATTTTTCTCTTTCTAATATCTGCTAAACGATCTTCGGAATATTGACTTATATCTTCACCTTCAAATATGATTTTGCCAGAATTTGGACACTCAAGACCCGCAATTAACATAATTAAACTTGTCTTTCCGGAACCGCTTTTTCCAACAATAGCCACAGACTCGTTACTATTTATCTTTAAACTAACGCCTCGAATAACTTCAACTGCGGTACTTTCCGTTTTGTAATTTAAATGAATATCTTGTAACTCTAATAAATCTGACATGAAAAAGTTTGTATCAATAATTTTTTTTCTTTTCTTCTTAATATTTAAATCTGAAGCTTTTGCAAGAATGCAAATTGTTCTATTTGGCGATAGTTTAATGGCAGGTTATGGTCTTTCTAAGCCATATCATTTGTCTGAAGTTTTAAAGTTGGAACTAAAGAATCTTAAAATTGAAAGCGAAGTTATTAATGCAAGTGTAAGCGGAGATACAACACGAGGTGGCCTTAATCGTATTCAATGGACCTTACAGGATAAAGCAGATTTGATTGTATTGGGTTTAGGAGCTAATGATATGTTGAGAGGAATTGAACCAAAAGAAATTAAGGAAAATTTAAATCAAATAATAAAAAGTATAAAAAATAAGAATATACCCATCGTTCTTGCTGGATTTGTTGCACCAGAAAGTTATGAAAAAAAATATAAAGAAGCTTTTGACGATATGTATCGTGCTCTTTCCAAAGAACATAATTTAACGCTTATGCCTTTTTTATTAGAAGGCGTTGTTCTAAATCCAAAATTAAATATTGATGATGGAAAACATCCAAATCCTGAGGGTGTAAAAATAATAGCTAAGAATCTTGCTCCTTATATTTTAAAGGAAATTAAAAAATAACCTAAGTTCCACAGAAAGTTTTATATTTTTTTTCATTATCTGGAGCTGGCTGCTGATACAACATCAGGTCTCCACGTTCCGTATAAGGATCTTTAAGAGCGTTTAGGAGATTGTTTAAAGATACTAAATTGCCGTTATGCGCTTCTTTTAAAGATTGTTCCACTTTATGGTTTCTTGGTATTACTACAGGATTATTTTTTCTCATTAAAGTTAACACTTCTTGTTTATCTCTATTTTGCTTATCAATTCTAATTGTCCATTTACTATAAAAGTCTTTTAGATTTTCGTTTGTAATATTTTCATTCATCAATTCTCTAAAAGTATTTGTATAATCTAATTTATTTTTCTCCATGATATCTAATAACTCTTTAATTAAGACTGCGTCTTCAGGCTCATCGGTGATAAGGCCTAATTTTTTCTTCATCATTTCATGAAATTTTTTTTCATATCTCTCGTTAAAGCTTTCAATAATTTCCTCTCCTACTTCAATTGCTTTATTTTGATCTTCATCAAGAAGCGGCAGAATAGCATCTGCAAGTCTTGCTAAATTCCATTGCGCAATTATGGGTTGGTTACCAAATGCATATCGACCATGATGATCGATGGAACTGAAAACGGTTTTAGGGTCATAATGATCCATAAATGCGCACGGTCCAAAATCAATACTTTCACCAGAAATCGCCATATTATCAGTATTCATTACACCATGAATAAAACCAACTCGCATCCAATCAGTAATTAAATTTATTTGTCTCTCCATAACTAATTTTAAAAATTCTGGGGCTTGCTTATCTAAATCTTTTATTTCAGGATAATGACGTTCTATTGAATACTGTAAAAGTTTTTTAAGAGTTGTTAGATCTTTTTTGATTGCAACATATTCAAAAGTGCCAACACGAATATGACTTTCTGCAACTCTTGTTAAAATTGCACCTGGCAAAACTGTTTCTCTCATCACATTCTCACCAGTGGTTGCAACGGCAAGACTTCGGGTCGTTCTAATATTTAAATGATACATAGCCTCACTAATAATATATTCACGCAACATTGGGCCGAGCGCAGCTTTGCCATCGCCTCCTCTTGAATAAGGAGTTCTTCCTGAACCTTTAAATTGAATATCGTATCTTTGTTTTGTTGGCGTTATGTGTTCACCTAAAACAATAGCGCGACCATCTCCTAATATAACTAAATTACCAAACTGATGACCTGCGTAAGCTTGGGCAATAGGAATTGCTCCTTCTGGCAAAATATTTCCTGTAAATAATTCTGCAAGCTGTTGAGGATTAATAGATGAAAAATTAAGCCCTAGTTGTTTTGCAAGTTCATGATTTAAAATTACAAGCTTTGGATTTTTAACTTTAGTTGGCAAAACTTTTGCCATCATCATCTCAGTTAAAGTGAAATAACTATTGTTAAAATTAAAGCCTACAGATTGCATTTGATTTATTATGCACTAAATTCTTTTCTAATTACAGATTAAATTAAAAACAAATAGGGGCACAGTGATTCCTATAAAAAATAAAAAAAAGTATAATAAATGACAACTTTTATAATTATAGTAGTTTGTGTGGCTCTTCTTGGCCTGACTTACTACGGGATGAAGGGTTAATTAAAACTATAATTTTTTCTAAAATCTTATTAAAGAAACTTTAAGTATTTAAGAGGATAAGAAGCTTTTGAAAAGCATTCTTTAAGGCTTAAAAAATTAAGCCTTATTTTTATTTAAGAACTCTAACTCATCGTTTGAATACGGAGTCATATTAGTTACCAATTCCATAAGTAAGTACAAATATTGCAATCGGCAGACTTAATACTGCTGCTACAATAGCTACTACACCTATGATCGTTGTTATATCCTCTGCTGTTCGCTGAGATATAGACAAAGTTGGAAAACTTTGGTTTCCGTTAACCAATTTTATTTTTTGTATTTTAGTTTTCATGCCTTCTATATAGAGAGCAAATGTAATAAATTCATGAACTATTTGTGTCTTAATTGTGAAGTAATATTAAACTTTTGTTACAAAGTTTTTTTTATTTTTAGTAAATTTTTTAATAACTATAAAAAAAAACGTTTAAGACCAGTGTAAACAGATACTAAAGTTGTTGCTAACGAAACATACTTAATGGATTTTTGTAATAATTCTTGCAGAGCTTCCGGACTTAATTTTTTATTTACTATAAGATTAAGTAAAGCTTTGAGCATCGGATTTATATCAATCTTGTGTTTACTTCGCTTAAAGAATGAAATCGTACCAAGTAATATTCCTGTCAAAAAACTAAAAGTTATGCTCAACGAATATTCAATAAATTCTTTCCACTCAATCATACTTTGAGGCATTACCGGAGTTTTATCCACTAAACTTGTGATAGCACTCATGCCAATTACAGTAATAAAAGCCAATACCAATGATCCTAAAAACCATGGGAACACAGGATTTTTCTTTTTTTGAAAAAGAAAAAAGGCAAATGGCATTGGTATTAATAATCGAAGCCAACCTTAGATAAATTAATTTTAAATCATAAACTACAATGATAACTGCATGAGCCATCAAAAGTATTAATAATGGCAAGAATAAAAATTTAGAAATCTTTAAAAATATTCCAACAATTCCCTCAGCTTCTAATTCTTTTTTATATATCAATTCTTCTTGAAGCTCACTTATGCGACTTTCTAAAACTTCTCTATCAGAAACGTTGCTTAGCTTTTCTTCTAAATCTGAAACTTTTTGAATTAAGGGCTTAAAAAGATATAAATCTTTTGTACAAACTTTGCAAACATAGGCCTCGCTGTCAATATCACTTAGACAATAAGGACACTTCATTATTTAATAGCAATTAATGTAACAACAAGACTAGATTCTCTACCATCAATATCTTTTACATTAATTCTAACTGAATGCTCACCTGAAGGAACATTTGCCTTTGGGAAATCAATTCCACTTTCTGATATCCCGGGTTTTAATCTATCAGTAAGGTCTATGTAAGGAAATTTTAAATAAGTAATTTTAACTGAATTTGGATCTATCTTCACTCCTCCTCTAGGTTCAAAAGCAACCTTTAAATCAAAAGGAGTTCTTATCTCAGCTTTAACTTCTGCAATATTTACATCGGGGGATATAACTTTAATGCCTGGCCCTCTTGAAATTCCTCTTGTTTTTAGTTCTCCCTTAGCATTTGGAAGTTGAGCTTCTTTAATTGTTATTAAATCTTTAATTATTGTTTTGAAATCTTTTGAAATAGCTGTGCTTTGCAAAAATACAAAAAAAGTTCCTATTATGAATAAGTTAAGTATTTTTTTCATTTTATCTAAATATTTTAATCTCCCACTACCACAAATGGTGCCCAAAATAATGGGTGACTATAAAAGTAACTTACTACGTTTGTATTTCCAATTCTAGCTGCTCCTTTATCTGCAATATTAAGCATTGCCTGTTTTAAGGCTTCTGGTTTTGATATTTTTTCTTGATTATTATGTCTTTTAAATAGATCAACCATAAGTTCTCTAGAAGAAACTGTGTCAACAGGCCAATTTGAAACTAGTAAAGCTCGTGCACCAGCATAAAAGAAAGCTCTTCCAAGTCCTGAAACTGCTTCAGAACTATTATCGCTAGATGCGGTATTACAAGCTGATAAAACAACCCAATCTGCATTTAATTTTAGTTCTAAAATTTTATCCATAGTTAATAATCCATCGCTATCTTTTTCTCCTGTAACGTCTGGTGATGATAGTGCCAAAGCAGGTTGGGTTAAGCCATTTAATTCTCCTGGAACAAGACCATGCGTTGAAAACATAATAATATTTTTCTTAGAAAAATCTGTTTCTAAAACTTTTTTTACACTTGCATGTTGATTTAAATATATATCCTCAGGTTTTGCATTTAAAACTTTTGCTATTTCATTAACCTCAATGCTTGTGTCTGGTAAACCAGGCAAAAGTGCTAACTCAGCTGAACTTACATTTGAAGTTTTTGGTACACTTCTTAAATTAAGGGGCTTGCCTCGAGTATTAACTACTTGAGCAGTTTCAATTTTTGCTAATGCATTATTTGCCTGTGCTTTGCTAAAATAAGGATCTGCAAATGCAATAAAGCTTTGAGCGTCATTTCTTTCAATCTTTGCACCCCTTAGTGCAGCAAGTGCATTAACAGATGGTAATTGAGAAATTGCAATCTTTCTAATTAACCATGGTGCATTTTGATAATCTTTTAAAGCAGCAGAACCTTTAGGTGGCTGGTTAATTTTTTCTGTTAATAACACTGATATTGGAATTTGCGCTAAAGACTCGTGTGGTACTGAGATTAATAAATTTTTACCAGACAAACTTTGCTCGATAGGCTTTATAATTTGAGAATATAATTTATTTGAAAGAATAACATCGAATGGGGGGATATCTTCAACACTTGATACTCCTGGATCTAAAGCTTTGCGTAAAATTTTTACATCCCGTAAAATATCTTTTTTTGTTAGATTGATATTTGCAAAATTACTTAATCCGTTTTGGTGGATTGCCCAAACAAAACTTTGTCTTTCACCAAAATACCATGTTACCAAAACTTCATTTTGATTTAAAATTTTTGCGGTTTTTTCAATTGTAATAGGTTTTGGTTCGACTAAATCAAAATATTCTGGATATTTATTTTCGATATCTTTTTTAACAGAATCTCTTTCGGATCTGGCGTTTGATATATCATTTCTAATTTTCTCCTGAGTTGAAGAGGATCCGCCTGCTTGGGAAATATTTAAAAGTAATTCATTTAAAGAGTTAATTTTTCTTTGAAGATCTTGCTCACTTCTTGCAAGTTCTGCTAATCTTTTATCCTTAAAACTTGTTCTAGCAGTACTTTGTGCTAATGCTTTTTGAACTGAACTTCCCCTTGCTAAATCTGCTAATAAAAAGGCTTCGCTAACTAGGATTTTTTCAGAGTTTTTATCAAGTTTTGCCTCAGCAAATAATAGATTAATATAGGATTCAGCAATAAGACTGAATCTTCTTTGAGATTTTTTACTAATATTTGAGGTTTCGCTATCATTTCGTATCTGTTCAATAAGCGAAGGGATTGCTTCTTTAAAGTTTTTCTTGGCCTCTTCTATTTTTTTTTGTTCTTGTAGAGTAACCGCGTAAAAAGCTTGGGCCAGAACCGTTCTTGGATGATTAGATCCAACTTTGCTCTTTTCGTTTTCAAAAATTGATTGAGCAACTGTTTCTGCCTTTTGAAAATTTTTTGTAAATATTAATGCAACTACTTCATCTAAATCACCCAATTCTCCAAAATATTTTTTTAAAAATTCATCTGAATTTATTGTTGATTTAATTGCAGTGAAATAATTCAATGCTTCGGAATATTTTTCAATATTAACAAGTGTGCTTGCAACAGCTTTTTTTGATGAAATAACATTTAAAGCTTTATCTGGAAGTCCTGCCTCAATATAACTCTTAAGTGAGTATTGTGCTAAAATATTTCCTTCTTCAAATCTTCCTTGTTCTGTAACAACGCTTGATAAACGAGCAATTTGACGTGCGACCCTTATGCTATTTTTTCCTCCCAACCCTAAATAAATCTTTAGACTTTCTCTATGGTAATATTCTGCTTCTATTAATTTTTTTTGCGCCTGTAATGAATTTGCAACCAATGATAACATGTAAGCTTTAAATGAAAGCATTTGTTCTTTTTGATTAAGTTTAGCATTAGGATTGTTACCGGCTATATTGTTATACTTAATTCTTATATCCATGGCATTAAGAGCTCTTGCATAACTTAATTCAGCCTCTGAAGCTTTTCCTGCTAGCATTAAATAATGTCCCTTTGCAGATTCAGCTTGATAGGTCCAATGATAACCCCAGTCCGTCCAACTTCTAAAACCTCTCATTCTGCTAATTAGTCGGTCTATATCGTTTGAAACTTCTTTTGCTGAATTTAAATCACCTAACCAAGTCAAATTATCAATTTTAAAATATAAAAGGGTCAATTGAAAACCACTCATTTTTTGAACATGGGGATGTTTTAAAACTTTTTCGATTCTATCTAAAGCTTTTTGCCTGTCACCTTCAATGCTGTGAAAATTAAGACAATTTATTTCTGCATTTAAATAAAGATCATTTGCAGTATCAGTATTTAAATCTTTAGAAAGCTCTTGAGTAATTTCAATTCCTTTAAGACAATTCTGTTCTAATTCTTTTACTAATCCTAACT
This sequence comes from Candidatus Pelagibacterales bacterium, assembly GCA_965235815.1. Lineage (GTDB taxonomy): Bacteria > Pseudomonadota > Alphaproteobacteria > Pelagibacterales > Pelagibacteraceae > Fontibacterium. Next base: position 5,931 of record CBDDZE010000005.1, on the reverse strand, counting down.
GTTCTAAAGCCTCAAATTTTCTTTGATGATATTCAAATAATTGAACTCCTTTTAAATTTGGATCCGGAGTAGAATTTATAATCTGCTTATATTTTTCAACTGACTGCACATCAGCTTTGCTGTTATCTAAAAGTTTTATTACATCATTAATACTTTTGGGTGGCGGTGGAACTTTATTAATTAAAGAAACTAAATCTTTATCATTTGTCTGATCTGGTGGTGTATTTGAGTAAACGCTTAAAATTAAACTAAAAATAAAATTAAAAGCCTTCAAATCTCTTTTCCTCTTTGTAGTAATTAAAACAGTTCCTATTATGAATAAGTCTAAGTATTTTTTTCATTTTATCTAAATATTTTAATCTCCCACTACCACAAATGGTGCCCAAAATAATGGGTGACTATAAAAGTAACTTACTACGTTTGTATTTCCAATTCTAGCTGCTCCTTTATCTGCAATATTAAGCATTGCCTGTTTTAAGGCTTCTGGTTTTGATATTTTTTCTTGATTATTATGTCTTTTAAATAGATCAACCATAAGTTCTCTAGAAGAAACTGTGTCAACAGGCCAATTTGAAACTAGTAAAGCTCGTGCACCAGCATAAAAGAAAGCTCTTCCAAGTCCTGAAACTGCTTCAGAACTATTATCGCTAGATGCGGTATTACAAGCTGATAAAACAACCCAATCTGCATTTAATTTTAATTCTAAAATTTTATCCATAGTTAATAATCCATCGCTATCTTTTTCTCCCGTAACGTCCGGTGATGATAGTGCCAAAGCAGGTTGGGTTAAACCGTTTAATTCTCCTGGAACAAGACCATGCGTTGAAAACATAATAATATTTTTCTTAGAAAAATCTGTTTCTAAAACTTTTTTTACACTTGCATGTTGATTTAAATATATATCCTCAGGTTTTGCATTTAAAACTTTTGCTATTTCATTAACCTCAATGCTTGTGTCTGGTAAACCAGGTAAAAGTGCTAACTCAGCTGAACTTACATTTGAAGTTTTTGGTACACTTCTTAAATTAAGGGGCTTGCCTCGAGTATTAACTACTTGAGCAGTTTCAATTTTTGCTAATGCATTATTTGCCTGTGCTTTGCTAAAATAAGGATCTGCAAATGCAATAAAGCTTTGAGCGTCATTTCTTTCAATCTTTGCACCCCTTAGTGCAGCAAGTGCATTAACAGATGGTAATTGAGAAATTGCAATCTTTCTAATTAACCATGGTGCATTTTGATAATCTTTTAAAGCAGCAGAACCTTTAGGTGGCTGGTTAATTTTTTCTGTTAATAACACTGATATTGGAATTTGCGCTAAAGACTCGTGTGGTACTGAGATTAATAAATTTTTACCAGACAAACTTTGCTCGATAGGCTTTATAATTTGAGAATATAATTTATTTGAAAGAATAACATCGAATGGGGGGATATCTTCAACACTTGATACTCCTGGATCTAAAGCTTTGCGTAAAATTTTTACATCCCGTGAAATATCTTTTTTTGTTAGATTGATATTTGCAAAATTACTTAATCCGTTTTGGTGGATTGCCCAAACAAAACTTTGTCTTTCACCAAAATACCATGTTACCAAAACTTCATTTTGATTTAAAATTTTTGCGGTTTTTTCAATTGTAATAGGTTTTGGTTCGACTAAATCAAAATATTCTGGATATTTATTTTCGATATCTTTTTTAACAGAATCTCTTTCGGATCTGGCGTTTGATATATCATTATCTAATTTTCTCCTGAGTTAGAAGAGGATCCGCCTGCTTGGGAAATATTTAAAAGTAATTCATTTAAAGAGTTAATTTTTCTTTGAAGATCTTGCTCACTTCTTGCAAGTTCTGCTAATCTTTTATCCTTAAAACTTGTTCTAGCAGTACTTTGTGCTACATGCTTTTTGAACTGAACTGCCTCTTGCAAATATCGGCTAATAAGAAAAGCTTGATTAATAGAACTTAAATCAGAGTTTTTGTTCTGAGCTTAGCTTCATCAAATAACAAGTTAATATAAGATCTCGGTTATTATTTTAAATCGTTCTTTGAGATTTTTTAAACTTAATAGTTTGAGCTTTCACTATCATTTCTTATCATATTCAATAAGTAATGGAATTGAGTCTTGCAAAATTTTCTTTAGCTTCTTCTATTTCTATTTTGTTCATCTAAAGCTAACTGCATAAAAAGCCTGAGCAAAAGCAGTGCGTGAATGCTTAGTCTCCAACTTTTGTTCTCTCGTAACTAAATAGTGACTTGAGCATATTGTTTCGGCTTTAGAATAGTTATTAGTAAATATTGAAGCATACGACTTCATCTAAATCATATTTTTTGTAAATTTTTTAATAATTCATCAGAATAGATTGTTGATCTAATTACTTCAAATTGTGCTAGTGCTTCATTATATTTTTCAACATTAACTAATGAGGCAGCATAGGCATTAACGATATCAAGATATTTTGGTGATGTTCTCGATAATCCGCTCTCCTGCGCAACCTTTAAAGCATATTCTGCTAAAACATTTGCTTCATGACCTCTGCCTTGTTCTGACAAATCTAAAGAAATTGAATTTAATATTGTAACGACTCTAAAATTATTTCTTCCGCTTATAGTTAAAACTGTTCTTAACGATTCACGATCACGATGTTCTGCTTCAATTAATTTTCCTTGATTTCTTAATGTGCGAGCCAATAGATTAAGGAGCGTCTGCTTTATTAGTAAGAACTGTTTCTTTAGAAAAAGCTCTTCGTGTAGTATCCACATTTCCATAATCTGAATCATTTAATATTTTTTCAGTGGACAAATATGCTTTTTTAAAACTTGATTCAGCGAGATCAAATTTACCCACTGTTAAAAAATAAGAACCTTTTGCTTTTTCTGCTTGGTAAATCCAATGGTTTCTCACTCTGGACCAACTTTTAGAATATCTTAATTTAGCTAATGTATTTTCTAATTGAGGCAAAATCTTTTCTGCAGACTCAGTATCTCCCATTATACAAAACGCATTTATTTGCAGAGATAAAATTGCAAGTTTCCAACCACCAAAATCATTTTCTACAAAATATGGATGATCTAATGCCTCTTTAATTCGAGCTTGCATTTTCGAATAATTCCCTTGTAAAAAATCCGCGTTAATACAAATCATTTGAGCGTCTAAATACTGCTCTTTATTTTGCAAATCTGCAGATTCTAAATTTAACTTACAAACAGGATCAAGCTCTTTGATTAAGCCAAGGTTTTCTACTGCTGCAAATTTTTCTTTTGAATATTCATAAGTTTGTAATTTAGTAAAATTTGATTCTGGTGAAGATTTTACAAGCTCTTGATATTTTCTTACTTTTTCTAGATCTGGTTTGCTGAATCTAGCAATCTAATAACGTCATTTATATTTTTTGGCGGGGCTATTACATGTTCAAACTTCGCAACTAATTGCTCTTCTGAAGTCTGACTAGCCTTAACAGGAGCATAAATGAGCAAAAGCAGTATTATACTTCTTAAAATTTTAACCATTAAATTTGATGATAAAGTATACAGAAAAGTCGAAAATTATGTCTATCTATCTTTTACACATATGTCTTTAAACTTGTTTTTAATAACTTTTGTTTGTTTTTAATGACTTTTTATTGTTAAAAAGATCATGTCATAAAAAAATTCTTTAATAGAATTAATATGTTTTATTTTTAGTTAGCATTAACTCTGCATTCTCCCAGTCTGCAACCGGAACAAGTTTAGGTGCATATGGAGATTTGTTTGCAGGAGTACAAATTCAATCTGAGACTTACGGTGTAAGATCCAATACTTCTACTAATAGAAATCAGCCTGGGGTAAATTTTTTTGTTACTTACGAAAGTCCTTACAAAGTATATTTGTTTGACTCAATAAGACAAAATGCTTCTGATAAAAATGCTTCTGGTGCTCATTATAAATATGAAAACTGTATAGCTCCTGGATTCAAAGATGTATTTTTTTTGGTGCAAGTAGATTTAAGCTATCAATCTTGCATGCGTGATCATGGTCCTGGCAGTAATATCAGTAGTTATTATCAAGCCAAATTTCAGTATGGATCTGACGAAAATTTAGCATTTTATTTTTATACCTATTTAGATGATACGGGCGCTAATAGAGCTACTATTAATTCAATAAAATATGAATATCAGAAATACGGAATTAATCCGGGGGTAAATTATAATTTTGGTCCCTTTATTGGAAACGTGGATTATTTAAGATGGAATAATTATTCCAAAACTTATTCTGTTGGAGTTTCAAAAGATTTATTTGGAACAAATCTTGAATTAGCTGCCCACAAAACAATGCTCGATAAATGGGTTACTTGGAATCAATCCGATCTTGATAATAGAACTTTTTTAGTTTTAACGGCTACGAAAAGATTTTAGATTAATTAATCGCGAAAATCTTATTGTTTAATATTAACTGATCGCCATCTATATCAATTTTAATTGCATCTAATTTTTTATATCCAAGATTAAATTTGCAATAAATTTATTTAAATCCATTAACAAATATATGATTATAATTTTCTCAGTTTGAATGTCGGTTAATAAAATAAAATTTTTATTGGGTACTTGCAATTGTTTAATTTGATATACTAAGTATATAATATGAGTATTAACTAAATATGCTCAATAAAATCAAAAGACATTTAGAAATTGCTAATAAAGGCTATTTTGAACACATGTTTTTTGCCATGAAAATTGGGCTTAAATGTTTATGGTCTTTTGTTACTGCATTTGTGCACGCTATCAATCCAGCTTGGTTCGAGTACAGTACCAGTAAAAGAATTAAACGAATGAATGATAAATTCCAAAAAAATAGAATTAACCAAGAAATGAAGGAATAAATTTACTTATGTCTATGTATGAAAACTCGATAGCTCAATTTAAAAAAATGTTAACAAACACTTCAGTTATTTTAAAAAAAGCTGAAGATTATGCGAAAGCTAAAGAAATTGAGCCTAAAGCTTTATTAGAGGCAAGGCTATTTCCAAATATGTTTAATCTAATTAAACAGATTCAGATTGCAACAGATCAGGTAAGACACGGCTTTGGAAGGATAGCGGGTGTTGAGTTATTAAAGTTTGACGATGCTGAAAATTCTTTTTTTGACTTACAAGAGCGCATCAAAAAAACAATAGAATATTTAGCAAAAATTAAGCCTGAACATCTAAAAGGTACTGAACAAAAGGAAATTAAATTTACTATTAGGGACAAAAACTTTGAATTTAAAGCAGAAGATTATTTAGTAACCTGGATAATTCCAAATTTTTATTTTCACATTATGACTGCCTATAATCTGCTTAGGCACGGTGGTGTGGAAATTGGTAAAAAGGATTATTTAGGCTAATCTATTTTATATTAGTTGGCAGCACTCTAACGTTATCTTTGCCAAATACGATAGAAACTTTTTGCCCAACTTTAAATCCTGTATCTTCTTTATTGTTTGAGCCTTGTATCACCGTTAACGGTTTGGGTTCGTTTTCAAGATTTAAAGTATATTGATATCCATTATGTTCCCCTAATTTAGCTGGAGCATAATAACCAATCACTGCTCCAAAAATTGCACCCGCAGCTGTTATTAATTCTCTATATTTACCATCTGTAGTTCTTCCAGCAATTCCTCCTAGCACTGCACCTGCGCCCGCTGCAACTTCAGAATTTTTACCTTGAATAGTAACTGGCTGAACATCAATCACTGTCGCAATTTGAGTAGTAAGTAATTTTTGAGCATCATTGCCAGACACGACATTTGGACTAGTTCCGCAAGAATTTAGAAAAAGAACTATTATTAAAAAAGAAAATATTTTTTTCATTACATTAATATCAATTAATAATCAAAACAAACTTGTTCTTCATAAATATACTTAAAAAAAACTGATACTAAGGAAAAAATTTAATCAAGCTGCTTAAAATACTGCCAGTAT
>CBDDZE010000004.1:0-145118 GCA_965235815.1 Candidatus Pelagibacterales bacterium | reverse complement strand
TTTTTATGTCAAACCTGCATTGATGAAAAAATGGAACCAAGATGGGTTATCTTAATTTCTGGTCGACAAAATGGACACGAATATGTAAAAGAATTTGTGCAGAAAAATAAAAATAAAAATAAATACTTAATCAATTAGATCTTTCAAACCACATTCTTTTCAGAGTTTTATCTTTTAAAAAGTAATGGTGATATAAGCTTGCCAAAATATGTATTGCTACAAAGATAATAAATACATAAACAGACAAGGTATGAATATTTATAGCAATTTTTGCTATTTCATCATTTTTTTCAACAAGTGCTGGGACAGAAAATAATCCAAATACACTTATGGGTCCTCCTCTAGCTGATGAATAAGTCCATCCACTAAAAGTCACCACTAATAAAATAAAATAAAAAAAATAATGAACAAACTTAGATAATTTATTTAGCAAATAACTTTGTGATAAAGGCGTTGGCACTAAATTAATAAGTCTCCAAAAAAGTCTTAAAATAATTAAAATTATTATTAAAATTCCTAAAGATTTGTGAAGGTTAAATATAAAAAAACGTAAAGGGCCTTTATCTAAATCTCCCATAAAAAAACCTAAGGAAAAATTTAATAAGATAACGAATGTCATAATCCAATGAAAGTTCTTACTAACGAACCCATAACTAGATAATGTATTTTTTAAAGCCATTTCAAAAAATATTAATAATAATTTTTATTAAAACTAAACTATTTTTACTGACAGATCTGGCAGACGATCAATTTTGCAAACAATTACATCGCCTTTAACCACTGGACCTACATTTTCTGGTGTTCCTGAAAATATAATATCCCCTGGAAACAATTCATTAGCCTCAGATAATTTAGAGATTTGCTCGGCAACAGACCAGATCATTTGATTTAGATTAGCTTTCTGCTTGATTTGATCGTTCACTGCCAAAGAAATATTTCCATCCTTATAATGACCAACTTTTGAAACTAAATGAATAGGTCCAATAGGAGCTGAATAATCAAAAGATTTTCCAATTTCCCAAGGTTTTTTTTCATCTGCTAAAGCGCGTTGTAAATCACGTCTAGTCATATCCAATCCTAATGCGTAACCAAACACATGGTCTAAAGCTTTATCTATTGGAATATTTTTACCACCCGATTTTAAAGCAGCAACCAATTCAACTTCATAATGATAATTTTTAGTCAAGCTTGGATAAGGATGATCACCCACTGTACCAGGTTTTACATTTTGAATAGCATCTGTTGGTTTTTGAAAAAAGAAAGGAGGTTCTCTTGTTGGGTCTGACCCCATTTCTCTTGAGTGCGCTGCATAATTTCTACCGATACAATAAATCCTTCGCACCGGAAATAAATCTTTGCTATCAACAATTGGAATAAAAGTTGATTTAACTGCAAATGGACTTTTTGTTTGTGCTGAGGCTGCGGATGATATTGCTGCAGTTCCTGCCACTGTTATTGCCGCAACTCCCATTTTTAAAGCATCTCTTCTTGATTGTTTTTGTTTATTAATCATTAGATCTCCCCTCCTCAAAATTTACTACTTACAATGAAGCTAGCAATACACTTTTTAGGAGAGAAATTTTAAAAAAGATTTAATAATTTAAATAATAATGGAACTAATATTGCGGTTGCAATACCATTTAAACCAAGTGCTAAAGCTGCAAAAACTCCTGCTGTTTCATTTCTACTCATAGCTCTTGCAGTTCCAATTCCATGCGAAGCCAGACCTAATCCAAAACCTCTTGCTGACATATCTTTTAATTTTAAAAAATCTAAAGCAAAAGTTCCAAAAGAAGCGCCCATAATTCCTGTTAAAATTGTTATAATGGCTGTTAGCGAAGGAATTCCTCCAATTAAATCTGAAATACCCATGGCAATAGGTGCGGTTGCGCTTCTTGGCAACATACTGAATAAAACTTGATCATCTATTTTAAAAATTTCACATAAAATAAATGTAGAAATAATTGCAAATAAACTTCCAGTAATAAGTGAGATTGAAATACTTAGCGCTTCTTTTTGTATTACTTTAAATTGTTTATAAATTGGAATAGCAAGCGCAACAGTTGCAGGTCCCAACATAAAGTGAATAAATTTAGCACCGTCAAAGTACCTCTCATACGAAATATCTAAATTAATTAATGCCAATGATACAATAAAGATTGAAATCGCAACTGGATTAACGAGTGGAAATAGTTTTGATTTTTTATAAAAATAATCGCCTATTAAATAAGAACCAATAGTAAGAGTTAACCAAAACAAAGGTTCTGCCTGCAAATAAACCCAAATACTATAAAGTTTATCTTTTTGGATCATTTCTTATTAATTCGTTTGTTAATTTTCTCCATTAAAAATGCTGTAAGTCCAATGGTTAAAATAGTTGAGATAAAAACAATAAGTAAAACTTTAAATAAATTATTTTCTAAATAAGAAAGATGCATGACAACACCAACTCCGATTGGAACAAATAAAAGTGATAGATAACCTAAAATATAATTTGAAGTATTTACCACATCATTTTTTAAATTAGCAATAGCTGTTGCTTTAAATCGTTTTAAAAATATTAATGTAATGAGAAGAAGAATAAGTCCTATCACTGGACCTGGTATGCGCATTTCAAAAAATTTTTTTAAAGCCTCTCCTAAAAGCTGAAAAAAGAAAATAACAAATATAGCGCGCAGCATTAAATTAAATAAAAAATATTAACAACCACAAAACTCCAAGACCTAACAGAATCGTTGCTATCACACTTTCTGTTAAATAACCAACCAGCACTGCAGCCAGTGCTGCTAAAACTTTTGGATTATCTAAAAATACTAATTGTCCTGTGGAATTTAAAAATACAGCTGGAAAAATAATTGCTGGAAAAACTGCACTAGGCACATAACTTAAAACTATTTTTACTCTTGGACTAAAGTAATCTTTTTTTAGTAATGCAATCATCGAAAAGCGAGTAAAAAAAGTGACAAGTCCAGCAAGTATTAATGTAGTCCAAATCATTTTATTTTCTATAAAGTTTTGTGTGAGACAATCCATATGCAACTAAAATGCCAGCGGCTGCTGCAACAATAATATAAGTTCTAAGTGGCAGATTAAAAAAAATAATCGCAAAAATTCCTGAAGTAATTGCGACAATCAAATGATCTATTTTTTTAATATCTACAATAATTAAAGAAATAAAAGTTAAAGGTACCGCAAATGCTAGATTTAATTCTTTTGGAATAACTTCTCCTAAAACAATTCCAGCAATTGTAGAAAGTTGCCAAACAAACCATAATATAAATCCAGATCCTAATAAATGATAATGCCTATCTTTATTTTTTGGCTGTTCTTTGAAATATTTCTGTGAAACGATAAAAGCTTGATCTGTTAAAAAGTAAGATAAAATAATTTTCCAAAATAATTTCACTTTTGTTAAATATTGAGCGATCACAGCGCTATATAAAAAGTGGCGTGAATTTACGATTGCAACAGAACATACAATCACTGAGGTTGTTGCCCCACCCGTGTAGAGTTGCACGAATGCAAGTTGGGATGAGCCTGCAAAAATAATAATCGACATTAAGAAGGTGACTGTAGGACCAAGTCCAGATTCAATTCCAATAACGCCAAAAATAACACCAAAAGGAACTACTGGAATAAGAAGTGGGATAACATCAAGACATCCTTTTGAAAAAATTTTGTAGCGGGTATTCATCTCTGGAGAGTTACGAGTTTTTAAATTAAGTCTTCCCGTTTTAAGTGTAAATAATACAATAGTACAGTTATATACCCTGTCTTTAAATAATGGTCTCTCTTATATATAATGGATATTAGCGAATAATGATAATTTAAGCTTTCAAAACAAATACTCTTATCTATTAAATTATATATAAAGCCCCTTCATGAATAATAAAAATGGTAACGGCAGAAGTTTACCTCTTTTAATTATTGCAGCGCTTGGTGTTGTCTTTGGAGATATTGGAACATCACCACTGTACGCCCTTAAACTTTCTGTTGAGGCTACTCAAGGATCTGGCGCTAGTATTGCTTCGTCTGTGCTTGGAGTTTTATCATTAATTACTTGGGCATTAATTATTGTTGTCTCAATTAAATATATTTTAATTATCATGCGAGCAGACAACCATGGAGAAGGTGGTGTCTTTGCTTTAACTGCATTGCTTCTCAGAAAAATAGAAAAAAAATCAAAAACTTCTAAAACACGTTGGTTTGTTATTATTCTTGGTACTTTAGGTGCTGCACTATTTTTTGGTGATAGTTTAATTACTCCGGCGATTTCCGTTCTCAGCGCTGTTGAAGGTTTAAAAGTTGTTTCTCCTGAGCTTAGCAAATACGTTATTTATATTTCAATAGCACTTGTCTCGATTTTATTTGCTATTGAAAAATTTGGTACAAGTAAAATTGGAGCATTCTTTGGTCCTATTATGTTGGTGTGGTTTGCAACGATTGGATATTTAGGACTGCTTGAGATTATTGATAAGCCTTCAATCTTAAGAGCATTGGACCCAGCGTATGGCGTAAATTTTTTGCTTAATCACCAAGGTGTATCTGTTGCAATCTTAGGAACTATTGTTCTTGCGATCACTGGAGGTGAGGCTTTGTATTCAGACATGGGTCACTTTGGAAGATCTCCTATAAAATTTTCTTGGTTCTTAATCGTTTTCCCAGCATTACTATTAAATTATTTTGGTCAAGGAGCTTTATTAATTGCAGATCCTAAAGCGATTGATAACCCATTTTATAGACTTGCTTCTAGATTGGGCGTTAATTCCATTTACAAAATTTAGCATCTACTGCAACAATCATTGCATCGCAAGCAGTAATTTCTGGAGTGTTTTCAATTACGAGTCAAGCTGTTCAGCTTGGTTATATTCCAAGACTAAGAGTTAAACACACATCCGATAAAGAATATGGTGAAGTGTATTTGTCTAAAATAAATCTTTTTTTATTTTTAGGTGTTGTATTATTAATTTTAGGATTTAAAAATTCTGAAAATTTATCACACGCATACGGGATTTCAGTAACTGGTGCGATGTTGGTAGATACTATTCTTGCAACTTTCTTGCTAATAACTGTTAGAAAATGGAATAAATTAATTTTTATTCCGTTATTTTTAGTTCTGCTCATTATTGATGTTGTTTTTCTTTCTTCAAATTTAGTAAAATTTTTTGACGGGGGTTGGCTGCCAATTGTAATTGCAGCAGTATTATTAACGGTTATGTTAAGCTGGATTATTGGACGAGACCGCATGTTGGCAGCTCGTTGGCAAGGTTCAGTTAAAATTAGTCAATTCATCTCTCAATTAAAGAGAAATAAAATTAAAGTTAAAAGAGTTTCTGGTACCGCAATATTCTTTGTGCCTAATCTTTCTGTTGTACCAATGGCTATGCTGCATAATCTAAAGCATAATAAAATTTTGCATAAACGAATTGTATGTATGCATTTACATTTTGAGAACTTTCCAAAGCTTAGAAATGATGAACGCTTAATTGTTAAACATTTAGGATCTAATTTTTATACCATCGTAGTTCGCTATGGTTTTCAAGAAGAACCTAATATTCCAAGAGTTCTTGCATTACTTAGAGCTAATGAATTTAAATTTAATATGGAAGAAACTTCTTTCTTTGTAGGAAAAGTTAAAGTGATTGCAAAAGATCCTTCAATTGTAACAAGATTATTTATTTTCATGCACCGCATTATGATGGGTGCAACTGAATATTATAAAATTCCAAAAGAGCGAACAGTTGAGCTCGGCGGTGTTATAGAAATTTAAATTATTTTTATTCTTAAGGGAGAGGCCCAGAATTTAATCTGGGCCTCAATTAAGTAAGTTTATAAAGGGGTTATAACTTAGCTTATTTGTTCTCCATGCTGAGAAAGATCTAAACCTTCTCTTTCTTCAGTATCCGAAGCTCTTAAAGGCGTAATTAAATTTACAACTTTTAAAATAATGTAAGTCACAACAGTCGTATAAATTACTGTCACGCCAACACCTAAAAATTGTAATTTAACTTGATCGAATCCGCCTTCAACTCCTCCAATTGCTTTTGTAGCAAACACGCCTGTCAACACTGCACCTACAGCGCCGCCAAAAGCATGAATACCAAAAACGTCTAAAGCATCATCGTAACCAAGTGCACTCTTTAATTTTGTGCAAGCAAGGAAACATAAAACGCCTGAGATTAGTCCGATGAAAAATGCGCCCATTGGATTAACAAATCCTGCGGCTGGAGTAATCGCAACTAGACCTGCAACTGCACCAGAACACAATCCAAGTAGACTTGGTTTTTTCTCACCTGAAAACCACTCTGCTAACATCCAAGCAATACCAGCGCTTGCTGCAGCAATTTGAGTTACCAGCATCGCCATTCCAGCACTTCCATTTGCAGCAACTGCTGAACCGGCATTAAAACCAAACCAACCCACCCAGAGCATAGAAGCTCCTATCATTGTTAGTGCAACGTTGTGTGGACGAGCTTTTGATTTTCGTTTTCCAATAACGAGAGCAGCAACTAAACCGGCAATTCCAGAATTTATGTGAACAACGGTTCCGCCAGCAAAATCTAAAACACCCATTTTAGAGAGGTAACCACCTCCCCAAACCATGTGTCCAATTGGTGCATAAACCAAAATGCTCCACAATATTACAAATATAAATAGAGCCGCAAAGTTTATACGCTCAACTATAGAACCGCAAATCAGAGCAACTGTAATAATTGCAAAAGTTAATTGATAACAAACAAACACTGTCTCAGGAATTGTTAAGGTTAAACCAGCAACTTCTACTCCTTTTAAGAAAGCTTTTGAAAAGTCACCGATAAATAAATTTCCTTCTCCAAACGTAAGTGAGTATCCACAAATAAACCACACCAACGTTACAACACATGTAATCATAAATGATTGACTAATTGTTGAGACGATATTTTTCTTACCAACTAATCCTCCATAAAACAAAGCAAGACCTGGAATAGTCATTAATAGTACAAGCGCGGTGCTTGTTAAGCATCCAAGAAGCATCTCCTGGATTCAAGACTGGCTTAGCTTGAGCAAAAGCTAAACTTGATTGTAGTAAGATTATTAAAAACAATGAAATCTTTGACATTATTTTAATCATATTGCTTTATCTCCTTTTTCACCTGTTCGAACACGAATAACTTCGGTCAAATTAGTTACGAAAATTTTTCCATCACCAATTTTTCCAGTTTTCGCAGTTTTAAGAATAGTCTCTAAAGCATTTTTATATTTCTTATTTGAGACCGCTATTTCTAGTTTTGTTTTAGGAAGAAAGGCAACTTCATATTCAGAACCTCGATAAAATTCTGTATGACCCTTCTGCCTGCCATATCCTTTGACATCTGTCATCGTCAACCCAACAACGCCAATTTTGTTAAGAGCTATCTTAACATTATCTGCTTGTTCAGGTTTTATGATCGCAGTGATTAGTTTCATAATACTCCCTGTTACTGTTTATTTAAATTAATAATGTAATAACAAAGATTTTTTTTAAAATGAAATGACCATTCAATGATTCAGATATGATCAAAATGCATAACAAAAAAAAATTAATTTTTTCTAATATTATTTTTAAATTGATTTAGTTTATTGGAGAAATCATTAACTAAATCTAAAAGTGTATTGCCATGCAAAGTTGGTATAACTCCTTTGCTTGTTCTATTAAAAAGTTTTTGATTTATTTCTTTCTCTAAATCCATCACAGCACGTGAAAAAGTTGATTGGGATTTATTATCCTGCTTCGATGCTGTTAAAAAACTGCCTGCTTTAGCGACTTTTTTAAAAACTTTTAGCTTTTCCCAATTCATGTAAAAAATTTTATATCCAAAATGCATAACTAACTAATGCAATATTGGAAAATGAGGTATGCTAATTAACTTTAAAGGTGACTGATAACTTTATAAGATCTATCGACTATGATCATCTCACCAGAACTTGCAAATGTATCTTGCTAGTCCTTCGAATTGTTGTATGATGGGCAACAAATATATAATTTTTATTCTTATCTAATTTTTCAATAAATTCTTTAGTTTTTTTCATATATGCAGGGTGTTTTGCTTGGATCTGCAAAGGTAGAATTTAAACCAGAAAAAGTTTCAAAATCTTTAAATGCGTTTCTTGCTGTATCTTTGCATCTACAATATTCGGATGAATAAACTTTTTCAAAAGAGATATTATTTCTTTTAAAAAATTCACCTATTCGTTTTGCGTGCTCAATACCTTCTGCTGATAAATTTCTTTGGGTTTTACAATCATTTAAATTAAAATGTGCAGGATCGCCTGTTCCTGGCGCCTCAGAATGGCGAATAAGAATTAACTTTACCGCCCTCTTTTAAATCTTTAATAACCTTCTGCTCATTTGCAAAAACTGGAAAAAAGCTTGTTATGCTTAAAAGACATACAAAAATTATCGATCTTATTTGCATTATATTAGTCTGGTAGTTGAGTTCGAATAGTCATAATTAACATTTAATTTACAAAATAATGACTAAATATTTAATTACTTTAATAGTTTTTTTAATTGCTGCAATACTATTTCTTTATTCGCGTAGTAAAAAAAATAAAATTAGAGAGCTAAGAAAAGATCCTAGAACAGGAACTTTTAGAGATATTTAAAAATAATTATTTTTAATATTTAAATGGAAAGCTTCTTTATTTATCCAGCATTACTATTTCCGGCCATACCGTTAATGATGACCAATTTTACTCATCGTTATAATAGCTGCGCTGCATTAGTTAGAAAGATTCATGCTGAAATTATTGAAAAAAAAAATAGATACAAAAGATGTAATGGGCAGACGTTATATTGCTCAAATAAAAACTTTAACTTATAGAATAAAACTTATTAAACTTATTCAAACTCTTTCGGGAGTTGCTTTATTTTCAAACTTATTAACTATTTTTTTTGGTTACATTCAAAAACCTGATATTTCATTAAACTGTTTTGGAATGGCAGTTGTTTTATTTGGAATTGCAATTATTTTATTTGTAATTGAAGTTCAGATGTCTGCCCGTGCTTTAGAATATCATTTGACTGATCTTAAAGAAAAAGAAGATAATATTTTTTAGTTCCAATCAAAAGATCAAGTCTTTAATCATTTGTAATTACATTGACAACATAGAATGCTAGAGTTGTACTTGAATGAAATTATTTTTTTTTATGATTTTATTTTTGCTAAATACTTATTTATGTGAAAAATAATTAATGCGACAAATTGAGTTTGAAGCTATTTTTATCTTTGAAAATTAATAGCTATTCCTACTAAAACACTCAGAATTAAAGGTTGTATTTATTTTATTAGTATTTGACATTAAATATGAAAATAATTAATCATACACCATTCAAAAACAATGTCTGAAACACTAACTCCTTATTTAAGTTCTTTTTTTATTCTTTTTAGAGAAGGATTCGAAGCTTTATTAATTTCTATTCTGGTATTCACATATTTAGATAAAATGAATGCAAGACATCATCGTCCTGCTGTCATGTGGGGATTAGTTGCTGGTGTAGTTTTATCCTTGCTAATTGCTTTGGCTGTAAAAAAAATTGCAGCAATAACACACGCTCATCAAGAATTATTTGAAGGTTCAGTGATGTTGATTGCTTCTGGCATGTTAGCTTACGTTGCTTATTTTAGTCATAACGCAAAACAACATGTTGAAGGAAAAGTAGATAAAGCTATTTCTACGGGCAATCCTTTCTTTTTGTCTCTTACAGTTTTTTTTGCAATTATACGAGAAGGCTTTGAAATAGTTTTATTTTATGCTGCTTTATTCACTTCTGCAATTTACAGTACTATACCTGTGATTGCTGGTGCAATTACTGGCACATTGGCTCTAGTATTTGTTTATTTTGGTCTAAATAAAATTACCAAAATAATGCCGGTGGGTACTTTCTTTAGAGTTTCAAGCATTCTACTATTGTTGCTTTCGGTTTACTTTGGATATGAAGGTGCAAAAGAATTTTATGCGGGCTTGCGTGAACTAAAAGTAATCTAATTTATAAATTTAAAATTAGTAATTAATATTAATGATACCTGGCTTTAGTTATAGAAGAAGATTTTCAGATCTTTCTGAAAAAGAAATATTAGCATTAGCTATTTCTTCAGAAGAAGATGATGCCTCAATTTACAGAAACTACGCGGAGAGTTTAAGAAATGATTATCCAGACACTGCAAAAATATTTTTAGATATGGCAAGAGTTGAAGACGGCCATAGAAAAATTTTAATTAATAAATTTCAGTCAAGATTTGGCGATAACATTCCTCTTATCAGAAGAGAACATGTTTCAGGTTTTTACGCTCGAAAGCCAGTATGGCTTATAAAAAATCTGAGTGTTGATAGGATTAGATTAGAATCTGAAATGATGGAAAGAGATGCTTATAATTTTTATATAAAGGCAGCTCAAGCAACAACTGATGCTGGAACTAGAAAATTACTTGGTGATCTTGCTGCAGCTGAGGCGGGGCACACGTCTTTTGCCGATAAATTAATAGAATCGCACGCAAGTGGTGATGCAAAAGAAATTGAAGCGAGAACTTCTAAAAGACAATTTATTTTAACATGGGTTCAGCCCGGTTTAGCTGGATTAATGGATGGCTCTGTTTCAACCTTAGCTCCCATCTTTGCCACAGCATTTGCAACACAAAATACTTGGACAACTTTTGTTGTTGGTCTAGCAGCATCGGTTGGTGCTGGAATATCCATGGGGCTTACAGAGGCAGTATCTGATGATGGAGTAATTTCAGGAAGAGGTTCGCCTGTAAAACGCGGTCTTGCATCTGGAGTTATGACTGCAGTCGGTGGATTGGGACATGCGCTACCATATTTAATACCACATTTTTGGACAGCCACTGTTCTTGCAATGATTGTTGTATTCTTTGAACTGTGGGCGATTGTTTGGATTCAAAATAAATATATGGAAGCTCCATTTTTTAGAGCAACACTTCAAGTTGTTGTCGGAGGAGCGTTAGTTCTTGCTGCTGGAATTCTTATTGGAACAGGTTAATTAAGATCTATAATCTGCGTTAATTGAAATATATTCTGCATTAAAATCACAAGTATAAGCAGTAAATTTTCCTTTACCTAAATTTAAATTTACATCAAAAATAATATTGTCACCAAGCATATAATTTTTAACTTTTAGCTCATCGTAACTTGGCACCTGCATTCCATATTTTGTAATTAAAGAATCTCCAATTTTAATTTCAATTTTTTCCTGTTTTACTCTTTCATTAGTTTTACCAATCGCCATTAAAATTCTACCCCAATTAGGATCGCTTCCTGCAAGTGCAGTTTTTACAAGCGGTGAATTTGCAATAGACATAGCAACCTCTTTTGCAAATTTATCATTCGAAGCGCCCGTTACATTTATAGTAAGAAATTTTTTAGCGCCCTCGCCATCTAAAACAACTTGCTTTGAAAGGTCTAGCATCACTTCATAAAGCGCCTTTTCAAAATCTTTTGCAGCTTTTGAATTAATATCGTTAATAATTCTATTTTTAGCTTTTCTTGTTGAGAAAACCAAAACCATATCATTTGTTGAAGTATCACCATCAACTGTAATAGCATTAAATGTATTTTCGGTATTTCTTTTCAACATTTTATTTAAAACCTCTTGGGTGATATTCGCATCAGTAAAAATAAAGTTGAACATTGTTGCCATATTTGGCGCTATCATTCCTGAACCTTTTGCAATACCCGCTATATTTATAAAATCTTTATTAGTTTGCACTACAGCACAGCTCATTTTTCCAAATGTATCTGTAGTCATAATAGATAAGGCCTGTTTAATCCAAGTTAACTTTATAGGTCTTTTTAATTTTTCAATTAAATTTGGAAGAGCGTTCTTAACTTTTGCAAGTGGAAATGGTTGACCAATAACACCTGTGGATGCAAATAAAATTTGTTTGTTTGAAATTTTTTTCTTATCTAAAAAAAATTTAGCTAACTCAATAATACTATTTAAGCCTTGTTTGCCTGTGTATGCGTTTGCATTTCTGGTATTTACTAATAAGGCTCTAATGTCTTTTTTATTTGCTTTAATATTCCAATCAATACAAACAGATCTTGTTGAGGATTTTGTATAAACTGCTGAAAATATCGCACCATCCGGAAAATAAAATAAACTCACATCGTCTCTATTTGTATTATACAAGCCTGCGCTTACCGTTGAAATCTCCAGCCCATCAATACTTGGCATCTCGGGAAAATCTTTAGTAACTCTATTAAGTTGTTTTTTATTAAAAAAATTTTGAAATAGCGTAGTCATGTGTATTTTATTTAGTATTTTTTCAGTTATAAGGTAGTTGTTAAATTTATACTATTTAATTTATCTGCAATAATATCTCAAAATGATACCTGGTTTAAACATTTTAAAAAAAATATTTAAAACGTCTAACGAACGTAAGCTTGTTGAGATAAGGCCGTTAGTTGAAAAAATTAATTCATTAGAACCTGAAATCCAAAAGCTTTCAGATCAAGAGCTAAAGAACAAAACACAAGAATTTAAAAAAAGAATTAAAAATGGAGAAAATTTAAACAAAATTTTACCAGAAGCATTTGCTTGTGTTCGTGAAGCAAGCGTTAGAACTACAGGACAAAGGCATTTTGATGTGCAGTTACTTGGAGGAATTATTCTTCATCAAGGTAATATTTCAGAAATGAAAACTGGGGAAGGAAAAACATTAGTTGCAACTTTGCCCGCTTATTTAAATAGCTTAACGGAAAAAGGCGTTCATGTTGTAACAGTGAATGACTATCTTGCAAAACGTGACTCTGAATGGATGTCAAAAATTTATAATTTTTTAGGAGTCAGTGTTGGCTGCATCATCAATGGTATCGATGATGTTAGTAGAAAAGCTCAATACGAATGCGACATTACTTACGGAACAAATAATGAATTTGGATTTGATTATTTAAGAGACAACATGAAATATTCAATTCCTGAGATGGTGCAGAGAAAACATTATTTCTGTATTGTTGATGAGGTAGATAGTATTTTAATTGATGAAGCTAGAACTCCTTTAATTATTTCCGGCCCCACAGAAGATAATTCTTCTCAATATTTTTTATGCAACAAATTAGTTAATCAATTAAGCAAGGAACATTATGATACTGATGAAAAAGATCGCAGCGCTTTGCTAACGGAAAAAGGAATAGATTTTATTGAAGATAAATTAAGAAAAATAAATTTATTAAAAGGTGCTAGTTTTTACGATCCACAAAATTTATCTATCGTTCATCACATCAATCAGTCTTTAAGAGCAAATATGCTTTTCAGCAAGGACAAGGATTATATCATCAAAGATAATCAAATTTATATTATTGATGAGTTCACGGGTCGTATTATGGAAGGCAGACGATACTCTGATGGCCTACATCAAGCAATCGAAGCAAAAGAAGGAGTTCAAATTCAAAATGAGAATCAAACTTTAGCTTCAATAACATTCCAAAATTATTTTAGATTGTATGAAAAACTTTCGGGTATGACCGGAACTGCAATGACAGAGGCTGAAGAGTTTTACGAAATTTATAAATTAGATGTAGTTGAATTGCCAACGAATAGACCCATGATTAGAAAAGATTTTAATGATAAAATTTTTAGAACTGAAAAAGAAAAGTTTAATGCAATTATAAAACAAATTGTCGAAGCCAATGAAAAAAAGCAGCCTGTTTTAATTGGAACTACTAGTATTGAAAAATCTGAAAGAATTTCAAAAATTTTAAAACAAGAATCTATAAAACATAATGTTTTAAATGCAAAATTTCATGAACAAGAGGCAAGTATCATTGCCCAAGCAGGAAGAATTAGTGCAGTTACAATTGCAACAAACATGGCGGGTAGAGGAACCGACATTCAACTTGGAGGTAATTTAGATCTTAAGATTAAAGAAGGTGGAACTAATGATAAAATTCTAGTTGAGAAAACTAAACAAGAGCATGAAGAAGAGAAAGCAAAAGTATTAGCTAGTGGCGGGTTATTCGTTGTTGGAACTGAACGTCATGAAAGTAGAAGAATAGACAATCAGTTACGAGGTCGAACTGGAAGGCAAGGCGATATGGGCGCTTCCATTTTTTATTTAAGTTTACAAGATGATCTGATGAGAATTTTTGGATCTGAAAAAATTGATTTTATGTTGCAAAAACTAGGTCTTAAAGAAGGAGAATCTATAGATCACCCTTGGATCAATAAAGCCTTAGAGAAAGCACAGCAAAGAGTTGAGGGAAGAAATTTTGATATTAGAAAAACGTTATTGCAATTCGACGATGTAATGAATGATCAGCGAAAAGTGATTTTTGAACAAAGATTAGGAGTAATAAAAAATCAAAATATTTACAATGTAGTAAACGATATCTTTGATGAGATGATAGAAAATTTAATTAGTGAAATTCGTAACTACAGGGACAGTGCTGATATTAATTCAAAAAAATTAATTAAAACAAAAACAGAACGTTTAAGCGGAACTAAAATTGATGATAATGATTTTGATGCTTGGCTCTCGAAAAGCAGTTCTGAGCAAAAAGAATTTTTAAAAAATCACTTTGATCAAAGAAGAAGTACAAGAATTACTACTGCTGGAGATGAAATTAACAAAGATGTTGAAAAGAGAATTTTTCTACAAAACCTTGATTATGAATGGAGAAGTCACTTACAATATCTTGAACAATTAAGACAAGTAATAGGTCTTAGAGGTTATGGTCAAAAAAATCCACTAGATGAATATAAGAGAGAAAGTTTTAATTTATTTAAAGATTTACTTTCAAAAATTAAAGAAAATTTAATTATGTTCTTAATTAATATTCAAGTAACAAAAGAAGATAGACTGCCCCAATCGCAACAACCTCCTGTTCAAGAAAAAATCTCAAGAAACGCTTCTTGTAATTGTGGATCTGGTAAAAAATATAAAAATTGCTGCGGCGCTTTAAGCAAAAATTAAAGCTAAAATAAATAAAATCACTATAACAACAACTGTTGCAACTAATCTACGATTATTCTGAAGTAATAATTTCCAATTAAACGGATTAAAGGTAACGGTGTTGATATGTGTATCTTTGTAGAATTCTTCTTTAGTAATCATCACATCTCTTCCTATGCTTAAAAATCTATTTTTTCGTTGATAAATAAGCTCTTCAGGAGATATTTGTATTAGTTCATTTAAATTTTTTTTAATACTCGATGTAACATTTGCAACCATTTCATCGTGATTTCGATGAGCTCCGCCTTTTGGCTCTTTAATAATTTCATCAATAATTTTATTTTCAAATAAATCTTGTGAAGAAATTTTCATAGCTTCTGCTGCTTCTTTTGCTTTTTTAGGGTCACGCCAAAGAATAGACGCACATCCCTCTGGAGATATTACTGAATAGACAGAATATTCTAACATTAAAACTTTATTGGCAGTTGCAAGTGCGATGGCTCCTCCTGAGCCGCCTTCTCCTATAACAACAGAAATCATTGGAACTTTTACATTAAGACAACACTCTATACATTTAGCAATAGCCTCTGCTTGTCCTCTCTCTTCTGCTCCTTTTCCAGGATAAGCTCCTGGCGTATCTATAAATGTAATAATTGGAATATTAAGTCTATCCGCCAGATTCATTAAACGCATGCTCTTGCGGTACCCTTCGGGTCTCATCATTCCAAAATTTCTTTGGATTCGAGACTGAGTATCATTTCCCTTTTCTTGACCAATAACTAAAACAGAAATCCCATCAAGAGTTGCAAATCCTGCTAATACAGATTGGTCTTCTCCATATAATCGATCTCCAGATAGATTTGTAAAATCTGGAAAAATCTTTTGAATATAATTAATAGAACGTGGTCTAAATTCATGTCTTGCAACTTTTGTTTTTTGCCAGCGATTAAGATTTCCATAAGCTCTCTCTAGTGCTTCATTTAATCTTCTTTCAGCATCAACAACTGTCGGATTTTCAATTGTAGTAATTCCTTTTGCAAGATAAGGAGCTTTTAATTCCTGAACTCTTTGGTCTAATGCTTTAATATCGTCTTCAAAATCTAAATAATTCATTTAACAATCTTATTTTTATAAATATTGAGTTACAATAAAGTTTATATATAAATTGTGCAGTATATGAAATCTTTTCCAAAAAATACCGCTATTACAGGAAAAATTTCTAAAGAATTCGAAGAAATTTTAACTTTAGATTGTTTGGAGTTTATAGCTGATTTACATAGAAAATTTAATTCGCGAAGACTTGACCTATTAAAGCATAGACAAGAAGTTCAAAAAAAAATTGACGGGGGTTGGCGTCCTAATTTCTTAGAAGAAACAAAATCTATTAGAGAAAAAAATTGGAAAATTTTGGGCGTACCAAAAGATTTACAAGATCGTAGAGTTGAAATTACAGGTCCTACTAATCAAAAAATGATTATCAATGCTCTTAATTCGGGGGCCAGTTGTTTCATGGCGGATCTTGAAGATTCTGCAACTCCAGCCTGGAATAATGTCATAGAAGGTCAAATTAATTTGAAGAATGCAATTAGTAAAAAAATTAATTTTACAGATAAGACCACAGGTAAAGAATATAAACTAAATGAAAAGCATGCGGTGCTTATTGTAAGACCAAGAGGATGGCACTTAGATGAGGCACATTTCTTAGTTGATAATGAAAAATGTTCTGGTGGTATATTTGATTTTGCTGCTTATTTTTATCATAACGCAAAACAACTTTTACAAAATGGAACAGGTCCTTATTTCTATTTACCAAAAATGGAAAGTCATCTTGAAGCTAGACTTTGGAACGATGTATTTACAGAAGCACAAAAAAAATTAGGAATCAAGCACGGAACAATCAAAGTAACGGTTCTGATTGAAACAATTCTTGCATCCTTTGAGATGGATGAAATTTTATTTGAGTTAAAAGATCACATCGTAGGTCTTAACTGTGGAAGATGGGATTATATTTTCAGCTACATTAAAAAATTTAAAAACTTTAAAGATTTTTTATTACCAGACCGATCTATTGTTAAAATGACTTCTCATTTTTTAAGATCATATAGTTTATTGTTAATTAAAACATGTCATCGTAGAGGTGCTCACGCAATGGGTGGGATGGCCGCTCAAATTCCAATTAAAGATAACGAAGCTTTAAATCAAAAAGCAATGGACGCTGTAAAACAAGATAAATTAAGAGAAGCTAATGACGGTTATGATGGCACTTGGGTTGCTCACCCTGGTTTAGTAAAAATTGCAAAAGATATATTCGATGAAAAAATGCCACAAGCAAACCAAGTTAACAAAATAAATGGCAAAAAAATTGAAGCTAATGATTTATTATTGGCTGAAAAAGGAGATATTACTGAAGAAGGTCTTAGAAAAAATATTTCTGTAGGAATTCAATATTTAGCTGCATGGCTTGGTGGAAATGGTTGTGTTCCCCTTTATAATTTAATGGAAGATGCTGCTACTGCTGAAATTTCAAGAGCACAGGTTTGGCAATGGAACAGACATCAATGTAAAACTATTGGTGGCAAAACAATTGACCCTGCATACGTAAAAAATATAGTTAAAGAAGAAATGGTCCAGATTAAAAAAGAGGTTGGAGAGCAGAAATTTGAAAAAGGCAATTACGAGCGTGCTGCAAAAATGTTTGAAGAGATGTCAATTGCTAATCAATTTGAAGATTTTTTAACTGTTCCTGCTTACAATGAAATTGTTAGATCAGAAACTCGATAAGACTGTTATTTAACTATATTTAATTTCTCTACTGGAATCTTTTCAATAATTTTTGTTTTTTCTAAAACAATATCTTTTGAACCAAAGTAATAAAGAATACAAAGGATAGCTATCAAGACAGCGATTGTAGCTAAGATAATTTGTATTGAGGTTCTAAAAGGCATAACAAATTAATTATATAATATTTCAATTAGAATTATGTTAATAAATTATTCATTCAATAATGGCAACGCATAAAAGTTTAGTATTAGTTGGAATGATGGGCACAGGCAAAAGTACCATTGGAAAAGAGGTTGCAAAAAAATTAAAAATTGAATTCGTAGATACTGACACATTAATAGAAAATGAGGAAAATCTCACTATTGCTGAAATTTTTAAAAAAAATGGAGAAAAATATTTTAGAGATTTAGAAGAAAAAATTTTCTTAAAAATTAAAAATGATAAAGAAAAAATAATTTCTGTAGGTGGAGGTGCATTTATTAATGATGCTATTAGAAAAAAGATTTTAAAAGAATATTTATCTATTTGGCTTAACATGAATGATGATTTGATTATTGACCGCATTAAGCGTAATGCTAAAAAAAGACCGATGGTAGATCAAAATAACATTGAAAAAAGTATTAAAAATTTAAAAAAAAATAGAGATCCAATATATAAATTGGCCAACTATGAAATAAATTGTAATTTAAATAGTAAGAATAAGATTATTGAAAAAGTTATAGATTTTTATGAAAAAAATAATAATTAAAGTTAATTTAAATAATAACAATTACCCAATTATTATTGGTAAAAATTTATTAAATAATACAGGTGCTGAAATAAAAAAAATTATACCAAAAGCAAAAAAATTTTTATTAATTACTGATAAAAATATTCCAAAGTCTTATATTCGTTCAATCTTATCTTCTATAAAATCTAAAAATAAATACCTATTTACTTTAAGTGCTGGTGAAAAATCAAAAAATATGAATTTTACCAACGCAATAATAAAAAAATTATTTAAATATAATTTTAATCGCGATGACTGTGTGATTGCCTTGGGTGGAGGTGTAATTGGAGATTTATCAGGGTTTGCAAGCAGTATATTTAAAAGAGGTATTAGCCTGGTTCAAGTTCCAACAACTTTATTAGCTCAAGTAGATTCTTCAATTGGTGGGAAGACTGGTATTAATTCTAGCGAAGGCAAGAATATGATTGGAACATTTTATCAGCCCAAACTTGTGTTAATTGATCCAACAACATTAAAAAGTTTACCTCATAGACATTTAGTTGCGGGTTACGCTGAAATTCTAAAATATTCTTTAATTATGAATGCAAAATTCTTTTCTTGGTTAGAGAAAAATTCTCATACAATAATCAATTTAACCGACATGAATCTAGTGATGTATGCAATTAAAGAAAGTTGCAGAAGCAAAGCAATCATTGTCCAAAAAGATGAAAAAGAAAAAAATATACGAGCAATACTCAACTTTGGTCACACCTTTGCTCATGCCTTTGAGGCAGTAAAAAAATATTCAAATGATCTTATTCATGGCGAGGCGGTTCTATATGGAATGATGATTGCATCTTCTTTATCCGTAAAAATGAAAATGCTTAATATCAATGAACATCAACGAATAAAAAATTTATACAAAAAGTTAAATATTAATTATCAAATTAAAAATATTTTTAGTAAAAAAGATATAAATAAAATATTTAATTACATGCAACATGATAAAAAAATATCAGGTTATAAAATTAACCTAATTTTATTAAGTAAAATTGGAAAGGCTAAAATTTTTCCTTCTGATTTAAATAAAAATATCAAACCTATCTTGGCTCAACAATTTAATTAATTTTTATTTCAAGAGAGTGGATAATATTTTTCATCTCTTCATTTAAAATTGTGTAAATTTTTTTATGAGCATCTACTATCTTTAATTTTTTAAGTTCTGCAGAAGAAATTATCACTTCAAAATGACTATTGTTGTTTTTTGGGGACTGAGCGTGATGCTGATGCAAATGTGATTTATTATTCACTTCTACATTCTCGCATACGATATTTTGTTTAATTTTATCTAAGATAATATATTTTAGATCAGACATAAAATAATTTAAATCAATTTAAAAAATTACGCAAATGAGAAAGATCTGTGAATGGAGTAAATGTAAAGAGATAGCTTCAGGTGAGGGTCTTATAAAGAAAGATATCAATAAACAATACAAATGGTTTTGTGGTGATCATTTAAAAATCCACAACAAGACCAACGATAATTCGTGTGATTGGAAAAGGTGCAAACAGGCAGGAGAATTTAAAGCTCCTTCAAAGACTGTAGGCGAATATAAATG
Organism: Candidatus Pelagibacterales bacterium; assembly: GCA_965235815.1. Lineage (GTDB taxonomy): Bacteria > Pseudomonadota > Alphaproteobacteria > Pelagibacterales > Pelagibacteraceae > Fontibacterium. The sequence goes on along the minus strand of CBDDZE010000004.1, from coordinate 125,082 downwards.
GTTCTGTTCAGAACACATAAAAATTTATAACCATGAGTGGGATTTTTTCTCTGAAATGTCACAAGACAAAATTGAAGAATTTATTCATTCAGATATTACCTGGCACAAGCCAACTTCTAAACTTGGTTCAAAAGATAATTTTTTTAATAAAGTATGGAGAAACATTTTAGAAGAACAAGATATTTTTCCTGCAAATTATTTTAAACAATTTGAAAAAAAAACAATTTATAGCTCAAAAGAAATAGAAGCTTTAAAAAAACTAGATTTAAAAAGTAATGTAAAATGGAGCGAAATTAGAGAGCAATTTAAAAAACTTGTAAAAAAATATCACCCAGATACAAATTCTGGAGATAAAAAATTTGAAAATAAATTAAAAGAAATAACAATTGCTTATACTCTTTTAAGGAATAATCAAAAAAACGTAAATCATGGACAATAATATTTTTGAAAGCACACCCGATATAAAGATTTCTGTAAAACAAACCTTTAATATCGATACAGATATGACTGTTGAAGGTTTTTCAAAAAAAAATCAGTTTGTTCCTGAGCTAGATAGTGCTTACAAATTTGATCGTGATACAACTCTTGCAATTCTTGCTGGTTTTGTTTTTAATAAAAGAGTTTTAATTCAAGGATTTCATGGCACAGGAAAATCAACTCACATCGAACAAGTAGCAGCAAGATTAAATTGGCCCTGCATAAGAGTAAATTTAGATAGTCACATTAGTAGAATTGATCTTTTAGGAAAAGATGCAATCGTAATAAAAGATAATAAACAAATTACTGAGTTTAGAGAAGGAATCTTGCCTTGGGCACTGCAAAATCCTGTGGCGCTAGTATTTGATGAATATGATGCTGGCAGACCTGATGTTATGTTTGTAATCCAAAGATTGCTTGAAAGTGAAGGAAAATTAACTTTGCTTGATAAAAATAAAGTAATTAAACAAAATAAATATTTTAGATTATTTGCAACAGCAAATACAATTGGTCTTGGTGATACCTCAGGACTTTACCATGGAACGCAGCAAATTAATCAAGGACAGATGGATCGATGGAATATTGTAACAACTCTGAATTATCTTAAACAAGAGAATGAACTTGAAATCATATTATCGAAATGTCCTCATTTAAATGATGCTGAAGGGAAAAAAATTGCACAAAAAATGATTCAAGTTGCTGATCTAACAAGATCTGGTCTTGCTAATGGGGATATTTCAACGGTAATGAGCCCAAGAACAGTAATGACATGGGCAGATAATTATAAAATTTTTAATGATATTGGTTATTCTTTTAGAATATCATTTTTAAATCGTTGTGATGAATTAGAAAGAACAATTATTGGAGAATATTTTCAAAGATGCTTTGCTAAAGAACTCACAGAAACATCAGCAAGTGTAAAAATAAATCTTAAAAATGGAAAATGAAAAACAGGCTGAAAATTTTAAAATAGCCATCTCATCAACCATTAAAGCATTAACAAAAAAACAAGATCTTAATATTGTATTTTCAGACGCACCCGCTAAAGAAAGCAATGTTATAAGTCTACCCAAGATTGCTTTCGATTCTATAGACGAATATCAAAATATTAGGGCTCTTGCAGATTCTGAGGCTTTAAAAATAAAATATTGTAATTTAGAACTTTTAAAAAAATTTGAACCAAGAGGAATGATTGCAAAAAATATTTACAAAAGTGCTGAAAAAATTCGTTATGAAAAACTAGGATCAGAAAATTTTGCAGGAATAAATTTAAATTTTAAAAACTACTACCAAAAGAAATTTAAAGAGCAAAATGAAGATACCTATAATAGCATTGAAAAAGCTTTTGATATTATTTTAGCAAATCACCTGCTTAATCTTGACTTAAATATTGAAGAAAAGAAGAGTTTAAAAAATTGGAATAAGAATATTGATGAGCAGATTAAAGATAAATTAGATTTGTTAAAAAAAAATATTTCTGATCAAGAAAAATTTTCTACTATTTTAAACTCTATTATTCAGGACCTAAAATTAGAAGAAAAATTAAGTCCTAATGACAGTGATAACGATAACGAAAAAAATAACGAAAATAAACTTAAAGATCAGAACGATAATCAAATTAACCAAGATAAAACATCTGATAAGCAAGACTTTAATATTGAGAGCATAATTCCTGATGTAGAGATTGATGCAAATCAGAGTGAACAGGAATCCCTAATTGAAGATGAAAATAGCTCAAACGATGAAATCAAATCTTCTAATGTTAAAAAAAATAACAGCGAAGTTAAATATAAAATTTTTACAAATAAATTTGACAAAACTATTAACGCTGAAGAAATGGTTGATCCTAATGAAATGATTAAATTTAGAGAAAATTTAGACAATCAATTAAAATCTTTTCACAACTTCATTTCAAGACTTGCAAATAAATTACAAAGAAAGCTGTTAGCATTTCAAAATAGATCTTGGGAGTTTGATCTTGAAGAAGGGATGCTTGATACAGCAAAACTAACCAGAGTTATCATCGATCCTCACAACTCGCTTTCTTATAAAAAGGAAAAAAATACAAATTTTAAAGATACGGTAGTAACTTTGTTAATTGATAATTCTGGATCAATGCGTGGCAGACCTATCTCTATTGCGGCTATTTGCGCTGACATTTTATCCCGCACATTAGAAAGGTGCTCTGTAAAAGTTGAGGTATTAGGATTTACAACATTAAATTGGAAAGGTGGAAAAAGTAGAGAACTATGGTTAAAAAATAAAATGAAAAATCCTGGAAGATTAAATGATTTATCACACATCATTTATAAATCTGCCGATACTCCATGGAGACGAGGAAAAAACAATTTAGGACTAATGTTGAAAGAAGGGATCTTAAAAGAAAATATTGATGGAGAAGCAATCTTATGGGCTTACCAAAGATTAAAAAAGAGAAGTGAAGAAAGAAAAATTTTAATGGTAATTTCTGATGGAGCTCCTGTCGACGACTCAACCCTTTCTGTAAATCCAGGCAATTATTTGGAAAGGCACTTAAAAAATACTGTAAAATGGATTGAGAATAAAAACGATGTTGAGATTAACGCGATTGGAATTGGTCATGACGTAACAAGCTATTATAGCAAAGCTTTAAAGATTGCAGATGTGCAAGAACTTGGAGACGCTTTAATTGACCAGCTTGCAGATTTATTTATTGAAGAACCAAAAAGAAAAAAAACAATTAACTAAATCTAGCAATTGCAATTCTAAATGGCAGTAACATTGCAAGATCTACAAATAATTTAACTGCTAAATCTCCAGCTGCTAATATAATCCAAGGAGAACCTGTTCCGTAAAAAGCTATACTAAAAAATAGTACAGTATCTAATATCGAGCTGAAAATTGAGGAAACAAGTGGCGGAATAAACCACAGTTTATTTCTTAAAACATTAAATACTCTAATATCTAAAAGCTGACCGGCTAAAAAAGCAACTCCGGATGCAATAACTATTCTTAAAACGATTAGGTTAAATCCTTCAAAAGTTAAAATAAATGAAAAAAAAATCCCAAGTATAAATCCCAAAATAACAACCTTTTTAGCAAATTCTTTGCCAAAGAATCTATTTGCAAGATCAGTAACTAAAAAAGTAACTGGATAGGTAAAAGCACCCCAAGTTAAGATTTCTTGCATTCCAAAATATGGAAAAGAGAATTGTACTAAATAATTCGAAGAGCAAATAACAACAGCCATAATGGCTGAGTATAAAAATATCTTTTTTGAATATGCCAAGAAAACTAATTAACTTTAGCTTTTGTTTCTTTTTTAGCTTTAATTTCTTTTTTAGGTTTTTTAACGTGAGGAACGATTGTTAGTAAAAGTTTTCTTATTTTTTTAACTCTGTGAGATAAATTCTTATTTTTAGCTCTTAACAAAAACTCATCAATACCTCCTCTAAAATCTACGGCCTTAATTGCACGAGTACAAATTTTAATACGAATATCACGATTTAATTTTTCGCTTTTAAAAGAAACTTTCTTAAGATTTGGGAAAAATCTTCTTTTAGTTTTGTTATTAGCATGGCTGACGTTATGACCTGTTTGTGGTCTCTTACCTGTCAGTTCGCAAAGTTTAGACATATTTTCTCCTGCAAGGGATATAGTTAGATGATGAATTTACGTCAAGGTATTTCTTATAAATCCTGAATTATTTGGTGTAATTGATTTCTTGTTTTTAGAAGATTAGTCCAATAATTATTAGTTATGGCTCTTATAGGATCTTCAAGTTTACCTTCCAATCGTAGAGGTTCATATTAACATTTTATATTTACTATCTATCAGCGGCTTTATAGGTTTCTTAAGTGGTTTGCTTGGTATTGGTGGTGGATTTTTAATGACGCCTGTTTTAATTTTTTTTGGTATCCCCCCAATGCATGCCATAGCAAACGGATCCAACAATATTTTAGCATCTTCTGTTTCTGGAACATTTGCACATTGGTACAAAAAACAAGTCGATATTAAGATGGGTTTTTACATTTTAGGCGGGGGGTTTTTTGGTGCGACTATTGGTATTTATTTTATTAAATTATTAATTCAAGCTGGAAAGATTAATACGATAACTTCAATCTTATATTTTGTTTTATTAACTAGTTTTGGACTTTTAATGTTCATTGAAAGCCTTGCGGAGTACCGCAGAATAAAAAATAAAAAATTTATAAGACAGAAATTTCGTAAACACACATGGATACATGGACTCCCTTTTAAAGTTAGAATGAATTCTTCAAGACTTTACATCAGTATTATTCCGCCAATATTTTTTGGATTCTTAACTGGAATTATTTCATCGATGATGGGTGTCGGTGGAGCATTTATTTTAATTCCAGTAATGATTTATGTTCTTGGAATGCCTTCTAAGCTTGTTCCAGGAACATCTTTATTTGTGATGATTTTTGTTATGACATTTGTAACTTTTTTTCATGCTATCACTAATCATAATATTGATCTTATTTTAGTTTCTATTCTTATGTTGGGATCAGTAATTGGAGTGCAATTAGGAACAAGACTTGGAATGAATTTAAAAAATGAAGAACTTAGAATTTTAATGTCAGTTATCATTATTATTTTTGGATTAAAATTTGCTTATTCATTATTTGTAGAAGAATTAAAATTTAAAATCTTTAGAAAAATAGAAAATCAAGTAGCACCAAATTTCTTTCAAGATTTTATTTATCAATTTGTGAATACTAGCCCAATATTATATGCCTTAACTGCAGTAGGACTGGCTATATTAATAGGATACTTCAGTTCTTTTATTTTTAAAAAACTAAAATATTAATTATGCCAATAGAGAAAAAAAAATTAGCAACAATATTAGGATATCTTGGCCTCATTCCTTTTTTTACATTTACAATTATTTTTTTTATTTCAAATTTTAATAACTATGTTGTCGATGTATATTTATTCTATTCAAATATAATTCTAGCTTTTCTTTGTGGTAGTCAATGGAGCAAAATTCTAAATAGTAATATTTATAATAACAGAAATTTATTATTAACCTTAAGTGTTTGTATTCCAGTTTTTTCTTTTATTTTAGATTTTTTTTCAAACCAAGATATAAAAATTGCAATCCATATTATCTTATTTTTTGTAATTAATTTAATTGATAAAAAAATATTTTTTGAACCTAATAATCTTTGGTATTTGAGTCTTAGAAAAAGATTAACTTTTTTAGTTATATTAACTTTGGTGATTAACTTGTTCGCTATCAACTCCTACCGCTTCTTGTAAAGATGAAAATCCATCTTTTCTTAAAAGCTTAGCTAATTCATTTTTGATAGTTTTTACAATAAAGGGACCTTTGTAAACTAAACCTGTATAAAGCTGCAATAAAGAGGCCCCTGCTCGTATTTTTTCATAAGCCGTAACTCCTGAATTGATTCCGCCTACGCCAATTATTGGTACTTTTGCTTTAAGAGTTTTAAAAAATTTTTTAATAATTAAATTAGAAGTATCTTTTATTGGAGTGCCTGATACTCCGCCCATTTCGTTTTTTTGTTTATTTACTAAATTTTCTCTTAGTTTTACTGATGTATTAGTTAAAACTAATCCATCTAAATTAAATTCTAAAATATTTTTACAAATCATATCAATATCACCGTCATTGATGTCGGGTGATATCTTTAAAATAACCGGTGTATTGCTGCTTAAATATTTTTTTGTATTTAAAATTTCACTTAATAATTTTTTTAAATTTTCTTGTTCATGAAAATTTCTTAAATTTTCAGTATTAGGTGATGAAATATTTATACATATATAACTACATAAATTATGAAAATTTTTAAAACATTCCACATAATCGTCAATACGCGAGACACTATCTTTATTAGGCCCTATATTAATTCCTAAAATTCCTTCAACTTTTTTTGACTCAATTCTACTTTTTATTTTATGCAAACCCTCATTCGGAAATCCTAAACGATTAATAATTGCCTCATCTTCATTTAATCTAAAAACTCTTGGCTTTAAATTTCCTTCTTGCGCTTTAGGAGTAATGGTTCCAACTTCTGCAAAACCAAATCCAAGCGCGAGCATTTTATCATATACTTCTGCATTTTTATCAAATCCTGCTGCTAAACCTATAGGATTTGAAAATTTTTTTCCCAAAACAGTAGTCTTTAAAATCTCATCATCTTTTGATGGGAAGAGTGGAATATAAAGATTCTTTAAAAACTGAATGGCTAAAGAATGCGTCAAGTTCGCGATCAAGCTTATTAATAAAAGAATTAATAATCTGATAATTCATTTTTATGACTAATCATTAATAGACTTATTAATTAAATTCACTGTTTCTTTAATACCATAAAAACTTATAAAAGATCCCATTCTAGGTCCTTGTTCGTCTCCAAAAAGTACTTCATAAATCATTTTAAACCACTCTCTTAATCTCTCTTTTGAATAATGAATTTTGCCAACTGAATAAACTATAGTTTGCATTTCTTCTGGCTGTAAGGATGGACTCATTTTAGAAATTTGCTCAGCAAGATCTTGCAATGCTTTTTTCTCAGTTGGGTCTGGTTTTCTAAATTTTTTGTTAACTTTCACAACGTCATTAAAATAATTAATGGCATTTAAGATAAGTTTTGCAAGAATAGGATGATTTTCTTTAACTAAATTTGGACTGAAATTCTTAATAAATTTCCAAATAACTTCTTCTTTATCTGTATTGCTAACGCTCACTAAATTAAGCAAAATATTAAAAGAGATAATTATTTCTTCTTTTGGTGGATTGCCACTGTGAACATGCCAAATCGGATTTCCTAATTTTTCTTTTACTTCTTGCTTGTCAAATTTTTCTAGGAAAGAAAGATATTCATCAACTGCTTTTGGAATAACTTGGAAATATAATTTTTTAGCTCTTGTTGGATTTTGATACATATACAGAGACAAACTTTCAGGAGATGCATACTTAAGCCATTGTTCAATTGTAATTCCATTGCCTTTTGATTTAGAAATCTTTTCTCCGTTCTCGTCTAAAAATAACTCATAAGCAAATCCAGTTGGTGGTACACCTCCTAAAATTTTACAAATTTTACTGGACAGTTCTGCGCTTGGGGTTAAATCTTTTCCATACATTTCAAAATCAACTCCAAGAGCAAACCAGCGCATAGCCCAGTCTACTTTCCACTGTAGTTTACATGCTCCTCCTGTAATTTTTGTTTCAACTTTTTTATTTCCATTTTGATAAACAATAGTTTTGTTATCTAGATTCTTTTCAACTACTGCAACTTCTAATACTTTTCCTGTCTCAGGACAGATGGGTAAAAATGGACTATAAGTTTTTCTTCTTTCTGGACCCAGTGTTGGCAAAACAATCTCCATAATTTTATCATAATTTTTTAACACCGCAGTAAGAGCATCATCAAATTCACCTTTAGTATAAAGTTCAGTTGAACTTTTAAATTCATATTTAAAATTAAATTCATCTAAAAATTTTTTTAACATATTGTTATTATGCTCTCCGAAACTCTTAAATTTTTTAAACGGATCAGGAATTGCTGTTAATGGCTTATTTAAATTATCTTCTAAGATTGATTTATTTGGAATGTTATCTGGAACTTTTCTAAGTCCATCCATATCATCTGAAAACGTATATAATTTAACGGGTATATTCGATAATCTTTGGAAAGCATTCATAACCATAGTGGTTCTACAAACCTCTCCAAAAGTTCCAATATGAGGGAGTCCACTTGGTCCATAACCAGTTTGAAATAAAACGTAACCTTTTTTCTCTATTATTTTTAATCTTTTTTTTAATATTTCTCTGGATTCGGCAAAAGGCCAAGATTCTGAATCTTCAAAAAACTTTTTATCAATTAACATTCTTAGATCTTAATTTAATTTGCTGATTAATGATAATTCTTACCTCTTTAAATATTGGATCTTCTAACCTTTTATTAAGTATTGTCCAAGTGTAAGGAATTAATTTTAAATATCTATTTTTATTGTCTCTCTTAAAAAGCCTTGAAAATATTCCAATAATTTTCATAGCTCTTTGCACTGAAAGAATAGAAAATTCTTTCTTAAATTGTTCAATATTAAAATTTTTTTCTTTCTTAACTAATAATAAATAATAATTGAATAACTTTTGCTTCAACTCAGGACTAGTTTTGATCCTAACGTCATCTATCAGGGAAAGTATGTCGTAAGCTCTTGAACCAATCAAGGCATCTTGGGAGTCAATAATACCAATATTATTTTTTGATCCTTCTTTATATTCCATCATATTTGAGACGTGAAAGTCTCTATGAACAAAATAATTATTCTTAATAAGATTATTCTTTAAAATTAATAGTAACAATTTTCTTAATTTTTTAATTTTAGGATTATTTTTTATATTAAGTATATGTGGTAAATACCAAATAAAAAATAAATCTATTTCTTTTTTTAATATTCTAAAATTATATTTTTTAAATCGAAATATTATTTGTCTTAAAATTTATTCTTTGTAATTTAATTAAATATTTAATTAATGATTGATAAATACTATATTTTTTTTTGGATTTTTTAATTAACTGAAGATAAGTTTTGTCTCCAAAATCCTGCAATAAAACCAAACCATTTTTATAATCATAATCTATTGCTTTTGGGGCATTAATCGCTTGTTTGCTTAAAAATTTATTAATTAAAACATAATTTAAAATATTAGACTTCTTATCCTGCTCTGCGGAAGCAAGCATATAAGATTTATTTTTATAGTAAATTCTAAAATATTTTCTAAAAGAAGCATCTCCTTTTATTTCTTTTATTTTATAATTTTCTATATAATTTTTTTTAAGAAAAATTTTTATTATTTTTAATCTATTTTTTTTAATCATTAATACTAAAGCCTAACCACTTTCCTTTTCCATTAAACTCTAGAAATCTAAGATCTTTATTGGGATCATAAGTAAATTTAATTTGTAAAAAATCATTGAATAAATTCATAGCAATTTCTGGCCATTCAATAATATTTATAAAATCTTTTGCTGTATCAAATAATCCTATATTTAAAATTTCTTTTTCTTTTTTTAATCTATAAAAATCATAATGGGCAACTTTCAAATTTTTTCCTAGATCATAATATTGAACTATATTAAAGGTAGGGCTTACTATTTCTTCTAAAGGACGTTGATTTTTTTGCTGTAAATAATGTATTAAAAATCTAGTAAATGTTGTCTTGCCAGTACCTAGATTGCCACTAAGTAATATAAAGTCGTTTAGTTTTAAATTAATTGCGACAGCTTCAGCAAATTTTTTTGTGGAATCTAAAGATTTTAATTCCATTTAGTTGAAATTAATAACGATATGTATCTGGTTTAAAAGGTCCTTTTTCAGGAACGCTAATATAATCAGCTTGTTCTTTGCTTAATTTAGTAAGCTTTGCACCCACTTTTGCAAGATGTAACATCGCAACTTTTTCATCTAAATGTTTTGGTAAAACATAAACTTTGTTCTGATATTTTCCATTACTGTTCCATAATTCTATTTGCGCAATGACTTGATTTGTAAAAGAAGCGCTCATAACAAAACTAGGATGTCCTGTTGCACAACCAAGATTCACTAGTCTGCCTTCTGCTAATAAAATAATTCTTTTTTTATCTGGAAATTCAATTTCATGAACTTGTGGTTTTATTTCATTCCATTTGTAATTTTTTAATGCACTAACCTCAATTTCATTATCAAAGTGTCCAATGTTACAAAGAATTGATCTATCTTTCATTTTCCTCATATGCTCGATGTTAACAATGTCTTTATTTCCTGTAGCGGTAACAACAATGTCGGCTGATGATATTGCCTCATCCATTAATACAACTTGATATCCTTCCATTGCCGCTTGCAATGCACAAATTGGATCAGTTTCGGTAATCAAAACTCTTGCGCCACTTTGTCTAAGTGATGCGGCACTACCTTTTCCAACGTCTCCAAATCCGGCAACTATAGCAACTTTTCCTGACATCATGACATCCGTTGCTCTTCTAATTGAATCTACTAAACTTTCTCTGCAACCATATAAATTATCAAATTTAGATTTTGTTACTGAATCATTTACGTTAATTGCTGGAATTAATAATTTATTATCTTTCTCTAATTTATTTAAAGCTTTAACTCCAGTAGTAGTCTCTTCAGAAACTCCCTTAACATTTTTTAATAAATCTTTGTATTTATCGTGCAATAACATTGTTAGATCACCACCATCGTCTAACAAAAGATTTGGTTTCCAATCTTTCTTTCCATTAATAGTTTGTTCAATGCACCACCAGTATTCTTCTTCTGTCTCGCCCTTCCAAGCAAATACCGGTATTCCTTTTGCAGCAATTGCTGCTGCGGCATGATCTTGTGTTGAAAATATATTGCAAGATGACCATCTAACCTCCGCTCCCAGAACTACTAATGTTTCTATCAAAACTGCAGTTTGAATTGTCATGTGCAAGACAACCAATTATTCTTGCTCCTTTTAAGGGTTTGCTAGATTGATATTCACTTCTGATTGCCATTAAACCTGGCATTTCAGTTTCTGCTAGAGAAATTTCTTTATTACCAAATTCTGCTAGTTTTAAATCTTTTACTTTAAAATCTTGGGTCATTTAAAAAGTTAACTAACAATAAAACTTAGATATATCAATTTTATTTATGAACTTTAATCTGCTATTGGCAAATCAATCTCAACTACGGCGCCTCTTCTTCCTTCTTCATTTAAATTATACGCTTTAATATGACCTTTGTGTGATTCAACTATATTTTTAACTATATTTAATCCTAAACCAGAATGCAGACCAAACATTTCCTTTGGTCTATTACTATAGAATCTTTCAAAAACTTTTCCGATATTACTTTCGTTAAATCCAGGACCCTCATCAGCAATAATTATTTTTGCATAATTATTCGCGCTTTCAATATTTATTCTTAGAATGCTTTTTTCAGGACTAAATGAGATAGAATTTTCTAATATATTCGAAATAACTTGTTCAATTCTGCTTTCAAAACCAATAACAAAAGTTTTTTTCTTAATTAAATTATTAATCTCTATTGAAATATTTTTTTTAGTATTATCAATAACCTGCTGATATTCGTCTGCAACTTTTTTTAAAAGTTTAATTAAATCAAATCTGGTTAATTGTAATTTAGCTTCTAAAGCCTCACCTTTTAGCATGTTAGAATAGTCTGTGATTAATCTTTCAATTCTCACAACATCGTCATTTAAAATTCCAAGTAACCTAGCCTTTTTTTCTGCATCTTTTGCATTGGGTAAAACTCTGATGCTGCTTTTAAGGATGCTAATGGATTTCTAATTTCGTGAGTAAGATCAGATGCAAATCTTTCTGCAAATTCAATTCGTTTATATAAATTATCTGTCATCCCTGATAGCGATCTTGATAAATTACCAATTTCATCTCGTCTTAAATTAATTCTGTTAATAATTTTATTATCGGGGTTATCAGAGCTTGCTGAGGTTGCGTAACGCCCTAAAATTCTAATTGGTTTAATAATATTTGCATTTAAAAATATTGAAAAAATTAATATGATTGCAGCAACGCTTAATACCGTTCGAATAACAAAGTTTTTTCTTTCAACGATAGCATTTTCAATGTCATTTGAATCTTCCGAAATAACAATGAAGCCTTTATTTTCAGAATTTAAAGTTAGAGAAGATAAACTAACAACAACAAAATTATTTTTGATCTTTCTTGAAAAAGTTAAAACCTTGTCAGATCCTAATATACTTAAATTATCATTAATAATTTTATTAAGTATCTTTTCTTCTTGTTGAGTAGTTAGATCGGATGTGTCTGGTATATTGTCTATTGTTAATTTTCTTTCTTGAACATCTGGCACTTTATAAAATGGTTTAGCATTTATATCTAGAGAGTGTGTATCTACTATAATTTCTTTCTTTAGATCATAAATTCTAATTTGATTAATATTAGGTAATAAATATTTGTAATTTGCTAAAAAGATTTTAAGATTATCTCTCTTGTAAGGAATACGCTGTAACTCCATGTTTAAAGCAATATTCTTAATAAGTTTAGAATGCTCTTTCTTTTTATTGCCTACAAGCTCAGGTTCAATCGACTGAAGATAAGAATAAGTTGCTAAGGTTAATATTGAAAAAAAAAATAAATTTATAAATAAAAATCTTGCTAATAAAGATTTTAAATTTACAGAAAACTTCATTCTATTTAACTAACATTCCAGCGATAGCCACTTCCATATCTGGTCTCAATTGCTGAAAATTTTGGATCAATCTTTTTAAATTTTTTCTTATTCTCTTAACATGACTATCTATAGTTCTATCTTCAATGTCATTTTCCTGCTTATAGGCAATATTCATTAGATAGGCTCTTTCTTTAACAACTCCAGGCCTTTTTGCTAACTCATAAATAATCTTAAATTCAGTTGTAGTTAATTTATCGGGCAAAGCTTTTCCTCCCCACTCACATTCTAATTGTTCGGAATCTAAGATTAGTCTTCCAACAGTTAAAATATTTTTTGGTTGAGAAGCAGTCTTGGGTTCTAGCTTTCTGAATTGAACACGAATTCTCTCTATTAATACTTTAACAGAAAAGCCCCCTGACTTTTTAACGTAATCGTCAGCACCTAATTTTAATCCCAATAATTCATCCACCTCATCATCTTTGGAAGTTAATAAAATTATAGGTATAGAAGTTTTTTTTCTTAATTTTTCTAATAATTCTTCACCGTTCATTTTGGGCATCTTTAAATCTATAACTGCTAGATCAGGAGGATTACGCGTCATACCGATGTATGCGCTTTCACCATCAAGGTAGGTTTGAACTTTAAATCCCTCATTCTCAAGCGCCATTGAAACGCTTGTTAAGATATTTCTATCATCATCGACTAGGGCGATTGTTTTGTTCATATAAATTATTTTATAATAATATTTGTATAATCAAAAGTTTTAATGCGCAGTGGTCCAATTTAATCCTTCTTTAATATCTACGCTTAAAGGAATGGAAAATTTATAGTCTGGTTCTGATGCTTTTGACATTATTTCGACAATATCAGCTTTTGATTTTTTAATATTATCAACAGAAGATTCAAACACTAGTTCATCATGAATCTGCAAAAGCATTTTACATTTTAAGTCTTGATCTTTAATTTTTTGATCTATTTTAATCATTGCAAGCCTTAGAAGATCCGCAGCAGTTCCTTGTATTGGAGCATTAATAGATGCTCTTTCTTGAAAAGTTCTTAATGTATGATTTTTGTCATTAATATTTGGAAAGTTACATTTTCTACCAAATATTGTTTTTACATAACCATATTTTCTACAGCTCTTTAATGTTTCATTCATATAATCTTTTATTTCTGGAAATTTCTTAAAATAAGATTTTAAAAAAGATTCTGCTTCAGTATTAGAAACTGAAATTTGCTTCGCAAGACCATATGATGAAATTCCATAAATAATTCCAAAATTAATTGCCTTTGATTTTCTTCTCATTTCTTCGTTAATTTCCGTATGCTTTACTTCAAAGATTTGAGCTGCTGTAATATTATGAATATCTTCAGAATTTAAAAAACCTTTCTTAAGTTCTTTCACGTCAGCCATATGCGCAAGTATTCTCATTTCAATTTGACTATAATCTGCTGAAATTAAAAAATTACCTTTTTCAGCAATAAATGCCGACCGTATTTCCTTTCCTTCTGCTGACTTAATTGGAATGTTTTGAATATTTGGATCGCTAGATGCAAGTCTGCCCGTATTGGTGGCCGCAAGTAAAAAAGATGTATGAATTCTTTTGGTTTTTGGATCAATAAATTCTTGTAAACTATCAGTATAAGTATTTTTTAATTTAGATTTTTGCCTCCAGTCTAAAATTAATTGGGGTAAATCATGTCCTTTAAAGGCCAAGTCCTCTAAAATATTAACATTGGTTGCGTAGTTGCCTTTTTTGGTTTTCTTGGTACCAACAATTTTTAGCTTTTTATAAAGAATATCGCCAAGTTGTTTTGTAGATGCAATATTGAACTCTTCACCTGCAAGTTCATAAATTTTCTTTTCTAGAACTTTTAAATCTTTCTCAAATTTTAATGATAAATTTTTTAGAATTTTTTCATCAATCTTTATTCCATTTTCCTCCATCTGAGACAACACTTTGACCATTGGCTTTTCAAGTTCCTGATAAACTTTCAATACTTCTTCTTTAAAAATTCTATTATTAAAAAAGTTATATAGTCTTAAAGTAACATCAGCATCTTCAGCTGCGTATTCCGTTGCCTTATCAATATGAACCTTATCAAAAGTAACTTGCGACTTTCCAATGCCTGCAACATCTTTGAATGAAATCGTCTTATGATTTAGATGAATCTCAGAAAGCAAATCCATTCCATGACGATTTATTCCAGCATCTAACACGTAAGACATTAACATTGTGTCTTCTATTGAATTTAAATGGATTCCATATTTTTTTAATATTCCAAAATCATATTTAATATTCTGTCCAATTATTTTTATACTTTTGTCCTCAAGAAAAGGCTTGATCTTTTTAATGACAGCATCAATATCCAACTGAGATTTAATTTGTTTATCTTCTTTATTAGAATGATTTAAAGGTATGTAATAAGCATTCCCCTCTTTTACGCATAAAGAAATACCAACTAAATCAGCCTGTCTAATATTTAAAGAATTTGTCTCAACATCAACAACAATAATGCCTTTTTTTTCCGCCTCTTCTAAAATTTTTTCTAACTCAGATAATTTAAATACTGTTTTATAATTATCTCTAGAAACTTTTGCGCCTGCGGAAATAGTGTGTTTTGTTTCTTCTAAAAAAACATCTTGTTTATCTGTTTGCGCTCCATGAGTTTTTTCAATTCTTTCCAAAAGTCTCGTAAATTCCATTTTTTTTAAAAATGAAATAATTTTTTCCTTATCTAAGTCCTTAACTATAAAATCTTCGATTTTTTCAACTGTAGGAACGTCATCTTTTAGAGTTACTAATTTCTTACTAATAAGTGCATTTTCTTTATTGTCAGAAATTGCTTGTCTTCGTTTTGGCTGTTTAATTTTATCTACGTTCTTTAATAAGTTCTCTACTGAACCAAATTCATTAATTAACTCTGCGGCAGTTTTAACTCCTATGCTTGGAACGCCCAGGTATATTATCTGAGCTATCCCCTGCTAACGCCTGAACTTCAATAACTTTGTCTGGGGTTACGCCAAATTTTTCCTTAACCTCTTCAATGCCAATATCTTTATTTTTCATTGAATCGAAAAGCGTTGTTTGATCGTCAATTAATTGCATTAAATCTTTATCAGATGAAATAATCTTAACTCTTGTATTTTTTTTTAAAGCTTCTTTTTTATATGTAGCTATCAAATCATCAGCTTCATAATTCTCCATCTCTATACTAGGTAAATTAAAAGCTTTTACGGCTTCACGTATAAAACTAAATTGAGGTATTAAGTCTTCTGGAGTTTCACTTCTATTTGCTTTGTATTCTGGATAAATATTATTTCTAAAATTTTTTCTAGCAGTATCAAATATAACGGCTATATGAGTTGGTTTTTCATGATCATTTTTTGATTTTGAATCTTCTAGAAATTTGTAAATCATATTGCAAAACCCACTTACTGCACCTACTGGCATTCCATCGCTTTTTCTTGTAAGTGGTGGTAAAGCATAAAAAGCTCTAAAAATATAACCAGAACCATCAATTAGATAAAGAAGGTCTGTTTTTTTAGAATTGGTCATTAAATAAATATTATCTTATAAATAGAAAAATTATATTACATAATATTAATGGAAAATTTTTTAGCACTTGAAATTACTAATCTTTCAAAACAATTTAAAACAAAACAAAATACAATCCACGCTTTAAAAAATATTAATTTAAATGTTAATAAAGGAGAAATATTTGGTTTATTAGGACCAAACGGTGCTGGTAAATCTACATTTATAAATATTCTTGCAGGAACAGTTATAAAATCCTCTGGTTCAGTAAAGGTGTGGAACTTTGATCTTGATAAAAATTCTAGGGAGGTAAGAAGCTCTATTGGAATAGTTCCTCAAGAAACAAATCTAGATCCCTTTTTTTCTCCAAGAAAATTACTCGAAATTCAAGCAGGCATGTATGGAATAAAAGAAAGCGAAAGAATCACAGATAAAATTTTAGAAATCACCATGCTTCAAGACAAAGCAGATTCCTATGCTCGAAGTTTATCTGGAGGAATGAAGAGAAGATTATTAGTTGCAAAAGCTCTCGTTCACCGTCCCCCTATTTTAATTCTAGATGAACCTACAGCTGGTGTTGATGTAGATCTTAGACAACAACTTTTGGAAAATATTCAGCAGCTTAACAAGCAAGGTGTAACTATTATTTTAACAACTCACTACCTGCAAGAAGCCCAGCAATTGTGTGACCGGATTGCAATTATTAATAATGGTGAGTTAATAGCATTAGATAAAACTGAAAATTTACTAAATAATATACTTAACAAAAAAAATAATTTTTAAATTAAAGGTTCCTAAAAATATTGGAGAAAAACTCAAGTCCGGTCTTATAATTAACTATCCAAAACCTGACCTTATTAGCGTTACCTATAATAAAAATGAGAATAAAATTGAAGAAATTATATCTGAAGTTAAAGAAAAAAATATTGAAATTTTGGATATTTTAACAGAAGATGCTGACTTAGAAGATGTTTTTTTAAAACTGACAAAAAAAAATGCTTAATAACAAAATTCAAAATAAAAAACTTTTTTTATTAAAAGAAATTATGTGGTTGTTACCCGTAATTGTTTTTGCAACTTTTATCATTACTTTATCTGCAAAAACTAAAGTTCCATTTTATCCTGTACCAATGACTATGCAGACGTTTGTAATCATGGCGATTGGTGTTGCTTTTGGAAAAAAAGTGGGTCTTTTAATACTATCAACTTATTTTTTAGAAGGCTTGTTTGGTCTTCCAGTATTTGCTGGTACTCCAGAAAAAGGTGTTGGATTAAGTTATATACTTGGACCAACTTGCGGATACTTAATGGGATATTTTATTACTGTTATATCTTTCTGGAAATATCAAAGATGAAGATAAAATTTTAACAAGAATTACAAAATTAATAATCGCAATTATCCCAACTTATGTATTGGGAGTTATTTGGCTTGGTACAATATTTGGCTGGAATGATTCTATTATCAAATTAGGAGTTGTTCCTTTTATATTTGCTGAATTATTTAAAATAACTTTGCTTGCATTGTTAATTCCACATATTTTTAAGTTAAAAAAATATATAAAATCTTAAATTCTTAATATCTAATTATAAATGTTCAAAAACCTTTTAGGTTCTTGGTATTTAAAAAAAAAAATATCAAATGGCTTTTTAGGCGAAGGTTTAGTGTCTTTAAAATCTAAAAAATTAAATAACTTTCATTATGAAGAAAAAAGCTTTATCCACAAAAAAAGTAATGAGAATCCAATCTCTGGCTATCAAAAGTTTGATATCGTTGAAAATAAGAATTTTATAAAATTTTACTTTTTACTAGGTGATAAAAAAAATAAAATTTATCAAAAATTTAATAACAACTTCAAAGAGAATCTTGTTTCTTGGTACTTTTGTAAAAAAGATACCTACAAAACATACTTGAGGGTGATAAATAATAATTTATTTAAGATAGATCACTTAATAACAGGTCCAAACAAAAGAATATTAATACAGAATACTTATTTTAGATCTTGTAAAAATAATTAGTTATTTTGGGGATCTTTTCGAAAGTATTCTTTGAAGGGTTCTTCTGTGCATTTTAAGTCTTCTGGCCGTCTCAGAAACATTTCGGTCACATAATTCAAATACTCTCTGAATATGTTCCCATTTTACCCTATCAGCCGACATTGGATTCTCTGGAGGAGTTGCTTTCTTATCTTTATCTGCCAATAAAGCGGCCTCCAAATCCTCAGCATCAGCTGGCTTAGCAAGGTAGTCTATGGCTCCCGATTTAACCGCCGCAACAGCCGTTGGAATGTTTCCGTAGCCGGTTAAAACTATAATTCTACTGTCAGCTTTGACCTTGTGGATCTCTTTAACAACATCCAGACCGCTCCCATCGTTCAGTCTAAGGTCTATGATGGCAAAAGTTGGGGGTGAAGCTTTAACTTTTTGGATCGCCTCAGCAACGCCAGAAGCTGAGGTAACAAAAAAACCTTTATTTTCCATGGCTTTTGAAAGCCTGTTTCGAAATGGATCGTCATCGTCCACTATGAGCAAAGATTTGTTCTCGAACTGCTCTAGATTCACTTTTGAGTTTAAAATTTTATTCATCGTGACCCGACTATAGTCCTTCCCGAACCCGATCTCAAGCTAAGGTCACGCTATGAAAAAAATTTCTCTTACCTAAAATAAATACTTTACAGAAATAAAAATTTACCCTAATTCACGAATCAAGAGTTAATTAAATTAATAATTTTTAACAAAAGGACATAACAAGAATTGAAAAAGTTTAATTCTGTTTCTGACTTAGTCAGAGAGCTTCAGCCAGTAAATCCTGTATATTGTATTCGCCCAGAAAGTATAAAGCTGGCTTGCAATTTTTTTGTAAATAATTTTCCGGGGAAACCCCTATACGCTGTAAAAACAAATCCTCACAAAAACGTTATCAAACATATCTATCAAAATAGAATTTCAAATTTTGATGTAGCCTCTCTAGAAGAAATTAAATTAGTTAAGTCGATTGTAAAAGATGCAAAACTTTATTTCATGCACACAGTAAAAAATAGAAAGAGTATTGAAGAAGCATATTTTAATTATGGTGTGAGAGATTTTTCTTTCGATACAAAAGATGAATTAATTAAAATTTTTGAAGCAACTAAAGATGCAAAAGATTTAACTTTATATTTAAGAATATTTGTTTCGAACGAACATTCTGAAATTGATCTTTCAAAAAAATTTGGAGCTTCTTCTGCTGAAGCTATTGGATTAATAAAATTAGTAAGACCACTTGTTAAAAAACTTGGAGTAAGTTTCCACGTTGGCTCGCAGTGTATGCATCCTGTATCTTATTCAAAAGGAATTAAAGAAATTGGAAATATAATTACAAAATCAGGAATTACTCCTGACATTATTAATGTAGGCGGAGGATTCCCATCTAAGTATCCAGATTTATATCCTCAACCATTAGAAAACTACATGGAAGAAATTAAAAAAGCAGTAAACAAATTAAATCTACCCAAACAACCAGAATTAATTTGCGAACCAGGAAGAGCTATTGTTGCAGAAAGTGGTTCAACCATTGTTAAAGTTGAACTTAGAAAAAAACAAAGTCTTTATATTAATGATGGAACTTATGGATCTTTATTTGATGCAGGATTTCCAAATTTTATTTTCCCAACAAAAGTTATCGATACGGGAAAAGATTTAAGCAGACGTTTCACTCCTTTCAATTTCTACGGACCAACTTGTGATAGTATGGATTTCATGAAAGGTCCTTACATGTTGCCAAATAATTTAAAAGAAGGCGATTATATCGAGATTGGACAATTAGGAAGTTACGGCTTAACTTTTAGAACTAAATTTAATGGTTTTTACTCAGATGATATTTTTGAAATTGACGATAAACCAATAATGTCTGTTTACCAAAATGAACAGGACGAGGAATATAAAAGCAATTATCTTGTTGCTTAATGAACAAATCCTCAAATCCAACTATAGGTCACAACAAATCTACTTTTTTAAGTAAAGCTATAGAGCACATAGACATTACCTCTTTTGATGCAAGGCCCATCATAGATGCTATGGCTAAGATGTCTTTTACATCTAGAGAAACAGCCAATGCGGCGCAAATCTATAACGAAATGTTAAACGATAAAAACTGCACTATTTTTCTTAACTTTAGCAGGATCAACTTCTGCTGCGGGATGTATGAAAGTTTATACTGATCTAGTTAAAAACAACATGGTTGATGCTATCGTTTCAACAGGAGCATCTATTGTTGATATGGATTTCTTTGAAGCGCTAGGCTTTAAACATTACCAAGGATCTCAATTCCAAAATGACAATGTGTTAAGAGAACATTATATCGATAGAATATACGACACCTACATTGATGAAGACCAACTACAAGCATGCGATAAGACGGTTGGCGAAATAGCAGATCAATTAGAACCTAGACCTTATACTTCTCGTGAATTCATAAAAGAAATGGGAAAATATTTAACAAAACATTCAAAGAAGAAAGAATCTTTAATTCAGCTTGCTTACGAAAATGATGTGCCAATATTCTGTCCTGCTTTTGTAGATTCTAGTGCCGGATTTGGTTTGGTAATGCACCAAGAAAGAAATCCAGAAAAACATTTAACAATTGACTCTGTAAGGGATTTTAGAGAACTTACTGAAATTAAAATTAAATCAAAAACTTCAGGTTTATTAATGATCGGTGGTGGCGTTCCTAAAAACTATATTCAGGACACAGTAATATGTGCCGAACTTTTAGGAAAAGAAGTTGATATGCATAAATACGCTATACAAATTACTGTTGCTGACGTTAGAGATGGAGCGTGCAGTTCTTCTACATTAAAAGAAGCGAGCTCATGGGGAAAAGTAGATACAGCAAGAGAGCAAATGGTTTTTGCTGAAGCAACTAGCGTTATACCTCTTATAGCAAGCGATGCATTTCATAGAGGCTACTGGAAAAATAGACCTAAAAGGAGTTTTTCTAAATTATTTAAATAAACGATGTCTTCACTAACTAAAGTAGCTTTGGTGCAGATGAAGATGGATGCTGATCCAAAAAAAAATCTCTCTAAAGCAATTGAAAAAATAAAATTAGCGAAAAAAAAAGGTGCACAAATTGTTTGTTTACCTGAACTATTTCTAACTCATTATTTTTGCCAAGAAGAAAACCACGATAATTTTGCAATAGCAGAAAAAATACCTGGAAAAACTACTGATACATTATGTGAATTAGCAAAAAAAATAAGCGTAATAATAATCGTTCCACTTTTTGAAAAGAAAGTTTCAGGCCTTTATCATAACTCATGTGTTGTGATTGATGAAAAAGGAAAGATCTTCGGTCATTACAGAAAAATGCATATTCCCGATGATCCTCAATATTATGAAAAGTTTTATTTCACCCCAGGCGATTTAGGTTTTAAAAGTTTCAACACTAAGCACGGTAAAATTGGAACTTTAATATGCTGGGATCAATGGTTTCCAGAAGCTGCACGTTTAACAGCTCTTAAAGGGGCAGAAATTATATTTTATCCAACCGCAATAGGCTGGCATTTACGTGAAAAAAAAGAATTTGGTAAATCACAATTAAATGCATGGCTTACAATTCAAAGATCACACGCTATAGCAAATGGAGTATTTGTTGTTTCTGTTAACAGAGTTGGCATTGAAGGTAAAAAAGATAAATCTATCGAATTTTGGGGCAATTCAATCGTATTTGACCCTAATGGAAATATTATTGCAGAAGCTAGCAACGACAAGGAAGAAATAATTATCTGCAATATTGATTTAAGCAAAGTTGAGAAAGTAAGACAACATTGGCCATTCCTAAGAGATAGAAGAATTGATCAATACCACGGTCTATTAAAGAATCCTTCCGATGAATGAAAATCTGGCATCCTTGGGTTATAGAATGCCGGCGGAGTGGGAAAAGCAAAGCTCTACATGGTTAGCTTGGCCACATAATAAAAATGACTGGCCTGATAAATTTGAAAATATTCCATCAACTTTTGCCAAAATAGCTTCAGCCTTATCTAAAGTTCAAAACGTTGATATTTTAATCCAATCAAAAGCTGTTAAAAAAAATATTAAGAGAATTCTAATTAAAGAAAAAACAAACCTTAATAAGGTTAATTTTCATATCATTAAAACAAATAGAGTTTGGACCAGAGATACTGGGCCTATTTTTCTAGTAAACGATCTTTTGAAAAAGAAGATCATGACAAATTTTCATTTCAATGCGTGGGCAAAATATAAAGATTACAATTTTGACAATAATATAAAGCCACAAATAGCAAAAATTAAAAATATAGAATTAATAGATGTAAAAGTAAAAATTAAAAAAAAAGTTAAAGATGTTATACTAGAAGGTGGTGCAATTGACGTGAATGGAAAAGGAACTTTAATTGCAACAAAAGAATGTTTGTTAAGTAAAGTTCAAGAAAGAAATCCTGGATTAAGTAGAGAAAAATTAGAAATAATCTTAAGCGAAAGTTTAAATATCAAAAATTTTATATGGCTTAATAAAGGTATTGTCGGCGATGACACTCACGGTCATATCGATGATATCACAAGATTTTTTGATGATGATAAAATATTTACAGCGATGGAATATCAAAAAAGTGATGAAAATTATTCAGCTTTAAATGAAAATTTAAAAATCTTAAAAAAATCTAGAAATCATTTAGGTAAACAAAATACCATCGTAGAAATTCCAATGCCATCACCTTTAATTATAGATGACACAAGAGTACCCGCTAGTTACTTAAATTTTTATATAGCAAATAAAATTGTTCTTCTGCCAATCTTTGAAGACAAAAATGACGATAAAGCTTTTCAAATTTTAGAAAATCATTTTAAGGGCAGAAAAATTGTTCCAATTAATTGTCGTGATCTTATTTGGGGATTTGGGGCAATTCATTGTATGACCCAACAAGAACCAGCTATATAAGTTTTAAATTAATTAAATCTTTTTTTTGCCAAGATATATCTACTACTGCACCTTTTTCCTCTAAATTATAAAAATTAATAATAGCTGACAATCTTTCTAAAAAAACTTTTGCTATAAAAATTCCAAGGCCCAATCCTTCTTTGTTTTTATCTAAATCTTTTTTATTAATATAAGGATCTCCTAAAAATCCTAATATTTGCTTTGAAAAACCTACTCCATCATCTTCAACTTTTATTCTTAATTGTTCTTCATTAGATAATAAAAAAATCTCAATTTTATTTGAGGAAAATTTTAAAGCATTATCAATGATATTCTTTAGGACTGTAAATAATCTCAATTTTTTTTGTAATTAAATAATCTTTTTTGTAATCATCTTCATTAATAATTATTTTTTTCTTACTTAGATCTTTAAATGAATCAACGATCTCATGAACGAGAATTTTAAATGATGCTCGATCAAAAAATTTATCCTCTTTTTCCGTATAAGGATTTTTTGATATCTGCTTTAATATATCGCTACATCTTTTAGATTGAGAAATTAAGTAAATCTAAATCTTGATTAAACTTTTTATTTGATCCTATTTCCTTTTTTAACTCTTTAGCTACTAGTGATATGGTATTTAAAGGGGTTCCCAATTCATGAGCTGCTGCTGCTGCAAGTCCACCTAAGGATTTTAACTCTTGCTCCCTTAAAAATATTTGTTGCAAAACATTAAAGGCTTCACTTCTTTGCGCACTTTCTATTGCTAATCTTTGAGAATAAATAGCTAAAAATATTATTGTAGTGCACAGTGCCAATGCTAACCCTAAAATATAAAAATTTGGAAAAAGATAATTATTTTCAAGTCCTGGTAGTTCAAAATAAAAAATTGATAAAATAATAATTAATACGATTGATAAAAAACCTATCAAAATACTGCTTCTTAAATTTAGAAATCCTGCGGCAATTATAATTGGAGCAACAATTAATATTGAGAAGGGATTGGTTAACCCACCCGTTAAAAATAATAATCCAAATAACTGAAATAAATCATAGAGGATGCTAAAAGTGGCTTGTTTATTAGATAGTAGATCGGTTTTTTTTGTTCTAATTTGGAGAAAAATATTAAGAAAAGAAGAAAATAAAACTAATAAATAACAATACCCAATATTAAAATTAAAATTAAAATAGAAATATACAATTGATATTGTTGCAAACTGACCAAAAATTGCAACCCAACGAATATTGATTAGCGTTAGAAGTTTTATCTTATTATCATTTAGCTCAGGTAAGTTTTGCTAAATTCATTAAACTAGATATCTAGATTATTTACATTAATAGCGTTTTTATTAATAAAATCTTTTCTTGGAACAACATCCTCGCCCATTAAAATCTTAAAAATTTCTCTGTCACGATCACCTGGGTTAGTAGTTTCATTATCAACATCATTTCCAGAATAGTCTACTTTTAACAAAGTATTATTCTCTGGATTTAAAGTTGTCTCCCATAATTCCTCTGGGTTCATTTCTCCTAATCCTTTAAATCGCTGTATAGAGATAGATTTTTTGCCTTCTTCTATTATTCTCTTTAGAAAATCTATTGGAGAATAAATATCAATCTTTTTCATTAGTTGAATTGATCATGTGACAATTTTTTCTAAAAATCTTCAACAATTCCCCTAATTGGCTTAATTCTTCCACATGTTTAGTATCTAAAAAATCTAAACTTAATTTCTTTGTAATTGTTTCTTCATAATATTTTTTTTCTAAAATAAATGAATTCTCTTTAAAAGAACCTATCCATAAATTATTTTCAACCTTATTTCCAAATCTATTTAAATATTCTACTGCTGCCTGTATAGCTCCTTCTTTTTTCTTACCGTTAGAATCATCTTTAATTAAAAAGTCTTTTTTATCTTTATAAAAACCTCCAACTATAGATAGAGCTTCGACTAAATCTTTATCAAAATCTTTTCCTAAATTTTTTATTTTTGAATCAAATCTTCTTGAATATTTTACAATCTCATCAAAATTTTCTTCTTTTGCTTTTCCATTCTCTTCTGAATAAAATTTAATATTATCTTTGGCTGTATCAATAGTGATATCAAAAAGATCTTCGTCATTTTTAATGTAAGATATCTTTTTGCCTACTTTGATTTTATATAACGGTGGTTGTGCTATATAAATTTTTCCATTTTTAATAAGTTCATTAAATGGTTCATTATTAAAAAAGGTTAATAATAAAGTTCTTATGTGAGATCCGTCGACGTCGGCATCGGTCATAATAATAATTTTTCCGTATCTTAATTTTGAAAGACTAAAATCATCAAATCCAGTACCGATGGCGTTAATTAAAGTTATAATTTCGTTTGAAGAAAGCATCTTTGCATAAACCTTTTTGGCTTCCGTCAGGATCTAACTTGCCTGACCCATTATTCTTTGAATCAACATAGGTATTTAAAATCTTTCCTCTTAAGGGTAATACGGCCTGAAATTCCCTATTTCTTGCTTGTTTTGCAGATCCTCCTGCTGAATCCCCCTCAACTATAAATAGTTCAGCTTTGTCTTTGTCTTTTGTCTGACAGTCGGCCAATTTACCTGGCAAACTAGAAAT
This sequence comes from Candidatus Pelagibacterales bacterium, assembly GCA_965235815.1. GTDB lineage: Bacteria > Pseudomonadota > Alphaproteobacteria > Pelagibacterales > Pelagibacteraceae > Fontibacterium. The sequence continues at coordinate 99,368 of CBDDZE010000004.1, read as the reverse complement.
ATCTAAAGCGCTTTTTCTTCTAACGCTCTCTCTTGCTTTTCTAGCAAGCTCTCTTGCAAGGGCTGCTTGTGAAATTTTATTTACAAGTACTTTTGTAATCTTATTATTTTGATCAAACCAAACTTCAAGTTTTTCATTAACTAGCCCCTCTACTACTGGACGAACTTCTGATGATACTAGTTTTTCTTTAGTTTGGGATGAGAACTTAGGATCCTTAACTTTGACTGAAATTATTGCAGTCAATCCTTCTCTAACATCATCTCCTGTTACTGAGATTTTTTCTTTCTTTAAAATGCTATTATCAACAACATATTTATTTATAGTTCTAGTTAAAGCATTTCTAAAACCAACTAGATGGGTACCACCATCTTTTTGCGGTATGTTGTTTGTAAAAGTAATAATTTGTTCTTGGTAACCAGCATTCCAAACCAGGGCCACTTCTAATTGGATGTCATTTTTACTTCCTGAAATATATATTGGTTTTGTGAAAAGATTTTCCCCTGTTTCTGATTTAAGCTTTTCTTTATTTTTATCAAAATCAACTACAAACTCCGCAATACCACCTTCAAATTTATATTCAGACCTTTTTACTTTTTCTTCTCGCTTATCTTCTAAAATAATCTGAATACTTTTATTAAGGTAAGCTAACTCTTTAATTCTTTTTTTTAAAATACTTATATCAAATACTGTTGTGGTAAATATTTTTTTTGAAGGTAAAAAAGTTACTGATGTACCATTTGCTTTTTTTGCATCACCAATTTGCTTTAAAGGTTTTATAGTAACTCCATCTTTAAATTCTGCAAAATATTCTTTATTTTTTCTAAAAATATTTAATTTTAAATTTTCAGATAAAGCATTTAATCAACTGAAACACCAACTCCGTGCAATCCTCCTGAAATTTTATATGAATCGTGATCAAATTTTCCGCCAGAATGTAACTGTGTCATAATTACTTCTGCTGCAGATATTCCTTCTTCTTTATGCATATCAACGGGAATACCTCTGCCATTATCTTCAACGGTAACACTCTGGTCTTTATTTAATGAAACGTAAATTTCATTACAGTGACCAGCTAAAGCTTCATCTATAGAGTTATCAATAACTTCAAAAACCATATGATGTAGACCGGTGCCATCATCAGTGTCACCAATATACATTCCCGGTCTTTTTCTAACCGCATCTAAGCCTTTTAAAACTTTAATTGAGTCTGCTTCGTATAAATTATTTTCAGGTTTTTTTGATAAATTTTCAGGCATTTATGAATTTTCTATTGAAGGCTTTTGTAACATTTTTTATCCCTAATTAGGATAAGGTAATTGCTATAATTTTACAAAAAATGCTTTATTTTCAATAGGTTGGAACGGTTGTATGTTAGTTCCTGTGTACCAAGTTTGCATCCCGATTTTTGCAATTTCATCGAAAAAAAGTTCGAGATTTTTACCATCTATATGAGATGCAATTTCATCAAATAAAAGTATCGAATTTATATTTTTAGATTTCATTAACAAAATAAATGCCAAAATTAATGATATTAATATTTTTTTTTGCTCGCCTGTAGAACATAGATCAGAATTTAATTTAGTTTCTTCATTAAAAAATTCAAAAATATCAAATTGTGGACCAACACTATTTCTTTTTATTATTTGATCTATCTCACGTTTTTCAAAATATTTTTTTTCAAAAAATGCATAGAATTCTTTTTCATTAATATTCGGATCTAAATCGTAAGAGTTTTTAATATTCAATTTAATCTTTAAAAAGTTATTTAATTTATTTGAAATAACATTATTAACATCTCTAATAAAAGATCTTCTATAAATAAAAATACCCCACAATTCATCTATCATTTTCTTTTCAAGAATGTTCAACCATTGTAAATCTTGATTTTCTTTTAATAACTGAATTCTTTCTTCAGAAAGTTTTTTAAAATTACTTAAGTTTTTTTTATAACCTAAATTATAATTAGAAATAATTTTATCCAAAAATTTTCTTTTAATACTATCTCCCTCGTACATAATTTTGTCCATTTGTGGAGTTAACCAAATAAAATTTATATCTTTGAAGACTTCATTTAAGGAAGATTTATTATTATCAATGTTTAAACTTTTTCTTATTTTATCTTCTTTTGCTTCAAAAATTACATCAACTTTGTAATCTTTTTTTTCATAATTGAACTGTTGTGGAAATAATTGTTTTGTCTTTTGAATCTTTTTTTATACAATCTTCTATTAATGTTCCTCTAATTCCTTTTTTATCTGAGATGAGCGATATTGCTTCTAGGACATTAGTTTTGCCACTGCCATTTGGGCCAATGATGCAAATGATTGGATGATTAGTCTTGAGTTCGGTAAAAGAATGAGATCTAAAATTTTGTAATTTTATATCTTTAATTAGGAACATTTAATCATGCCACTCGCATTGGCATAATAACATGTAGACTATTAATATCTGCAGGATCGTGAATTAATACTGGCGATGATGGATCTTTAGCGTAAATCATCATATTTTTGTCTTCTATAACTCCACCGACATCAATTAAATATTTAGAATTAAAACCGATCTCTAAATCCGGACCACTATAACTTAGAATAATTTCTTCAACTCCATCTCCTGCACTAGGATCATTAACTAATAATTTTAAAATATCTTTATTCACTACAAGTTTTAATGTTCCCTTACGATCGGATGATAATGAGTTAATCCTATCAATTGTAGAGATAAATGATGATAAATTGACTGCTATCTTGTTGCTATTATCTGTTGGTATTACTTTTGAATAATCTGGGAATCTACCATCAATAACTTTAGAGATTAAAGTTATATCATTTATAGTAAATCTAATTTTAGTTTTGCTCGCAGTGATCTTTAGTTCTGAATTCTCTTCTTGAAGTATAGTAACTAGTTCAAATAACGTTTTTTTAGGCAAAATTACAGGTTCGAAGGCTACATCTTTATCTAATACTAATCTGCTTTTTGATAATCTATGACCATCAGTTGCAACTGCTGAAAGATATAATTGATTATTCTCATTTGTTTTATGCAGATAAATTCCATTTAAATAATGTCTAGTCTCATCGTTTGAAATTGCAAATTTAGTCTTGTTAAGTAATTTTAAAAATACTGATGAACTAATCGCAAGAGCTTCTCCTTCAACATCATCTTGGGTAATTGGAAAATCTTTCGGTGGTAAGCATTTTAAATTAAAATTTGATTTTGCTGAAATCAAAGAAAGTTGACCTTCCGTCTTTAGAGAAATTAATATTTCAGAACCCGATGGTAATTTTCTAACTAAATCATAGATAACTTGAGCTGTTGTAGTTGTTGAGCCCTCTTTAATGATTTCACCTTTAATAACTTCAATAATAATAATATCTAAATCTGTAGCAGAGATTGTAATTTTGCCATTAGAAGCATCTAATAAAACGTTAGCTAATATTGGAATAGTATTTTTTTTCTCAACTATTCCCTGAATATGCGAGAGACTTTTAAGAAAAAGATCTCTATTTAACTTAAGTTCCATTAAACAGTTTTTGTTAATTTTTGATTAAGATCTTTAACTTCATTTTCAAAGTTTTTATCTTGAATCATTAACTCTTCTACTTTTTTAATCGCATGAATAACAGTTGTGTGGTCTCTGCCAGAAAATCTTCTACCAATATCAGGTAAAGATTTTGTAGTCATTTTCTTTGATAAATACATTGCAATTTGTCTTGGTCTTGCAACAGATCTTGATCTTCTTGATGACATAAAATCATGCATCGAAATATTATAATAAGAAACTACGGTTTTTTGAATGTCTTCTATAGTGATATTGGTCTCAATTTTATTCAAAGAATCTCTTAAAATACTCTTAGCTTCTGCCACAGAGATCTTTCTATTATTTATATTTAGATAAGCAGCTATTCTATTAAATGCGCCTATCATCTCTCTAACACTAAGTTTTAATTCATTGGCTATAAAATTAATAACCTCATCATCAATAGCAATGTTTCTCTCTGAAGCATGGAATTCTTTTAAACATCTTTGTTTTAAAATTTTAACTCTTTGTTCAAAATCTGGACTTTGAATATCGACAACTAGACCGCCTGATAGTCTCGATTTAATTCTGTCTTGTATTCTATCCAGTTCGTTTGGTGGTCTGTCACAAGAAATGACTATTTGTGAACCAGATTCTATCAATGCAGTTAAACGTGTGAAAGAATTCTTCTTGAGTCACATCTTTGCCGCTTACAAATTGTATATCGTCTATAATTAAAACTTTTGCGCTTCTAAAAATATCTTTAAATTTTACAACATCATTATTTTTTATAGATCTAACGAATTGATACATGAATCTTTCCGCAGAGACATAAATAACTTTATCTATTTTTTTTAATAATTTATTTCCAATAGCATTTAAAAGGTGAGTTTTTCCTAAACCAACTCCACCATAAATATAAAGTGGATTATATTTATTTAAATTATCAATAATTCTATTGGCCGCTGTAAAAGCAAGTTCATTACTTTTTCCAACTATAAAATTATCAAAAACTAATCTTTCATCAATTTTTGAAAGTCCATAACTACCACTGTCTTGAAGGAAATCTTTCTTCTCAAAATCAATTACGTTTGATTTGCTGTTGTTTTTTGTTTCAACTCTTTCTGATATTTGAAACTCTATACGAGTAATATTTGCGTCTTGTTTCTTATATAAATCTAAAATTTTATCAGCGTAGTGAGCGACGATCCAGTCACGAATAAATCGAGTTTTTACGTTTAGAACTAAAGTATTAAAATTTATTTTAGTAAAACTAATATTTTGTAACCAACTTGTATAAACGTCTTTACCATAAAGTCCTAGCAGATGATTGTTGTAGTGACTCCCATCTCGCTTTATCGTTACTAAAATTATCTTTAAGACTTGTTTGATTTGTCATTTGAACTTATTTTTAAAAAAAGAAGTGTGTTTTATTTTTTTAAATCTGTAAATACAAGAAAAGAATTTAATATTTTTTATTTTCAACTAAAGAGTTTAAACTTTTTGGTTGCTTAGAAAAAAATAATTATCAACTTAAGATTGATAAAATATTTTTTTACAACTTAGAGATTTGTTTTGAGATACGAGAAACTTTTCTTGAGACTGTAGTTCTTTTTAAAGAACCTTTTTTAGAAGCTTTCATAACCTGTGATTGAAAATTAGAAAATAATTTCAAAGCTTTTGCTTTATCTTTAGATTTAATTGCTTCTTCAATGATTTTTACTGCAGATTTATATTTTCCAACTCTAATTTTATTAACTTGAGTTCTTTTTTTAATTTTTTTTACTGCACGAATAGCAGAGACTGTGTTTGCCATATTTTTATGGGATTATATATAAGTTGAAGATATTAGGGTCAATTACTTAATTTTGACATTCGTTACAAAAAAAACTTGCTCTGCCTTGAGATACAACCCTTGCTATTAGACCAGAGCATCCTGCCCTAAGACATTTTAAATCCTCTCTATCATAAACTTTAAATTCATTTTGAAAGCGACCTTTTTGGCCAACTGAAGACTTGAAGTCTTTTATGCTTGAACCACCTAATTTTAGATGCTCTTTTAAGAACTTTACTAATGGAGTGAGTGAAGTCTCGCAATATCGACTAAGCTTAGTCTTGGAGGAAATTTTATTAGGCTTTATCTTTGCTAAAAACAAGAATTTCGTTTGCATAAATATTTCCAATTCCAGAAATGAAACGCTGGTCCATTAATAAAGTCTTGATCGTTCTTTGTGTGGCTTTAGTTTTTAATATTAAATAATCTTTCTTTAAATCTTTACCGAGTGGCTCTGGTCCTAATTTACTTAAAAATTTATTAACGTCTAATTTGGAAATTTTATCTAATAAAAAAAAACCAAATCTTCTAGGATCGTTATAAATTACCTTTAAATTATTAGAAAAGAAAAATTCTAAATGATTATGCTTTGAGGAAAATTCATTAGAATAATAACTGGTCTTTAAAAATATTTTAGAATAATTATTTTTAATTATAAATTTGCCTGACATTCCTAAATGAGTGATTATCTACATAATCATTCTTTAGATAAATCAAAATATATTTAGATCTTCTTAAAACCTTAATAATCTTTTGCCCAGTTACAATTTTTTTAAAATTTTCAGGAATTTTAAATCTTAAATTAGGATTATTTATTTTTATATTTTTAATAACTTTATTCTCAATAAATTTTAATAAAGTTCTTCGCGTTACTTCTACTTCTGGTAATTCTGGCATTAACTATATGACTATTGATTGCAAATGTTCTATATTTAAAGAATGCAAGATACTAATGCAAAACAAAATTCAAAAAAAGACTTTGTAAATAACGTTTTTAATTCTGTTTTTAAAAAATACGATTTGATGAATGACATCATGTCATTTGGCGTTCACCGGCTATGGAAAAGTAATTTGATCGACTGGATGCAGCCAAAACTAAATTCAAAATTAATTGATATGGCAGCTGGAACTGGCGACATGACAAAACTTTTCATTGAACGTACCAACTTGACTGGTCGGGCAACGATGGTTGATCAAAATATTGAAATGTTAAATGAAGGTAAAAAAAAACTTGAACATTATAAAAATATTGATTCTTTGTGCGCCAGCGCAGAACAAGTTCCTTTAAAAGATTCTAGTTTTGATTACTACATCATCAGTTTTGGTATAAGAAACGTAACCGATATAAAAAAAACACTCAACGAGGCCTATCGATTACTTAAACCAGGTGGAAGATTTATGTGCTTAGAGTTTTCAAAAATTAATAATGAAATTATCGACAAGTTTTATTCAATATACTCAAGTTTTATTCCTCACATTGGACAAGCGGTTGCTGGAGATAAAAAGCCTTATGAATATTTGATACAAAGCATCAAAGATTTTTATAACCAAGACCAATTATTAAATCTTATGAAAGAGGCTAAGTTTATAAACACTGAATATAGAAACCTAACAACTGGAGTTGCGGCAATCCACTCTGGATGGAAAATACAATAACTTAAAATGCTATCTAATTTTTTTACTCTTATTAAAATTGGCAGAGCTTTAGCAAAGTCTAACAGTTTATCTATTTTTGAAGAATTTTATAAACCACCCCTGTCTATTAAAGTTTTAATAAAGATTTTTGGCTTTACTACTTTTAATAAAGACTCTGCAAACAAAAGTGCAGGTGAAAGATTAAAAAATGCTTTTTTAACTTTAGGTCCTGCTTTTATAAAACTGGGACAATTTCTTGCAACTCGTCGCTGATATTGTTGGCGAAGAATTTGCAAAAGAGTTACAGAAACTACAAGATCAAATGCCCTCTTTTGACATTTCTCAATCAAAAGAAGCATTGCGAAAAGAGTTGGGTGAAGAAAAATATCAACAGATCACTTACTTAAGCAAACCCATTGCTGCCGCTTCCATTGCTCAAGTTCATTTTGCGAAAATTATTAATAATGAAAAAAAAGAAATCGATGTTGCTATTAAAATATTAAGACCCAATATAGAAAAAATTTTTAACAAAGAACTTAGATGCTCTAAGATTTTTAGCATCGGTTATTGAATTCAGCGTTAAGAAAAGTCGCAGATTAAAATTAGTAAAAATAATAGATCTTCTTAAAGAAATCACCAACATTGAAATGGATCTAAGATATGAAGCAGCAGCTGCAAGTGAACTTAAAAAAAAATACTAACTCAAGATGAAGGTTTTAAAGTTCCTTCTATATTTTGGGATTTTACTGGACAAAGAGTTTTAACTATTGAAAAAGTAGATGGGATTTCAATTAAAGATAAAGACTTACTTATTAAAAATAAAATTGATCTAAAAAAAGTATCAAGATTATTAATTCAAAATTTTTTACGACAAGCAGTGGGCGATGGTTTTTTCCATGGTGACATGCATCAGGGGAATCTTTTTGTCGATAAGAATGAAAATATTGTGCCTGTAGATTTTGGAATTATGGGCCGACTGGATATTGCTAATAGAAAGTATTTAGCTGAGATATTGTATGGTTTCATTAACCGAGACTATGAAAAGGTAGCAAAAGTCCATTTTATTGCAGGTTTAGTGCCAAATACAGAGTCTTTAGATCAATTCACTCAAGCTCTAAGAACTATTGGTGAGCCTATTTTTGGTCAATCTTCTAAGAATATTTCTGCTGGTAAGTTACTAGCTAGACTTTTTGAAGTAACAGAAAAATTTAATATGGTTACTCAACCACAATTATTATTATTACAAAAAACAATGGTTGTTGTCGAAGGAGTTGCGCGATCATTAGATGAAGATGCAAATATTTGGGAAATTTCCAAACCAGTACTTCAGGGTTGGTTAAATAATGAGATTGGTCCTAAAAATAGAATAGATAAAATATTGAAAACGACTACAGAACTTTTAGATAAACTTCCTGAATTACCCGAGATGATTAATCGTGCTAACAAAGCTATGGAACTTTTAAATTCATATGATTTTATGAAAAATCAAACACCAAAGTAACGAATATGAAATTAAAGAAAAATCTTCAAAATTAAAAAAGACTTATCTAATTATAGGTTTATTAATTATTGTAATTATATTGCTAATAGTATTCAAATAGCGCGATGCTAAATTCAATTGAGAATAAGAAAATTTTAATCGTTATTGGTGGCGGAATAGCTGCTTATAAAGTTCTCGATGTCATTAGAGAACTTAGAAAGAATAACTGTGAAGTTAAAACTATTCTAACGAATTCTGGAAAAGAATTTGTAACACCGTTATCAATTTCTGCTCTTTCTAAAAATAAAGTTTTTGAAAATCTATTTGATCCAAATAACGAAGGTGAAATGGATCATATCGCGCTATCTAGATGGTGCGACTTGATACTAGTTGCGCCTACAACTGCAAATCTAATGGCAAATTTTGCACATGGAGAAGCTAAAGATTTTGCAACAACGGTTATTATGGCCTCTAACAAGCCTATTTTCCTAGCTCCAGCAATGAATGTTGAGATGTGGAATAATCAAGCTACCCAAGAAAATTTTCAAAAACTTATTCAATTTAAATATAAATTTATTGGACCCATTGTTGGTGAAATGGCGTGTGGTGAAGTTGGTGTTGGCAAAATGTCATCTCCCGAAGAAATTATTCTAACTATAAAAAATTATTTTCTTTCAAAGAATTTATTCAATAATAAAAATTTAAAAGCATTGGTGACTGCAGGATCGACTAGAGAATATATTGACCCGGTAAGATTTTTGTCTAATGAGTCTTCTGGAAAACAAGGATTTGAAATTGCAAAGTCATTAAACCTAAAGGCTTTTAAAACAAAATTAGTTATTGGTCCAAATTCTCTAAATATTAAAAATGAAGATAATCTTGAAGTGATCAATGTCACAACTGCAAAACAAATGTTTGAAGCTTGCAAAGATAATTTACCAGTAGATGTTGCCGTTTGTACTGCTGCAGTATCTGATTTTAAAGTTAAAAATTATAGTGAAGAAAAAATAAAAAAAGAAGGGTTAGAAGATTTTAATTTAGAGCTTGAAAAAAATATTGATATTTTGTCTTTCATTTCTAGCCAAAATATTAATAGACCAAGACTAGTTGTTGGTTTTGCAGCTGAGACTAAAAATATTATTGAAAATGCGCAAAAGAAAATCCAAAATAAACACTGCGATTGGATTTTGGCTAATAATGTGGCTGATAAATCTATTGGTTTTAATTCAGATTATAATGAAGTTTTTTTAATTTCTAAAAATAAAGAAGTGGAAAAATTTAATAAAACAACAAAATCAGAAATTGCAAAAAAACTATCTAACAAAATTCTTCATGCTCTTATTCAATAATGGTTAAAATTTTAGTAAAAAAAATAAATTATAAAAATAAAGACCTGCCTAAGTATGAAACGATAGGCTCATCTGGTTTAGATTTAATTGCCAATATTGATAAAGAAATAATTTTAAAGCCTAATGAGCGAACATTAGTGCCGACGGGCCTATCCGTTGCTATCCCTGAAAATTACGAAATACAAGTAAGACCAAGGTCAGGACTTGCAGCAAAGAATGGAATTAGCGTTTTAAATACGCCTGGAACAGTAGATGCTGATTATCGAGGTGAAATTAAAGTTATATTAATAAACTTAAGTTTAGAAAATTTTAAAATTGAACCGGGGCAAAGAATTGCACAGATGGTGCTGTGCCCTGTTGTAAAAGCTGAATTAGTTGAGGTTGATACACTTCCTGAATCAGTTCGTGGAAGCGGTGGATTTGGTTCAACAGGCCGATAAATATTCATGAAACTTAGCTATGACGATGTCAAAAGATACATTGCTCATATCAATTTAAAAAAGATCGGCAGCTTTGGTCAAAAGAAAATTATCGATACAAAAGTTCTCATCATTGGTGTTGGTGGATTAGGCTCTCCTGTTGCACTTTATCTTGCATCATCTGGAATTAATAATATCGGTATCGTTGATCATGATAAAATAGATATTTCAAATTTACACCGACAAATTTTATTTAATGAAGAAGACGTTAATAAATTTAAAGTAGACATCGCAGAAAAAAGATTAGAAAAAATTAATTCAAAAATAAAAATTAAAAAATTCAAAACTAAGATTGATAGCGATAATATAAATAAAATTGCAAAAGCATATGATCTTATCATTGATGGTACCGACAGCTTTAAATCAAAATTATTAATTAGTGATTATTGTTATAAAAATAAAAAAATCTTAATTTGTGGAGCTATCAGCAAATTTGATGGTCATGTATTTGTTTTTAACTTTAAAAAGAAAAACTCACCTTGTCTCAGATGTTTTATGCCAGAAATTCCAACTACCGACATGATGGATTGTCAAAATGAAGGCGTTCTATCTACTCTTGCAGGAATGATTGGAACAATTATGGCTAATGAAGCCATTCCGCGAAATATTAAATTTTGAAAACTCTTTATGTGGAAATATCCTAATTATTAATGCTGAAAATCTTTTAATTAAAAAAATTAAATTAAATAAAAACAAAAATTGCATTAAGAAGATTAAATGAAGTTTAGAGCAATAATTATTATTTTATCTTTTATTATTTTATAAGAGTGATTTATTTGCACAAAAAATCACAACTAAAAAATATCTTAGTATTAGAACTAGCGTTGCAAACCTTAGAATTGGACCCTCGTCCGCACATCCCATTGCATTCGTATATGAAAAAAAGAATATGCCAGTTGAAGTGATCGATGAGTTTGAAGTATGGAGAAAAGTTAAAGATTATCAAGGCGATATTGGCTGGCTTCATTTAAGTCAGTTATCTAGAAAAAGAACTTTATTGACTACTAAAGATGGGATTGTTCTTTTTAAAAATTCAACTCTCTATTCAAAACCTATTATTAAAATTGGAAATTTAGAAGCTGCTGTCATTAAAAAATGTATTCCAAATTGGTGCTTGATTGAAATCCAAAATTATAAAGGCTGGATACAAACTGATCATGTTTGGGGCTTGGAAAATAAAGAGATTATCAATTAAATTTGTCAAATCCTGTATTAAACTGTAAATTAATATCTAATAATCAATAATTTTAATTCTCTAACAATTTCATGAAACAAAAAAATCAATACGACTACCAAGATCTGCTTGATTGCGCTGAGGGGAAAATGTTTGGACCTGGTAATGCAAAGTTGCCTGCACCTCCAATGTTGATGTTTGATAGAATTACTTCAATTACAGCTGAGGGCGGATTATTTAATAAAGGAGAAATTTTAGCAGAATTAGACATCAAAGATAATTTATGGTTTTTTGAATGTCACTTTAGAGGGGATCCAGTGATGCCTGGATGTTTAGGATTAGATGCGATGTGGCAGCTACTTGGATTTTATCTTGGCTGGTTAGGAAATCCGGGTCATGGTCGAGCACTTGGTGTGAATGAAGTAAAATTTACAGGTGAAAGTCATAAAACAAGTAAAACTTGTAAAATATTTCATTAATATCAAAAGATTATTAAGAAAAGGCGAAACTTGTGTTGGTTTGGCTGATGGTTTAGTCTTTGCAGACAATAAGGAAATATACAACGCTAAAAATCTTAAAGTTGGTTTATTTAAAAGCTAAGGAGAATTGATGCGAAGAGTAGTAATCACAGGTTCTGGAATTGTATCTTGTATTGGTAACAATAAAAAAGAAGTTTTAGATTCTCTATTAAATACTAAATCTGGAATAACTTTTTCTGAAGAATATAAAAAATATAATTTTAAAAGCCAAGTTTGCGGTGTTCCTAATATTAAATACGAAGATTTAATTGATAGAAAAGTTCTAAGATTTATGGGCGATGGATCTGCCTATGCTTATCTTTCAATGAAAGAGGCCATTGAAGAATCAGGTCTTACTGAAAAGGAAGTTAGCAATGAGAAAACTGGAATTATTATCGGATCAGGAGGTCCTTCAATTAAGAACGTTATGTTCGCAATAGATTCAACAAGAGCATCAGGTCCTAAAAAAATGGGTCCCTTTATTGTGCCAAGAACAATGGCAAGCACATGTTCTGCAACTTTAGCAACACCATTTAAAATTAAAGGAGTTAACTATTCAATTAGTTCTGCTTGTGCAACTAGCGCACATTGTATTGGTAATGCTATGGAACTTATTCAATATGGAAAACAAGATATTGTTTTTGCCGGAGGTGGTGAAGAAATAGATTGGAGTCTTTCTGCAATGTTTGATGCGATGACAGCATTATCTTCAAAATATAATGATACGCCACAAACGGCTTCTAGACCTTACGATTCAAGCAGAGATGGCTTTGTAATCGCAGGAGGAGGCGGTGTTATCGTTTTAGAAGAGTATGAACATGCAAAAGCAAGGGGAGCTAAAATTATAGCTGAAATTACAGGTTATGGGGCCACATCTGATGGTTATGATATGGTCGCGCCTTCTGGTGAAGGAGCTGTGAGATGTATGAAAATGTCTATGCAAAATTTAAGGCATTCTAAAATAGATTACATTAATACACATGGAACCTCTACTCCTGTAGGAGATACAAAAGAAATTGAAGCGATGAAAGAAGTATTTAAAGATAAAGTTCCTCCTTTTAGTTCAACAAAATCAATCACAGGACATTCGCTTGGAGCAACATCAGTTCAAGAAGCTATTTACTGTCTACTAATGATGAAAAATAAATTTATAGCGGCCTCAGCAAACGTAAAGGATTTAGATGAAAAAATAAAAGGACTTCCTATTGTAACTGAAGTTAAAAAAAATATAGAATTGAATTGTGTGATGTCTAATAGCTTTGGTTTTGGCGGAACGAATGCAACTCTAGTATTTGAAAGTTTATAAAATGAAATTAATGCAAGGTAAAAAAGGATTGATCATGGGCGTTGCAAATGATCGCTCAATTGCCTGGGGTATTGCAAAAAAATTAAGTGAGCACGGCGCTGAACTGGCATTCACATATGTAGGTGATGCTTTAAAAAAAAGAGTTATTCCTCTTGCAGAGTCTTTAGGTTCAAAATTTACGTTAGATTGTAATGTGGAAAAAAAGAAGACATTGTTAAAACTTTCTCAGACATTAAAGACAAATGGGAAAATTTAGACTTTGTGGTTCACGCAATTGCCTTCTCGGATAAATCAGAATTATCAGGACAATATTTAAATACATCTAGGGAAAATTTTTCAAATAGTATGTTAATTTCTTGTTTTTCTTTTACAGAAGTTTGTAAAGAAGCTGCTAAAATAATGAAACCAGGCTCAAGCTTTATTACTTTAACTTATTGCGCTGATAAAGTTATTCCAAATTATAACGTCATGGGAGTTTGCAAAGCTGCCCTTGAAACAAGTGTTAAATATTTATCCGTTGATCTTGGTTCAAATGGAATTAGAGTAAATGCTATTAGCGCAGGTCCGATTAAGACTTTAGCAGCTTCTGCAATTGGTGATGCTAAGTTTTTATATAAATGGAATGAAAACCATTCTCCACTAAAGAGAAATGTTGATATTAATGATGTCGGTGGCGCTGCAGTTTATCTATTAAGCGATCTTGCGGCTGGTGTTACGGGTGAAATTCACTATGTAGATGCTGGTTATAATATCGTTGGAATGCCTAACCCAAAGAATATGCAGGCTTAACTATCTAAAGCTTGTTTGATTGAAAGTTTAACTTTTCCTTTATCAAATCCTAAAACTTTAACTTTAACTTCATCGCCCTCTTTTACAACGTCACTTACTTTTTCTACTCTTTTCGCTGCAAGTTCAGAGATGTGAACTAGACCATCTTGTTTGCCTAAGAAGTTTACGAAAGCTCCAAATTCCATAATTTTAACAACTTTTCCAGTGTAAATTTTTCCAAGTTCAGGTTTTGCAATAATACTTTTTACCATCTCTAAAGCTTTGTTTCTTGAAATTTCATCTGGTGCAGAAATAGTTACAATTCCATCATCACTAATGTCAACTTTAGCGCCTGATAATTCAACGATCTCTCTTATTGTTACTCCGCCTTTTCCGATAATGGCTGCGATATCTTTTTTATCGACAGTCACTTTTTCCATTTTTGGAGTGTGTTTTGATAAATCTTTTCTTGAAGCTTTAAGTGCTTTGTTCATTTCACCTAAGATATGAATTCTACCATCTTTTGCCTGCGATAATGCTTTGTCCATAATCTCAAATGTAATTCCTGTAATTTTAATATCCATTTGTAGCGAAGTAATTCCATCTTCTGTTCCTGCAACTTTAAAATCCATATCTCCTAAATGATCTTCATCCCCTAAGATGTCGGATAGAACTGAAAAATCAGCTCCTTCTTTAATTAAACCCATTGCAATTCCTGCAACTGGTTTTTTAATTGGAACTCCAGCATCCATTAAAGCAAGGGATGCTCCGCAAACAGTCGCCATAGATGATGAACCATTTGACTCTGTAATTTCTGAAACAATTCTAAACGTGTAAGGGAAATCTTCTTTTTTAGGTAAAATTGAATTAACAGCTCTCCACGCTAATTTACCATGACCTATTTCACGTCTACCTGTTCCAACTCTACCAACTTCTCCAACTGAGAATGGAGGGAAGTTATAGTGCAACATAAATCTAGATCTTTGTAATCCATCTAAGCTTTCAATTCTTTGCTCATCCTCTGAAGTTCCAAGTGTTGTAACAACAATTGCTTGTGTCTCACCTCTTGTAAATAAAGCAGAACCATGAGTTCTAGGTAATATACCCACTTCACATTTAATCGGCCTAATATCTGCAAGTCCTCTTCCATCAATTCTTTTCTTTTCTTTAAGAATTTTTGTTCTAACAATTTCTTTTTCAACATCTTTAAACTGAGATTCAACGTCCATTTTGCTAAATTCTTCTGAATCTGTATAAAGCGCCAATGATTTTTCTTTTGCTAAATTAATTAATCCGCTTCTTTTCTTTTTATCTGGCTCTGAAAACGCTGCCACTAAATCATTTTTAACATTTTTTAATAAATTATCTTTTACAACTTTTAAATCTTTTTTCTCTACAACCCATGTTTCTTTTTTACATTCTGCAGCAAATTCATTTATCATTTTAATCACCGGAGCAAATTGGTCATGACCAAATTTAACTGCATCTAACATTATTTTTTCAGTTAATCCTGAAGCCTCAGACTCCACCATCAGAACTGCATCTTTAGTTCCTGCAACTATTAATTCTAATTGTGATTCTTTTAATTGTTCTTTTGTTGGATTTAAAACAAAGCTGTTATTAATATAGCCTACTTTAGAAGCTGCAACCGGTCCCATAAATGGAATTCCTGAAATAGCTAATGCTGCTGAAGCTGCAATTAAAGATAATACTTCTGGATCGTTATCTTTCTCGTATGAAAGAACTGTTGGTAAAACTTGAACTTCATTTCTAAAGCCTTCTGGAAATAAAGGTCTGATTGGTCTGTCAATTAATCTTGATATTAGAGTTTCGCTCTCTGTTGGTCTTGCTTCTCTTTTGAAATATCCACCTGGGATTTTTCCTGAAGCGTAATATTTTTCTTGGTAATTTACTGTAAGTGGAAAGAAATCTATGTCAGGTTTTGCTTTCTTTGCACCAACAACTGTTGCTAAAATAACTGTATCACCTGAAGTTAGTATAACTGCTCCATCTGCTTGACGAGCAATTTTTCCGGACTCGATAGATAATTTTTTACCGCCCCAAACAATCTCTTTTCTTACTATTTTAAACATTAAAATTTATTTTCTGATATTCAGCTTTTCTAAGATCTTTTTATAATTGGTTGCGTTTGTTTTGCTGAGATAATCTAATAGTTTTTTTCTTCTATTCACCAATGTCGTTAATCCTGTGTACGAATGCTTATCTTTTTTATTTTTTGTAAAATGCTCAGTTAAATATCTAATTCTCTCAGTTAAAATAGCGATTTGCACTTCTGAAGAGCCAACGTCTTTAGCATGCAGTTTTAAATCTTTAAAAACACTTT
This sequence comes from Candidatus Pelagibacterales bacterium, assembly GCA_965235815.1. Lineage (GTDB taxonomy): Bacteria > Pseudomonadota > Alphaproteobacteria > Pelagibacterales > Pelagibacteraceae > Fontibacterium. The sequence goes on along the minus strand of CBDDZE010000004.1, from coordinate 82,964 downwards.
CTTTATTTAAAATTTTTTTTGTCATTTTTTTAATTAAATACTCTTCTTGGATAAAAAAAACCGGACTTAAGGTATCCGAGAGCAAGTGGCTTTTCTAAAGCCGCTGTGTAAATATTGTCTAAACTAACCTTTCCAAATTCATTAACCAAACTAACTTTCATTCCATTCTTTATTAAATTAACTCTTTCATCATTTAATTTAATGCTAGGTATATGTATTAAAGCGCTCTGAATATCAAGTACATATTTTAAAAAGTTGGCAGTGCTTTCTTTTTCTATTAATTTTTCAAGGCTATTTGAGTTCTTAATTCTAAAATTTCCATATCGAGTTCTGACTAATTTAGTGACATGAGCAAATCCATCAAAGGATTTTGCAATGTCTCGTGCCAGACTTCTAATATAAGTTCCTGTTCCGCATTTTATATAAAAAAGGCTTTTGTTATTTTCATGTTTTAATAATCTAATATTTTTTATAAAAACTTTTCTCTCCTCCATATCAAATTCTAAATTATTTCTCGCAAGTTCATAAGATCTTTTGCCATTAATCTTTACAGCAGAAAATTTCGGCGGCATTTGCATTTGGTAGCCAATAAATTTTTTTAAAATATTTTGAACTTCTTTTTTTGTCGGATAAATTTCATTACTTTTTGTAACTTTACCTTCTAAATCTAAGGTATCCGTCTCTGATCCCCACTGAATTTCAAATAAATAACTTTTTAATAGTAAATGTATTAATGAAACAGTCTTAGTTGCTTCACCTAGGGCAATAGGCAGAACGCCCTCAGCTAATGGGTCTAAAGTTCCAGCATGACCAATTTTAATTTTTTTAAACTTACTCTTTATGATGTTTAAACAGTATGCAGAGCTAAAACCTTTGGGTTTATTTAAATTTATCCAACCATCAATCATTTTCGTGCGTCTTAATAATTAATTTTTCAATTTTTTCAGCATAATCAAAAGATTCATCTAATACGAAATGAAGATTGGGCAAAAATTTATTTTTCCAATTACGCGACATTTGTTTTTTAATTAAACCATTATTATTGATAAGTGATTGTAAAATAAACTCTGAATTTTTACCTCCAAGCGGCATAAAAAAAACTTTTGCATGTTTTAAGTCTGGGCTCATTCTAACTTCTGAAACCGTAATCACTCGAGTATTGATATTTGGCAAAGCCACTTCTTCTTTTAAAAATAAATTTCCAAGTAACTGTTTTAATAGTTCACCAACTCTTAACTGCCTTTGGGTGAAAGGCTGATCGCTTAAATGAATGTTCATTATTAACTAATTTATTGTTCTTGCGCTTTCAACGACAGAAAACGCTTCAATAATATCTTTTTCTTTAAAATCTAAGAAATCTTTAAAAGCTACTCCGCCTTCAATACCTGCTTTAATTTCTTTCACTTCATTTTTTTCTCTAAAAAGAGATGCAACTTTTCCTGTGTATACAACGCTTCCGTCTCTAACAATTCTTACATCAGAATTATTAACGATGCTTCCCTCCGTCACTTTTATACCTGCAACTTTTCCAGCTTTAGAAGATTTAAATACCTGTAAGATTTCGCACTGTCCTAATACTTGTTCATTAATTTCTGGCGCTAATAAACCTGACAATGCTTTGGTAATATGCTCAATCGCCTCATAAATAATATTAAAGTACAAAATGTTCACCCCTAATTTTACCGCAAGATCTTTTGCTTCTTTATTAGGCTTAATATTAAAGCCAATTAAAACCGCATTAGAAGCTTTTGCTAAAGATACATCTGTCTCTGTAATGGCACCAACGGATGATAAAACTATATCTGGCTTAACTTCATCATGTTGAATTTTTAATATCGCATTAGATAAAGCCTCTGCAGATCCATGCACGTCGCTTTTGATAATAATTGATAATTCTTTTTGTTTGTTAACATCTCCAAAAATATCATTTTTCTTAACAAGACCGATAGTTTTTTTAGATCTACCCTGTTCAATTCTATGTTCATTTATTTCTTTTGCTTTTGCCTCGCTATCCAAAACTAAAAAATCATCGCCTGCTTCAGACACACCCGTTAAACCAATAATCTCAACTGGCATTGAAGGACTTGCTTCATTAACTAATTCTCCTCTAAAATTATTCATCGCTCTAATTTTTCCCCACTGCAAACCACTTGCAAAGAAATCACCTCTTTTTAAAGTGCCTCTCGTGATTAAAATTGTCGACACAGGTCCTTTGCCTTTGTCTAATTTTGATTCAATTACTATTCCTTGGGCTGGTACATTTGGGTTCGTTTTGTGATTTAAAATTTCTGCTTGTAAAATAATTGCCTCTTTTAATTTATCTAAATTTGTTTTCTTTAAAGCAGATATTTCAACACACTGAATATCTCCGCCTAATTCTTCAACAACAAGTTCGTGCTCTAATAGTTGATTTCTAACTTTTTGCTTATCAACGCCGTGAATATCGCATTTGTTAATTGCAACTATGATTGGAACTTTTGCAGCTTTTGCATGTTGTATCGCTTCAATTGTTTGCGGTTTAATTCCATCATTTGCAGCAACAACTAAAACAACAATATCTGTAATTTTAGATCCTCTAGCTCTCATTTCAGTAAAAGCCGCATGACCCGGTGTATCGATGAAAGTCATCCATTTTTTATCTTCTGCAAAAACTTGATAAGCACCAATGTGCTGCGTAATTCCACCGTGCTCTGTCGCAACAACATTTGTTTCTCTTAATGCATCTAGTAATGAAGTTTTACCATGATCCACGTGACCCATTACAGTTATTACTGGAGGTCTAGAATATGTATCTTCATCTTCTTTAGATTTTTTTAATTTTGATAATTCATCATCAATTTGATTATCTTTGACAACTTTATGTCCAAATGCACCAACAATGTACTCTGCGGTATCTCTATCGATTGTATGATTAATTGTAACTTTTACATTTTTTTCAAATAAGAATTTAATAATAGAACTTGCTTTTTCTGCCATCCTATTTGCAAGCTCTTGAATAGTGATTAAATTAGGAACTGATATTTCTCTAGAAGCTTTTTTTGCTTCACCTGATTCATCACCATCTTGAACTAATTTTTTATCTTTTTCTCTAGCTCTTTTAAATGAAGCTAAACTTCTTGATTTTTCATCTTCATCAGCATCCGTAAGCGCTTTAGATAAGGTTAGTTTATATTCTCTTTTTTTACCGTGAGTTTTTTTAATTAATTTTTTACTGTTATCTATTTCAAGCTCTTCTTGAATTTTCTTTCTTGCCCATTCCTGAGCTGATTTTTGTGCTTTAGCTGTATCTTCTTTTGTTAAAGTCTTTCCTTTTACTGCTTCTTGTGGAGTTGTTGAAACTTTTGGTTTTTCTGCGGACTGACTAATATCAATCGATCTGTTTTTCTTTTTTTCAACTAAAACTGATTTATTGCCAGCGCCTCTTGCGTAGCTTGAAACAGCTGCTGGTCCACCACTAAAGTTTTTTAATGTAAGTTTTTTTTTTTTGTCTTTAACGTCCATGTTTTTTCTAAAAGCGAGTTTATTATTTGTTAAAAACTTTTTCTCTTGCGCTCATTATTAGACGCTCAGCCTCAGCTTTTATGATATCGAAATTCTGCAGGATTCCTTCAAATTCCACTCTTTTTCCTTTAACTTCATCGTAGCCGCCTAAGATTTCATCAACTGATAAGTCTGCAAAATCAGCTAAAGTTTTAATATTTTTTTCACCTAAAGTAAGTAGCATTCCAAGTGATAGTCCTGGATGATTCATAAGATCATCCTGAATACCTAACTCTTTAACTCTATTTGATATTTCTTTAGATTCTGTTTCTAAATATTCTTTAGCTCTGTCTTTTAATTCTTTTGCTGTGTCTGCATCGAAACCATCAATTTTTGTTATTTCCTCCAAAGGAGACCCATCGATTTCTTTGATAGAAGAAAATCCTTCTAGTACTAAAAGCTGAGCCATCATTTCATCAATTTCTAAACTTTCAATAAATCGTTTTGTTTTAATTTTAAATTCTGATTGTCGTTTTTCCGTTTCTTCTTGATCTGTTAAAATATCAATTTCATAATTCATTAACTTAGAAGCAAGTCTTACGTTTTGTCCTCTTCTTCCAATCGCTTTGCTAAGATTATTTTCATCAATCACGACTTCAATTCTTTTTGTAGCTTCATCTAGAACTACTTTTTGAACTTCAGCAGGAGCTAAAGCGTTGATCACAAGTGTTGCTGGATCTTCAGACCAATGAATAATATCAATTTTTTCTCCTTGTAATTCATTCACCACCGCTTGCACTCTACTTCCTCTCATACCAACACAAGCTCCAACTGGATCTATCGATTTATCTTTTGATGTAACACAAATTTTTGCTCTACTTCCTGGATCTCTTGCTACTGATTTAATTTCAATTGTTCCTTCATAAATTTCTGGCACCTCAAGTTTGAATAGTTTTGCCATAAATTGAGGATGAGCTCTTGATAAAAATATTTGTGGACCTTTAGCTTCTTTTTTAACTTCATAACAATAAGCTTTAATTCGGTCGCCTACTTTTATGTTTTCTCTTGGGATTAACTCATCTCTTTTGATAATTGATTCAGCTTTTTGTAAATCAACGATGATATTTCCAAATTCTATTCTCTTAACTATTCCGCTAAGAACTTCGCCGATCTTATCTTTAAAATCGTTATATTGTTTTTCTCTTTCTGCATCTCTCACTTTTGTAGTGATGACTTGTTTTGCAGCTTGAGCAGCAATTCTACCAAAATCAACTGGTGGTAGTGGTTCTAAAATTTCTTGATCTAGTGCTATATCGCTTTTAATTTTTTGAGCGTCTTTTAAACTAATTTCGTTTTGACTGTTGGCTGGATTTTCTACAACTTTTAATCTTCGACCTAATTCGATTTGACCATTAGCTCTATTGATAGAAACATAAATATTATTCTCTTGTCCGTAACGTGTTCGTGCGGCTTTCTCAATGGCTTCTTCCATAGAAGTAAGGACAAGCTCTTTATCAATTGATTTTTCGTTTGCTACAGCGTCAACTATCCTAATCAGTTCTACTGTATCAACTCTGTTATTTAACATTAGTTTTGTTTCCTGTAAAAAAAAATGGGCCTAAGCCCATCATGTACTTTCAATAATTTCCTTTAATCTACGCTACATTTTTTAACTTATCAAGATTTAAAAAATAAATATCTTTTTTTAATTTATTGGCCTTATTTGAGTATTTTGTATCGACTATGGGATGTCTATTGCTCAAACTATATTCAAAAGTATAGTTTTTTTCTTTAATAAAGAAATCTCCTTTACTACATAATTAAAATAATCCTGATCGTCTGTTACAAATATCAATGTCAATTTAATTTTCATTTTTTTTAAAATTTTTTCTAAAAATAAATAATTTAGTAATCTTCTTTTTTTTTGCTTATTTTTCATCCATGGATCAGGAAATAAGACAAAAACTTTTGAAAAAAAATTATCTACAAAATTATCTATGACTTTTTGTACCGGTACATCTAGTATTGAAATATTATTTAAGTTTAATTCTTTAGCTTTTTGCACAACATTAGCAACTCCATTAATAAAAGGATCCACTCCAATAAAATAATCTTTTGGATAAGTGGTTGCTTGAAATAATATATTTTCACCTAAACCAAATCCTATTTCTAAAATAAAATCTTTATTTTTAACTAGTTTTATTTCTTCAAAATTGACTAAAAAATCTTTTTTATGATTTTCATAAAAAAACTTTTTGCTTTTAGATAAGGCTCTTGATTTTGATCTTCCAAAAAAAATCTTTTTTTTGTCGTCGATCAAATTATACTTTTGATTGAAAATATTTAATTAAATCAGTTTTTTCCCAGCTAAATGAACCATCGTCTTCAGATTGTCTACCAAAATGACCATATGCTGCAGTTTTTTTATAGATTGGTTTATTAAGTTTTAATAACTCACGAATACCTCTTGGACTTAAATTAAAATTTTTAGAAATAATTTCTTCAATTTTTTTTGACTTTTTATCCTCACCGTCAAATAAATCGATGTAAATTGAAAGTGGTTGCGAAACTCCAATTGCATAAGACAATTGTATTAAACATTTTTCTGCAACACCTGCGGCTACAATATTTTTTGCCAAATATCTTGCAACGTAAGCTGCTGATCGATCCACTTTTGTTGGATCTTTTCCTGAAAATGCTCCGCCGCCATGAGGCGCTGCTCCGCCGTAAGTATCAACGATAATTTTTCGACCCGTTAATCCTGAATCTCCATCTGGTCCACCAATAACAAATCTACCCGTTGGATTAACATAAAAATGTTTCTCATCACACATCCAACCTTTTGGAATGACTGATAAAACGTAGGGACGTACAATTTCTTTAACTTTTTCTTGATCAATATTTTCTTCGTGTTGTGTTGAAACAACTATTGAAGAAATTCCTTTCGGTTTTCCTTTTTCATAAATAACTGAAAATTGACTTTTTGAATCGGGTCTTAAAAATTTTTCTTTTCCAGATTTTCTTGCCTCTGACATTAATTGTAAAACTTTATGAGAATAGCTTATCGGTGCTGGCATAAGATCTTTTGTCTCTGTACAAGCATAACCAAACATAATTCCTTGATCGCCTGCGCCTTCATCTTTATTGCCGGCTGAATCAACACCTACAGCTATATCTTGTGATTGGCTATGAAGGTAGTTTGTAAATATTAAATTTTTCCAATGAAAACCTTCTTGCTCATAACCAATGTCTTTAACTCTAGATCTAATTAATTTTTCAATTTCATCGTTGTTTATCTCTGGACCCCTTACTTCACCAGCAATCACAACTGTATTTGTAGTTACTAAAGTTTCGCAAGCAACCCTACTTTCAGGAAATTTAGATAAATATAAATCGAGCACCGAGTCCGATATAATATCGCAAACTTTATCGGGATGCCCTTCTGACACTGATTCACTAGTAAATATATAATCTTGTTTAGCCATTTTTATTAAATTTTCTAAGAGCAATAACGAATATAATACTTAAGAAGATTGTAAAATAAAAAATATAGTTTTCTAATAAAGAAAACAAGGTTTTTCCTTTTAAAAAGAATAATTTTAGATCAATAAAACCTGATTTGTTTAATTCTAAAGAATTTATAATTTTTCCATTCGGAGAAATATAAGCGGACATACCTTTATTAGTTGATCTTACAATTGGAACACCTTGCTCTACTGCTCTAAAAACTGCTTGGGTTAGATGTTGGTAGGGGCCAATTGAGTCTCCAAACCAACCATCTTCTGAAATGTTTATTATGAAATTATAATCTTTAGAATCACGTTTAAGATCTCCAGAATAAATTATTTCATAACAAAGCAAAGGCAAGAAAGATAAATTATTAAATACTTTAATCTCTTTTCTATCATTTCCAGAAGAGAAAGAACTATATCCAAACGTAATTTTTTTTAATCCCCACTTTGCTAATAAATTCTCAAAAGGAATAAATTCTCCAAATGGCACAAGTTTAATCTTGCTATAAACATTAACAACTTCAGCATTATTGTTAAGAACGACTAAGGAGTTATAAAAATTAATTTTATTACCTGTAATACTTGGATTGGTTACACCAACAACAACTAAATGATTTTTAGAAAAATTTTTATTAAAGTATTCTTTATATTTATACAGATCTTTAGGATTAGTTTGTTGGATCATCCCCTCAGGCCAAACAATTAAAGTTTTTTCATCTTTGTTTACTTTGCTTAGATTGATTAAAGAAATTAAATTTCTATTCTCGTTTTCAGTGCCCCAAGTTTTGGCGATATCAATATTAGGCTGAACTATTTTAATTTTAATGTCGTTGTACTGATTAAACTCTGTATTTTTTATTATAATTTTTCCAAATAAATAATTAGAAATTAAGACAATAAATAAAAAAGCAGAATTAATTAGTATTTTTTTAAACTGAACAGGCCATAAAGAATTAAAGTAAATTGAAAAGATAAGAATGCTAAAAAAATTAAAAGTATATGTGCCAATGAATTTTAATATTTGAATATTCTCAAGTGAAAAACTCCATGAATAAGATATTAGATTCCAAGAAAATCCTGTAAATAATATTCCTCGTAAATATTCAAATACTGATAAGGAAATAGAAAATATTAATAAAAAAATATAATCTTTTTTTATCAAAGAATGAATTGCAATAACTGCAAACCCATAAAAGATAGCAATAAAATAGGCAAGCCTAATATTGCGATTGGAATTAAAAAAGTTAACTGTTTGTCAAAAGTTAATGAGTGCGAAACCCAATAAAGGCTACTTGCAAAATATCCATAACCAAAAGCAAAGCCTAAAAAAAAAAAATTAGATATTTTTGCTTTTTTTTCTTTAAATAAAACTATTAGATATAAAAATAGAGAGTAAGTAATAAAATTTACAAAAATAAGATTATAAGGTGGCAAAGAAAAGCTAGATAAAGAGCCTAATAATAATAAAAAAATGTAGATAAAAAAAATATTTTTTTTTGACATCTTTATTTTTAAATACTTCTAATCATTTTTTACTGTTATATTCATTTTTTTATATTTTTTAAATGAATCATGCTCATAGCCAATAAGATGTAAAACGCCATGAATTAACATTTTTTTAAAATAATCATCAAAGTTTATATTTTCTTTTTTAATAATCGCTTCAATATACTGATAACTTAGCGCGATATCTCCAAGGTAAACCTTTTTCTTTAATTTAAGATCCTTTTTAAAAAAATTTTTATCTCTCCGCAGGAAAAGATAATACGTCTGTATCCTTATTAATTTTCCTAAATTTTTTATTAAGATTTTTCATATTTTTTGTGCCCGTTAGAAGAATGGATATTTCAAAGGCCATTAACCTAGATGGAAATATAGATAATAAAATTTTTTTAATACTTTTTTTAAGAAACAAATTTACTTTGGGGTATCTAGATTTCCAGCTCTTATGTTCAATAACTAAATTAACTTTTACCATTCGGCTCTTTTTTTTCATAATCATCATAAGCCTTAACGATTTTAGAAACTAAAGGATGTCTCATAACATCATTATGATCAAAGTTTATGGTTTTAATTTCTTTAATATCTTTAAGAATTTTTGTGGTTTCATAAAGTCCGGATTCTTTTGATTTTGCTAAATCCACTTGCGATGGGTCGCCGTTTATTACCATTGTTGAATTATTTCCAAGTCTAGTTAGGAACATTTTTATTTGAGTAAACGTTGCATTCTGAGCTTCATCTAATATGACAAATGAATCTTTTAGTGTTCTTCCTCTCATAAAAGCAAGTGGTGCAATCTCAATTATACCTTCTTCTATTTTTCTTTGAATTTTTTCATAACCCAGAAGCTCATAAAGAGAATCATAAAGAGGTATAAGATAAGGATCAATTTTATCTTTCATATCTCCTGGTAAAAATCCTAAATTTTCTCCTGCTTCTACTGCTGGTCTTGATAATATTATTTTTTTAACTTTATCTTCTAATAAAAAAGTAACCGCTACCGCAACCGCTAAGAATGTTTTTCCAGTTCCAGCAGGTCCTAATGCCATTACAATTTTATGATTTTTTAAAGCATCTACGTAAATTTTCTGCTTCTCAGATCTTGGTAAAATTATTTTTTTTGAGGTTTTGATAGCATCATTATCACTATAAATTGAATTAGGATTTGATTCCGTTCTATTCATTTTAGTTACATCAAAGATTGTCTTAATGTCTTCTTTTTCAATGCTGTTTGTGTTTACAAATTTTGCGATAAGATTGTCCATAATTTGAACAACTGATTGTCTATTATTTAAATCACCTCGTACAATCATTAAATTCCCTCTTAAATTAATTTTTGTATTAGTAATATTTTCTATTTCTTTAAGATTGGAATCGAATTCACCAATAATTTTACTTAAAACTAAATTATTTTTTATATAAAAACTCAAATAATCATTATTTTTTTCAATAATTTCAATTTGCGAACTAGAAACCTTAGATATATTCATCAAGCGAGCACTTCTTCTTTTTGCAACACGCCAAAAAGATTTTTACTGTTGCAGGAAGTAATTTCAATATCCACTAAATCTCCTGGATTACAATTTTCAGAGTTAAAGAAGATAGAATGCATGAATTTACTTCTACCAAAAAATTGGCCTGGAGTTTTAGTTTTATTCTCAATTAATATTTCAGTTTTTTTTCCTATTAGTTGTTTGCTGTTTTTAAATTGAATATCACCTAATAAAGTCTGTAATTTTAATAATCGGCCTTTACATATATCTAGGGATATCTGATCTCGATCAACAGCTGGAGTGCCTGGTCTTTGACTATATATAAATGAATACGAACTAATAAAATTTACTCTATTAATAATATCAAGCGTATCTTGAAAATCTTTGTCTTCCTCCCCTGGAAAACCAATTATAAAATCGCTAGAAAATTCCATTTGTGGATTAGCTTCTTTAAATTTAGCAATTAAATCTAAATAATATTCTCTTGTATGTTTTCTATTCATTAATTTTAAAATTTTATTAGAACCTGATTGAATGGGTAGATGTAATTGCGGCATTAATTTTTTTTGATATTTAAAAGCCTCTATCAATTCTTGATCCATGTCATTTGGATGTGAAGTGGTAAAACGTATTCTGTGAATTGAATTAATTTTAGCTATTTCATCAATAAGTTTCGCAAGGTTATAAGTTTTATTTCCATCAACAAATTTGTAAGCGCTTACATTTTGTCCAAGTAAAACAATTTCTCTAACTCCATTATCTGATAATTTTTTTGCCTCGTTAATAATGCTATTAAACGATCTCGAAAATTCAGCGCCTCTTGTATAAGGAACTACACAGAAGGAACAAAATTTATCGCAACCTTCTTGGATAGTTAAAAATTCAGAAACTTTAGATTTTCTTGAAGATTTTAAATTATCTAAGGTGTCAAATTTTTCTATTAATTCAAAATTAGTGTCAGAAAAATTTTCTTTTCTTTCTGCAAAATTTTTAATTTGTTCAGGCAGTCGATGGTAAGATTGTGGCCCAACAACAATATCAACATAGTTAGTTCTTTTAAAAATCTCCTCACCTTGTGCTTGCGCTATACATCCTGCTAATACAAAAATAGGTTTTTTTTTAGAGCGATTTAGTTTTTTAATTTTTCCAATATCGGAATAAACTTTTTCGGTTGCTTTTTCTCTAATGTGGCAAGTATTAAATATAATACAATCTACATCTGCTAAAGTTTCAGATCTTACAAAATTAACAGACTGCATTAAGTCGGATATTTTATCAGAATCGTACTCATTCATCTGACAACCAAAAGTCTTTATATAAAATGTTTTTAACAATTATTTTAATCTCAAAATATTAGAAGCTCTGAACGTATAAAAAAAAACAAATAAATGAAATATATTTGTTACATATTTTCATAAATGGGGAATAATTTGCTATCAATAAAAAGTTTATTATCCAAAATATATTGAAGATTCTTAGATGTATATTTGGGTAATTTTGAGAATTTAACTATTTTATCACTATTTTTTTCAAAAGCATTTTGAACAGTAAATTTAGAATAATAGTCATCACAATTTTTTAGGTCTTTAATATAGAATCTATTATTCACTTCTAAGGCAACTTTTTCATAATCCTGGTTAGCAATTGTAGATTTTGAAGATCTGAAAATTATTAAATCCAAGTACTTTGATTTTTTTAACTAAGGCAATACTTTTAATTGAAGATAAAATATTTCTAAGACCAACAAATCCACCTGGTCCTAAGTTAATCATAAAAAAATTTAAGTTTTCTATTTTGATATTGTTTTTCTGAAAGAAATCTAAAAGAATATTTATAAAATTTTCACTATTTAAGAATTTATCCTGAACTAAAGCAAAGTCAGAATTGTTTTCTTTTACAATTAGTATTAAACTTCCAAGTGTAAAATCGATTGAACAAAAACTAGAATTCATGGCTTCATTCATAAAAAGAATTATTTTAATTACTTTTTTAATAATTACTAATCTTTCAGAAGTTAATTCTCAAGAATATCAAAATGAAAAAGGAATTATTGGATTAATGTATCATCGTTTTGAGGAAAATAAATATCCAACAACCAATGTCAGACTAAAAGAGTTTAATTTACAACTAGAAATTATAAATCAAAACAAGATTGAGTTTATTTCAATCGATGAATTAAGAAAAATCCTAATTGAAAACAAAAGTTACGATTCTAAGAAAGTTTTAATTACTGTTGATGATGCTTTTAGGTCTTTTTACGACAACGGATGGAAAATATTAAAAGAGAAAAAAATTCCATTTGTACTTTTTTTTAACACAAGAGAAGTTAATGCTAATAACCCTAATTACATGACTTGGGATCAGGTGCGAGAAATTCATAATTCAAAAATTGGAACTATCGGTGGTCATAGTTTTTCTCATGAATATTTAGTTAATAAATCTGAAAGCGAAATAAAAGAAGATTTAGAAAAATCCCATAAAGATTTTTTAAGAGAATTATCTTTTAGACCCAAATATTTTTCTTATCCATTTGGTGAATATAGTTCTACTTTTAAAAAAATTGTAAAAGAATTTAATTATGAATTAGCTTTTGGACAACATTCTGGCGTAATTGACAAATCAAAAGATTTATTTGAACTACCACGTTATCCTGTAAACGAAAGCTATGGAAAAGCGGAAAGATTTTTAACTTTATTAAATACTAAACCTTTTCCTTTTAAATCTTTCAAGCCAGAAAATAAATTCATTACTAAATTTGAAAATCCTCCAAAAATTGAAATAGAATTTTTTAAAGAGATTACTAATTTAGAAAAGATTAATTGCTTTGCTAATGATGGTGGTGAGTGGAGTAAAAAGAAAATATCATTTATTGAAAAAAATTGGATAAAAGTTAATTTAGATAAAAAATTTACAACAAGAACTGGCAGAATCAATTGTTCTTTATTAGATAAAGATAATCAATGGCGCTGGTTGGGATTTCAGTTTGTGGTAGATGGAAATTAGATCGATCCTGATCTTTTAACTAATAAATTTGCTTTATCAAAATCTTGTAGAGAATTTTGTTCAATAATTTTCTTTAAACCAAGAACATAATCGTCTCCTTTAATTGAATATTTATGAACATGTTTGATTAATTTTATTCCTGATATTGATCCACTTAATCTACCTGATCTTTGTTTGGCTCTTTCTATTCTAAATTCTTCATAAAATGGGTGCGTATTTAAGTTATTTTTATAGGCGCTCACTGCATATCTAATTTGATTAAACTTTGAAACTTCATGCTTTTCATCTTCAGCTCGATTTTCTGGTACCATCCCTTTATTTTCTTTCCATCCCCACTGACCAAATAAAGCATTACCCTCAATTGCAAAACGAGAAGTGCCCCAGCCACTTTCATAAGCTGCTTGAGCTATAGCTAATGATGGTGGAATAATATCCATTTTAAATAGTAATTCTTTAACACTATTATTTTTAACTTTGTATTGCTGAAACTTCTCATTTAGCCAATCAGCATCTTTTTTAAAGCTTTTTCTATTCATGATCGTTGTTAAGATTCTTCGATCAGCAATAATTTTTTCATTTTCTGATAAAACAATTGGCAATAATATTTGTATAAAAATTCTTTTTCTTTGCTCAATATTATCTAATTCACTAATGCCTTCTGGGAATTTTGCTAAAAAGAAATTAGCAACAGGCGCTCCTTCTCTAACTTTTTCAAGATTATAACCGCTCTTTTCAAATAAATTAATAATACTTACTACTTGCTGAAAATCTAAACTTAATTTTTTTGAATCATTACTTAAAAAACTTTTCTTTAACATCTGATCAATCGAAGGGTCGTTTGTAGTATATTCTTCTGTTTTGATTGTTAATAATTTTTTTTTATCAGCTGTGGATTTGAACATCTCCGGAACAAAAGCGGTAAAAATAATTAGTGCGATCAATAACAGTATATGGAAAGATTTTTTTAAGATTAAGTTTATTAATTAAAAAAAAGTAAATTTTATTTATATTTTTTAAAATAAAAGAAAAAAATCTTAATGTCGGTGCTATTGTATCAATGATATATCTCAAGAAACCGTTGTCCCTAAAAATTTCTTTTCTTACTTTTTTCAAAAAAATTAATTAATTTTTGATTTAAAAAAATTTTTTTCATATTAATTTCTCTTGATAGACTTACAGCTCTTACGCTTTTTACCTCAGGCACATAATGAACGAGCATTCGTTCAACGCCTTGTTTTAGAGTTAATGTAGAAGAAGGACATCCTGCGCAGCTTCCTTGTAGTTCTACTTCAGCCACCCCATCAATAAAAGATCTTAACTTAATATTGCCTCCATCCTGTGCAACTGCAGGGCGTATTTTAAGTTCTAGCACTTCTTCAATTTTTTTAAATATCTCATCTTTATTATCGCTTGTTTCTTTTTTTATATTGATTGCTGTAAAATTTTTAGGAAAATCATTTTTTATAATATTTTTAATTTCCTCTAATATTTTTCCCCACTCTAAAGACCTATTCTTTTTAACAGAGATAAAATTAGCTCCAAAAAATACGAGCTCAACGCCAAGCTCAAATATTTTTTGAACAAAGGGATATTCTTTAGCCTCTGAATGGCTTTTAAATTCGATAGAACCGTTTTGCACCAACTCTAAACCTAACACAAATTTTAATGTGTCTGGATTTGGAGTTTGCTGCACATCAATATTCATATGTGTATATGTGGTTAGTATGATTTGTTATTAAAGTAATTAGACTTTATAATAAGACTATAAAATTCAATAGCTTATATTAAATTATCCAGTTCCTTTTCTGAAATGAGACCTGGGATTATAACTAAGGGCACTGGCAGATCATTCATCTTTTTGGATAAAGACTTAATAATAGGCCCTGGATCACTATCAATTGAAGATGCAAGTATAAGAAATCTAATACTCTTATCCTCTTTAAGAAATTTGATTATTTCATCAACCTTATCACCCATCTTAATAATGATCTGTGGTTTTATTTTAAATTTTTCTTCAACTACAGCCGACCAAAGTCTACTAATTTTTTTCCCCTCACTTGTCTCTTCTTGTTCAATAAGATTGCCAACAGATGCCCATTCAGCATTCACCGCCGGCCTTACAACGTAAAGCATTATTAAATTAGCATTATTAACTACTGATCTTTTTGCTGCAAAATAAATTGCATTCTTTAAGCTCATCACTCTCATCAATAATAACTAAATAATCTTTTCTCATTAAGATAAGGACAATCCAACAATCTTATGTACTTCTTTTATAGTTTTTTGAGACTCAATATTTGCTTTTTCACTTCCACTTTTTAAAATCTTTTTAATTGCGTCAGTATCTTTTTTAAATTCTTTAATCTTTTTTCCTATTGGAACAATTTCTTTAATCAAAACTTCACTTAGTCTATTTTTTAATTCAGAAAAATTTTTACCACTTAATTCTTTTAATGTTTTTTCAATTGTACTGCCATTCAAGATTGAAAAGATATTAATTAAATTTCTAGCCTCTGGTCGATCTGTTAATTTAAATTCTGTGTCAGGAATTAAATCATTATCAGTTTTTGCTTTTTTAATTTTTTGCACAATATCTTCTTCTGTATCTGTTAAATTAATTCTTGAAGCCTCGGACTCATCAGATTTGCTCATTTTTTTAGTTCCATCTTTCAGACTCATTATTCTTGCAACTTCTTTTGTAATAATAGGTTCTGGTAATGTAAAAAAATCTTTACAATTAAAATCGTTGTTAAATTTCACAGCAATATCTCTACAAAGTTCCAAATGTTGTTTTTGATCTTCGCCCACAGGAACATGTGTTGCTTTATAAAGCAAAATATCTGCTGCCATTAAAGTTGGGTAAGAATAAAGACCAACGCTTGCTTTTTCTTTATTCGATCCTGCTTTTTCTTTAAATTGCGTCATTCGATTCAACCAGCCAATTCTTGCAACACAATTAAATATCCATGCTAATTCAGAATGTCCGGCAACACTCGACTGACAAAATATAACATTCTTTTTTGGATCTAGTCCGCAGGCAAGAAAAACAGCAGCGGTTTCAATTATATTCTCTCTTAGTTGTTTTGGATCTTGAAATACGGTTATTGAATGTAGGTCTGCTAACATGAAATAACACTCATAATCTTTTTGTAACTTAACAAAATTTTTAATTGCGCCTAAATAGTTGCCAAGATGAAGGTTTCCCGTTGGCTGAACACCGGATAAAATTCTATTTTTAATCATTTAAAATTTAAACCTTTAAATCTTTAATACGAAATGCTTTTAAAAAATAGGCAGTTAAAAAGTAGATAAACGCGGAGAATAAAACTACAGATATTAAAATTATCGCTTTTAATATCGTTTTTGATTCTAAATAATTTGCAAAATATTTTAATAAAACAGAAAGAATTAATCCCATAATCAATGTGCACAAAATTGATTTTATAAATCTAATAACAAATAATTTATCAAAAGAATGATATCCGGATTTAATAAGATTTAGTTGATAAACAATAACTGTTAGCCAAGCAGAAATGCTGGTTGCAAGAGGTATAATTATAAAACCATAACTCTTAAATAAGGAAAGACTAATTAAAATATTTAAAATCACCGAGAATAAAGACAAATAAAATGGAAATTTTGTATTACTTCTTGCAAAATAAAAACTTGAATAAATTTTAATTAATCCAAAAGCAGGCAGTCCTATTCCAAATAATAAGAGTGCCGCTGAGGTATTGATAACGCTTTCAGCATCGAAAAACCCATAACCATATAAAGCCGATATAATCTGATCTGATGCAAGAAAAATTCCAACTGTTGCTGGTAACGATAAAAATAAACACAACTCTAAAGAACGATTTTGAATAAAATTTACTTTCACTAATTTCGATTTAAAAACTTCTTTAGATAAACTTGGCAAGATAACAGTTGCAATTGCAATCCCGGTTAAAGCTAATGGTAATTGATAAATTCTATCTGCATAATATAAATAAGAAACTGCTCCACTTTCAAATGAAGCAATAATTGTTCCGATTAGAATATTTATTTGATTTACGCCTGATGCGAAAACACTAGGCAATAATTTTCTAAAAAAAGATTTAACTTGATCATTAATATTAATAATAAAGCTTAAATTAATTTTGAAATATTTTTTTGCAAAGAAAAATAAAAAAATAACCTGAATAATTCCTGCAATCGTTAAGGCATAAGAAGATGCATAAACTATTTCTGTATGCGTGCTGTTAAAAAAAACTAAAGATAAAATTAATAAAATATTTAATATGATGGGTGCTGCGGCAGTGATAAAAAATTTTCCTTTTGAATTTAAAATAGCTGAAAGAAATGATGAAATGGATACAAAAAATAAAAAAGGAATGGTAATTCTACTAAGATCTACGGCAAGATCAAATTTTCCATCAATATCTTTAAAGCCAGGTGAAATAAGAAATAAAAAGTCGGGTGTAAATATTTCAATAACAAAAACTATAAAAAGAATAAAAATAATTAATAAATTTAATATTTGGTTTGCAAAATAATTTTTTTTACTGCCCTTTTGCTTTGCGTAAGCTGGGATAAAAGCAGAATTAAAAGAGCCTTCGGCAAATAAAGATCTAAAAGTATTTGGTATTCTAAATGCAACAAAGAGAGCGTCCGCAACAGCTGAGGTTCCAAGAAATACTGCAATTAAAGTATCCCTTAAATAGCCAAGAATTCTACTTAAAAAAGTCGAAAATCCAAAATAAGAGATATTTTTTAAAATATTCATTTGATATTTAGTTTCAACTTTGTTTTAATAATTTAAAATCTAAGAACTTAGTATAAGAAAAATAACTTCTTCTTACAGTTTTATTTATATTAAAAACAATATTATGGAAAAGTTTACAGATAAAGAAGCTTTAGACTATCATAGTCAGGGTAAGCCTGGAAAAATTGAAATAATTGCAAGTAAACCTATGGCAACCCAAAGAGATTTGGCGCTTGCCTATTCGCCTGGTGTTGCTGTTCCTGTTGAGGCGATAGCAAAAGATCCATCAAAAGTTTATGACTACACAAGCAAAGGAAATACTGTAGCTGTTATATCAAATGGGTCTGCAATTTTAGGACTTGGAAATTTAGGCGCACTTGCTTCAAAACCAGTCATGGAAGGTAAGGCTGTTCTTTTTAAAAGATTTGCCGACATTGACTCAATTGATATTGAAGTTGATTCACAGAATGCTGAAGAAATTATTAATTGTGTTGCTAAAATTGGAAACAGTTTTGGAGGCATCAACTTAGAAGATATTGCATCTCCAGACTGTTTTATTATTGAACAAGAATTAAAAAATAAACTTAAAATTCCTGTATTTCATGATGATCAACATGGAACAGCTATTATTACTGTGGCTGGAATTTTAAATGCTTTAGAAATTGTAAAAAAATCAATAAAAAAAGTTAGAATGGTTGTTAATGGCGCAGGGGCTGCCGGTCTTTCCTGTGTGTCATTATTAAAAGCCATGGGCTTACCCGATGATAATGTAGTGATGTTAGATCGAGAAGGAGTAATTTATAAAGGTCGTCCGAAAGTGGATCAATTTAAATCAACCCATGCCGTAGATACAAAACTTAGAACTTTAGAAGAGGCTATGAAAGGAGCAGATATATTTTTAGGTTTATCTGCAAAAAATGTAGTAACTCCAGCCATGGTAAAATCCATGGCAAAAGATCCAATTATTTTTGCCTGCGCAAATCCAGATCCTGAAATTCTTCCTGAATTAATCGAACAAACAAGAAGTGATGCAATTATTGCAACTGGAAGATCTGATTATCCAAACCAAGTAAATAATGTTTTAGGTTTTCCTTATATCTTTAGAGGAGCCTTAGATTGTAGAGCAAAAACAATTAATGAAGAGATGAAGATTGCAGCTGCAAAAGCCATAGCAGATCTTGCAAAAGAAGATGTTCCGGATGAAGTGGTTGCAGCATATGGTGGTGAACGACCAAAATTTGGAAAAAATTATATTATTCCATCTCCCTTTGATCCAAGATTAATTAGAAATGTCTCTGCAGCGGTTGCTGAAGCTGCTATGAAAAGTGGCGTTGCACAAAAGAAGATTGAAGATTTCTCAGCTTATAAGGATAGTCTTGCTGCAAGATTAGATCCTTCTGTTGGTTTTTTACAAAATATCTATGCCCAAGTTAGAAAAAAACAAAAAAGAGTTATTTTTGCTGAAGGCGAAGAAGAGTCTATGTTAAGAGCTGCAATTGATTTTAAAAATAATGGTTTAGGTACACCGGTTTTAATTGGTAGTTCAGAAAAAATTGCACAACAACTTAAAGATCTTGGATTAACTTTGGATAAATCCATTGAAATTCACAATTCTAAAGATGAAAAACAAAGAGAGAGATATACCAATCATATTTATAAAAGATTACAAAGAAAAGGTTTTTTAAAAAGAGATTGCGACCGACTAATTAGAACCAATAGAATTGTTTTTGGATCTTGCATGGTTGATCTTGGTGATGCTGATGCCATGGTCACAGGTGTGACAAGAACTTTTAGCGATACTTTAGAAAATATTAAATATGTGGTTGATGAAAGACCGGGTGAAATTATTTTTGGTCTCACCATTGCTGTTACAAAAAAAGGAACTGTTTTTATTGCAGACACCAATGTTCATGAATATCCAACTGCAGAAAATTTAGCAGATATTGCAATCTCATCTGCTCGAGTTGCAAAAATTTTAGGCTTTACACCAAGAGTTGCTTTTCTAGCCCATTCAACATTTGGAAAACCGATGTCTGAAAGAAGCATTCACTTAAGAGAAGCGCGAGATATTTTAGAAAATAGAAAAGTTGATTTTGAGTTTGAAGGTGAAATGCAACCAGATGTAGCTTTAAATCAAAAATTTAAAACTATTTATCCATTTTCAAAATTATCAGCGCCAGCAAACATTCTAATTATGCCAGCAATTCATAGTGCTGCAATTTCTACAAAGTTACTTAAAGAGCTTGGTGGCTGCACATTGATTGGTCCATTATTAATTGGGCTTAAATAAACCAATTGAGATTGCAACATTAAGATCAAAAGTTTCTGATATTTTCAATATGGCAGCCATTGCTGCTTTTTCATCGGACGTTATTAATTATAAGAAAAATTAAAGATAATTTTTTCTAGATAAATTATCAGCAAGAATAATACTTGGAACAACTTCAACAACATCCGGAATTAATTTAGCTTCTTTAATAACCTCTT
Organism: Candidatus Pelagibacterales bacterium; assembly: GCA_965235815.1. Lineage (GTDB taxonomy): Bacteria > Pseudomonadota > Alphaproteobacteria > Pelagibacterales > Pelagibacteraceae > Fontibacterium. Next base: position 62,745 of record CBDDZE010000004.1, on the reverse strand, counting down.
CCATTTCAGCTGTAGTTCTCGCCATTCCATAAATATAAATTTTTCCATTAATTGTCTCTAAATTATAATTTCGAGAATTTATTTTTTTATTTATTAGTAATGCAGCACTAAGTTGTGATGATATTAAAATATCTTTTGCTCTTTGTTTAAAAGAAGTTTCATCAGCAATTACAATATCATTTCGCACCGCTTTAATACCAGCTGTTTCCCAAGCAAATTTTGTAAGTTTCAATTTATCTTCAGCATTTTCAACTCGACCACTTAATAAAGCTGTTCCATCAATAACTTTTACATTTAAGAAGATTTGTTTGTAATTATTTTGAATTATTTTTTTCATAATCAAGTGTCTCTGCTAACTTGTCATCTAAATATAATCCAGGAGACCGTCGGATCTAAATTTATATTAACACCAATTCCAAAAACAGTTGATGTTAAATTTCCAATACAAGAAGTTAAAAATAAAGATATAAAAATGACTTTTAAAAATTTCATTATTTTTTATTAAACATTAAAATTTTTTGATAAATTTCTTTTTTAGAAAATTTAAATTTTTTAGATAAATATTTAGCAAGATCTGCAGTTTTCATTTTTTTTGATAGATCTAAAATTTCTTTATTTATATCAATATTTTGATCTTTATTTTTATTCGCCTCAGATGACAATACTATTGTCACCTCACCTTTTAGAACAATAGGTTTAATTTTATCTAAAATATTATCCAAGTTTCCTTTTATAATATTTTCATGAATTTTTGTAATTTCTTTGGCAACTGTAATCTGCCTATCCCCAAGAAATTCTTTCATCTCTTTAATAATTGAAACCAAATCTCTAGCTGGTAAGAAAATAATTATTGAACTTTCTAGATTTGAAAATTGTTCATAGACTTTTTTTCTCTCTCCTAATTTTTTAGGCAAGAATCCATAAAAATAATAATCATCACTATAACCTGCTAAGCTAAAAGCAGCTGTTACAGCGGATGGTCCAGGAATTGAAATAATTTTTATATTATTTTTTTCAATCTCGTTAATTAATATTTTTCCAGGATCAGATATTAAAGGAGTCCCTGCATCACTAATAAGTGATACTATTTTATTTTTTTTAAAAATTTCTAATATTTTTTCAACAGACTCTTTTTCATTAAATTTATGATATGAAAATAATTGAACTTTAATATCATAATAATCTAATAATTTTTTTGAAACTCGTTTATCTTCACATAAAATAATATCTGATTTTTTTAAAATATTTAAAGCTCGAATGGTAATATCAGCTAAATTTCCAATAGGCGTTGAGACCAAGTAAAGACCCTTTTCTAAATTCTGATCAATAAACTTAATATTTTCCATAATTAATATTTAAAATATTTTTTTATTTTACTAAATGCTTTATAACGATGACTTATTTTATCTTTAAAATCAGCCTTCATCTCCCCAAAAGTTTTTTTATATCCCTTTGGAATAAATATAGGATCATAACCAAATCCGTTATTTCCCTTAGGTTTAGTTGAAATTTTGCCACTAACCGTCCCACTGAAAGTTTTGTAAATTCCATTTGGAAAAGCGATAGCTAGGGAACAATAAAACCGAGCAGCATTTAATTTCTTTAACTTATTTTTTTTCTTTATTTTTGTATAAACTTTTTTAATTGCTAATTTAAAATCTTTATTTTTGCCTGCCCAACGGGCTGAGTACACTCCAGGTTCTCCATTTAAACTTGAGATTTCAAGTCCAGAATCATCAGATAAAGATACTAATTTAGATTTTTGTGCACAATATTTTGCTTTTATTACTGCATTTCCTTCAAATGTTTTTGCATTCTCAATTGGTTCTAAAAGATTGAAATCTTTGGGACTATAAAAAGTAATATGCTTTGGTAATAATTTTTTTATTTCTAAAAGTTTTCCTTTATTGTTAGTTGCTATCAATAAAGATTTAATATTTTTTAAATTTCTTAACTTATTTTCCAAAACAAGACTTTTGCTGTTGTATTATTTCTTTAATTCCACCTTTTGAAATTCTCAGCATTTCATTTAAATCTTCATCTGAAAATGTTTTTCTCTCTCCTGTTGCTTGAATTTCAACAAGCTGCATATTTTCTGTGATGACAAAATTTGCATCAATTTCTGCCTTACTGTCCTCTTCATAATTTAAATCTAATAGAATTTTACCATCTACGATCCCACAGCTAATTGCTGCAATATATTGCTGTATTGGATTTGTTTTAATATCTTTTTGTCTAAGCAAATGATCAATGCATAATTTTAATGCAACAAAACCACCCGTGATAGCAGCTGTTCTTGTTCCACCATCTGCAGTTAAAACATCACAATCAATGGTAATTAATTTTTCATTTAATAATCCTAAATCAACAACAGCTCTTAACGACCGCCCAATTAATCTTTGAATTTCAGATGTTCTGCCCCCAATTTTACCAACTGCTGCTTCCCGTCTCATCCTCTCATGGGTTGATCTTGGCAACATTCCATATTCTGCTGTAACCCACCCTTTTCCAGAACCAACAAGCCATCTTGGAACTTTTGTATCCACTGAAGCGGTACAAACCACTTGGGTTTCGCCAAATCTTACAAGGCATGAACCTTCAGAATTTTTAATAAAATTTGGAATTATCTCAATTTTTCTCAAACTAAGATTGTCTCTGTTATCTTTTCTCATAATAAAGCTAGAAATTAAAAATATAGTACCTATATATGACAAAAAAATTATAAAGTATTGCTTTAAATATATAGTCTTATGAATAACAAAGAAGAAACCACTCCTATTAAAGATCAAGATACAAAAATTGATAGCCAAGAAAATAATGGGACTGAACTTAATGTTGAAAAAAATTTAGAAAATAATAGTGAAGATAATCTAGAAAATAATCTTGAAAAAAAAATTGAAGAATTAAATGATAAACTACTTCGCTCTTTAGCTGAAAACCAAAACCTTAGAAAAATTCATGAAAAAGAAAGGGAAGACTTAATTAAATATAGCTCCTCTTCCTTTGCTAGAGAAATCTTAAATCTTGCTGACAATTTAGAAAGGGCCTTTGGTTTATTTAAAGATAATCCTAAATTTAAATCAGATGAATTTAAAGATACAATGCTAGGCATAGAGCTTATTGAAAAAGAATTAATTAATAGCTTTGATAAGAATGGAATTAAATCCTTTGAATCTGTTGGTAAAAAATTTGATCCTAATTTTCATCAAGCCTTAAACGAAGTTGAAAGCGAACAGGAAGATGGAATGGTGATTAATGAGATTCAAAAGGGTTATATGTTAAATGATCGTCTTTTAAGGCCAGCCCTTGTATCTATCTCAAAAAAAAAGACCAATACCAACTCATAAGGCAATAAAGTCAAATAAATTAAGGGTTTTTAAGTTAAAAAAATTTAGCCTTAAAGGTTGTAATCTTTAAATTAAACACCACATAGGTTTAACAAATTAATAAAAAATAGAATTTTATGTCAAAAATAATTGGAATAGATTTAGGAACTACAAACTCATGCGTTGCCATTATGGATGGTGCGCAGCCAAAAGTATTAGAGAATGCTGAAGGGGTTCGAACAACACCATCAATTGTTGCATTCACTGAAGCTGGTGAAAAATTAGTTGGTCTTCCTGCAAAAAGACAAGCAGTTACAAATCCTGAAAATACTTTTTTTTCAGTCAAAAGATTAATTGGTAAAAGTTTTGATGATTCTAATTTAAAAAAAGATATCCAAGGACTTCCTTACAAAGTTATAAAATCTGATAACGGTACTGATGCCTGGGTTCAGTCTCGTGATAAAAAATATTCACCAAGTCAAATATCTGCATTTGTTTTAATGAAGATGAAAGAGTCTGCTGAAAAATATTTAGGCAGTGAAGTAAAGCAAGCTGTCATCACAGTTCCAGCTTATTTTAATGATGCACAAAGACAAGCAACTAAAGATGCTGGAAAAATTGCAGGTCTAGAAGTTTTAAGAATTATAAATGAGCCAACTGCAGCAGCACTTGCTTACGGACTTGATAAGAAAAAAGCAAAAACTATTGCTGTATATGATTTAGGTGGTGGAACCTTTGATATATCCGTTCTTGAGTTAGGTGATGGAGTTTTTGAAGTTAAATCTACAAATGGAAATACTTCTTTAGGTGGTGATGATTTTGATGCAGTAGTTACAGATTATATTATTGAAGAATTTAAAAAAGAAAGTGGAATTAATTTAAAAACAGACAAATTAGCTTTGCAAAGAATTAGAGAAGCTGCTGAAAAAGCTAAAATTGAATTATCTTCTTCTGCACAGACAGAAGTAAATTTACCATTCATTACTGCAGACAAAACTGGTCCAAAACATGTGAACATGAAAATCACAAGGGCAAAATTAGAAGCTCTCACTGCAAAATTAATTGAAAAAACAATTGAGCCTTGCAAAATTGCACTAAAAGATTCAGGTTACACAGCATCTGAAATTAATGAGGTTATTCTTGTTGGTGGAATGACAAGAATGCCAAAAGTTGTTGAAACTGTAAAAAATTTCTTTGGCAAAGAACCAAATCAAAGTGTGAATCCTGACGAAGTTGTTGCCTTAGGTGCAGCTGTTCAAGCGGGAGTATTACAAGGAGATGTAAAAGATGTTCTTCTTCTTGATGTCACTCCTTTATCTTTAGGTATTGAAACTTTAGGTGGAGTATTTACAAGATTAATTGATAAAAACACAACCATCCCAACTAAAAAAAGCCAAGTATTCTCAACTGCGGAAAATAATCAGCCAGCAGTGACCATTAGAGTTTTCCAAGGGGAAAGAGAAATGGCAAATGATAATAAATTACTTGGTAATTTTGAATTAACTGGAATTGCACCTGCTCCAAGGGGAGTTCCTCAAATTGAAGTAACCTTTGATATTGATGCAAACGGAATTGTAAACGTTTCAGCAAAAGACAAAGGAACTGGAAAAGAACAGAAAATTCAAATTCAAGCATCAGGCGGCTTAACCGATGAAGAAATTCAAAAAATGGTTAAAGAAGCAGAAGCTAATAAAGAAGCTGATAAAAAGAAAAGAGAAGAGGTGGATGCAAAAAATCACGCGGACTCTTTAATTGCTTCAACTGAACAAAGTTTAAAAGAACATGGAAGCAAAATTTCTGAAACAGATAAAAAAGCAATTGAAAAAGATATGGAAGATTTAAAAGAAGCTATTAAATCTGACAAAACTGAAGATATTAAGACTAAAACTCAGCAACTGATGACTTCTTCTATGAAATTAGGTGAAGCAATTTATAAAGCTCAGCAAGAAAAACCTGAGGACAATAAAGGTGATGCTAAAACTGAAGATAAAAAAGATGTCGTTGATGCAGAGTTTGAAGAAGTAAAAGACGATAACAAAAAAACAGGCTAATCACTCATTAGCTTTATAAACCTGGTTTAATATGCCTAAAAAGGACTACTATGATATTCTTGGCATAAATAAAAAAGCAACACCTGAGGAAATAAAAAAAGCATATCGAACTTTAGCAATGAAATATCACCCTGACCGAAATCAAGGTGATAAAACTGCAGAAGCAAAATTTAAAGAAGCATCTGAAGCTTATCAAGTTTTATCGGATCCTAAAAAAAAATCATCCTATGATCAGTTTGGTCATTCTGCCTTTGAAGGAGGAGGTGGAGGTGCAGGTGGATTTGATTTTGGTGGATTTGAGTCTGGAGCATTTTCTGACATCTTTGATGATTTTTTTGGCGACTTTATGGGCTCTGGTCGAGGTGGAGGGCGATCTAAAAAATCAAGATCTAATAGAGGATCTGATTTAAAAATTAATTTAGAGGTTAGTTTAGAAGAGGCTTATTTTGGAAAAAAACAAACTATCAATTTATCTTCAAATGAAAAATGTGAAAAATGTTCTGGAAGTGGAGCTGAACCTGGTTCAAAACCAAAAAAATGTTCAACGTGTGATGGATATGGAAAAGTTAGAACCCAACAAGGCTTTTTTACACTTCAACAAACTTGCCCTGACTGCGGAGGAGATGGAGAAATGTTATCAAATCCTTGTAAAGATTGTAGAGGATCTGGCGCTGTTAAAACTAAAAAAAATCTATCCATTCAAATTCCAAAGGGAGTTGATGATGGCACACAAATGAGATTATCTGGCAAAGGAGATGCGGGTTACAGAGGAGGATCCAATGGAGATCTTTATGTTTTAATTAATGTTCAAAAACATAAAATTTTTCAAAGATCTGAGGAAAATTTATACTATAAATTACCCATTTCCATGACCGATGCTGCACTTAGGTGCTGAAATTGAAGTTCCAACCATTGATGGTGGAAAATCAAAGGTTAAAATTCCAGAAGGAACTCAGTCTGGAAAACAATTTAGATTAAAGGGTAAAGGAATGCCCATTTTAAGAGAAAATGATTTTGGTGATCTTTACCTTGAAACCAATGTAATAATTCCAGAGTCTTTAAGCAAAGAACAAAAAGACTTGCTCCTAAAATTTAAATCTTTAGAAGATTTAGATAATAACTCTGAAATAAAAAATTTTTTTAATAAAGCTAAAAAGTTTTGGAGCGGCGGTTAATGAAAAAAATTAATATCACTATTACAGGAGCCCTTGGTCGTATGGGTCAGATATTAATTAACCGAATATCAAAAAATAAAAATTTAAAACTTTATAGCTTAACTGATCTTAAGAGTTGGAAAAAAAATTAAAGGCATCAAAATACAAAATAATAGCTTAGAAGCTTTTAAAAAAACTGATGTTATCATCGACTTTTCAAGGCCAAAATCTTCAATTGAAATTTTAAATTTTGCAAAAAAATTAAAAAAAAAAGTTGTTATTGGAACAACTGGTTTTACAAAAAAAGATGAAAATCTAATAAAAAACTACTCAAAAAAAATTGCCATATTTAAATCAGGTAATATGAGTTTAGGAATAAATTTACTTGAATATATTACAAAAATTCTATCAAAAAAAATCCCAAATAATTATCAAATTGGTATTTCAGATAATCACCATAAAGCAAAAATAGATTATCCATCGGGCACTGCTCTTATGCTAGCAAATGCTGTTGCAAAAGGTAAAGGTAAAAATTTAGATAAATTAAAAGGAAAATTTTACTTAAATAAAAAAGGAAATCTTCAAAATAATAAAGTTAATTTCTTTATTACACGAAAAGGCAAAACTATTGGTAAACACTCTGTCATTTATAATAATAAAATTGAAAATATTGAATTAAAACATACTGCTTTTTCAAGGGAATTATTTGCTGATGGAGCATTAAATGCTGCAATATGGATAAGTAAAAAAAATAAAGGCTTATTTAATATGCAGGACATGTTTAATCTTAAATAAATAAATTTCTTATCTTTTTTAATGGCATTAAATAAATTACAGGCCTTAAAACTTATTCAATTATTAAATCAATCTATTAAAAATCCAGAAACCTCACTTAAATATAGAAATCAATTTACACTTTTAACTTCTGTTGTTCTTTCTGCTCAATGTACAGACACAAATGTTAATAATGTTACAAAAGATATTTATAAAAAATATTATACACCAAAACATTTTGCTGATCTTGGAATTACAAAAATAAAAAGAATGATTAAAAGTATTGGGCTTTTTAATATGAAAGCTAAAAACTTATATAATCTTTCAAAAATTTTAGTTGAAAAATATCAAAGTAAAGTTCCAAATAATTTTGAAGATTTAATAAATCTTCCAGGTGTTGGTAGAAAAACTGCAAATGTTGTATTAAATGCTGCTTTTAATAAACCAACCATTGCAGTGGACACGCACGTATTTAGAGTAAGTAATAGAACTGGTCTTAACAAATGGTAAAAATCCAAATCAAGTAGAAGAACAACTTTTAAAAATTTTACCTAATAAATACTTAAAGAAAGCCCATCATTTAATCCTTTTGCATGGAAGATATATCTGTAAATCTAGAAATCCACTTTGTACAAAATGTGTAATTAATAAAATTTGTCTATATAAAGATAAAAATGTCTAAAAAAATTCTTGGCATTGGTAATGCTATTGTTGATGTATTTGTAAAAGTAGATGATAATTTTTTATTAAAAAATAATCTTACCAAAGGTTCAATGAAACTTATTGAAAAGGATGAATTTGAGAGTTTAAAAAATACAATTAAGATTGAAAAAATTGAAGCAGGTGGTTCTGTTGCAAATACTATGGCAGGCATCGCTTATCTTGGAGGAAATCCATCATTTATAGGAAAAATTAACTCTGATGAATTTGGAAAAATTTACAAAAAAAGTCTTGAAAAAATAAATGTAAATTTTCCTTATACTTGAAAAAAATGAAAATTTATCAACGGGAGCATCTATTATTTTTATAACCCCAGACTCTGAAAGAACTATGTGCACTTATCTTGGTATTTCATCTCAACTTTCAAAAGATGATATTAATGAGGATCATATTAAAGATTATGAGATTATTTTCTTAGAAGGATACCTTTGGGATAAAGGAATAAGTGAAGAAATGTTTAAACATGTCATTAATCTAGCAAAAAAAAATAATATTAAAGTTGCAATGAGTTTATCTGATATTTTTTGTGTTACTAGACATAGAGAAGATTTTTTTAAATTACTTATAAATGATTTAAATATTTTAATTGGAAATGAAAATGAAATAAATGAATTAATGCAAAAAAATAATTTACTAGATAGTATTAATGAACTTAAAAATATTAATAAGCTTATTATCATAACAAGAAGTGAGAATGGAAGTGTAGCTATTTTAAATAATGAAATTATAAATTGCGAAAGTATTAAAGTTGAAAAAGTTTTAGATTTAACTGGTGCAGGTGATTTATTTGCAGCAGGTTTTCTTAAAGAATATTTAGATAAATCTAATATTAAAAAATGTCTTCAAACAGGATCAGAACTTGCAGCAAAAATTATTCAAAAAATTGGCGCAAGACTTAATTAATTAGTTAAATAATATAAAGAATTTTTTTCAATAATAAAATTTTTATCTTTAAAATACTTATTAATTTTTTTTCTTAAACGATGAAGATGAGTTTCAAAAGCATGGGTATCTAAATCAAGACTATGTTTCCAAATACTTTTAAGTAAAAAAGATTTATTTAAACCATTATTATTATTAAGAGCCAAAATTAATTCTAATTCTTTTTCAGTAAGTTTAACTTTTATTTTTTTTTTAGATAATAGATCGTTCATTAGAATCAATTTCATAATCTTTAATAATAATTTTAGATTTTTTAAAAAAATTATATTTAGTAATTAAAATATTTAAAATTTCTTTAAATGATAAAATTTCAATTGGAAGTTCTAAACTTACATGAAAATCTAAGTAAATTTAAATTATTTTTTTTTATATAATCTTTATTATTTAAAAATAAAATAATTGGCTCATTTTTTAATAAATAATTTTTAACTTCTTTTATTTTTAAATTTTCAGCAAATAAAATTTTAACTAATATTTTTTTATCATTATAATTTAATTGATTATTGGAATTTAAAATATTATTAAATTCAAGTTCATTTAATATATTTGAAAAATGGTATTGATCCTAAAATGCTTAGATGAATATTATTCATAAAAGCATATATATTACATAAAATATGATTATTATAAATAAATCTGGGTACTTAAAATACAAAAATCTTAAATTTAAATGTGCCTTAGGAAAAGCTGGAATTGGAAAAAAAAAAGAGAAGGAGATAATATTACTCCAAAGGGATCTTATAAAATAGTTAAAATTTATTATAGAAAAGATCGAATTAAAAAAATATTTATCAAAATTTAAACTAATTAAAATTAATAAAAAATATGGGTTGGTGTGATGATCCTAAAAGTAAAAATTATAATAAATTAATAAAATTACCATCTAAATATAATCATGAAAAATTATATAGAAAAGATAATATTTATGATTTAATTTTAGTTTTAAATTATAATATGAACCCAATAGTTAAAAATAAAGGAAGTGCAATATTTATTACATGTTGCAAAAAAAAATTATAAAACAACAAAAGGCTGTATTGCCTTAAAAAAAGAAGATCTAATTAAAATTATTAACATAAATTAAAAAAAATACTAAAGTTATAATTAATTAATTACTACTAAAAATTTTACTACCAATTCGTATAAAAGTTGCACCATTTTTAATTGCACATTCATAATCATTACTCATTCCCATGCTTAAGTTCTTTAAGATTATTCTATTTTGCAAGATTCTAGCTAAGTTATTAAAATACTGAACTGGATCACTTATTAACAGGTGGAATACACATCAAGACCAATAATATTTAATTTTAAATCATATATACAATATTTAATAAATTTGTAAATTTTAACATACTGATATTCCATTTTTTTGTATTTCATTACCAATATTAACTTGAATAAAATATTTTAATTTTTTTTATAGAATTATTTTCTAGCTTTAGATAAAATTTTAGCTAATTTTTCATTATCTAAAGAATGAATATAATTAAAAATATTAAATGCATCTTTAGCTTTATTAGATTGTAATCTTACCAATTAAATGTAAGTTTAATATTAGTATTAATTTAGAAAGATTTTGACCATTTATTTAATAGCTTCTTGAACTTTATTTTCTCCAAAATCGAAATGTCCAAATCTATTAAGAGTTTTAATTTTATCTAAGATGATTGATTTTTAGTGACGACAATTAAATGTTAGCTTTTTTAGTTAATTGCATAGATTTCATTTTTTATATTTTTATAATTATTTATAATATTCATATAATAATGAATCAATATAATAAAATTTATATTTTTATTGATAAAATAGATAATTAATATATTAAAAATATATTAAAATATTAAAAAATTACTATTATTATATAATTATAGATAATAATGAACTTATATGAAATGCAATAAATATTATAAAAACTTTTGTAAAAAAAATAAAATAAATTTTTATATTATTAGATAATTATAAACTTGCAATAAAATATAAATCAGATGGAATATTTATATCTCACAAATAACAAAACTATAAATATTATAGTAATTATTAAAAACAAAAATTAGAAATAATTGGATCTGCTCATAATCAAGTTGAATATTTTATTAAAATTAAGACAAAATTGTACAATAATAATGTTATCGCCATTATTTTATAATAAAAAATATAGCTAAAAATAAAATTCTTAGAAGTTATTAAAATTTAATCTAATTATCATAAAATTGGAAGATTGATATATTGCGCTCTTGGGGGAATAAATTATAAAAATTATAAAAAAATTAAAATGACTAAAGTAATTCAGTATTGGCTTTCATCAATTATATTAAAACAATAAATAAAAAAAGCCCACTTACTATTTAAGTAAGTGGGCTTTTTAAGAATTAATATTAAATTAATAATTATAATTAAAATCTTACGTTAGTATCTAGTCATAACAGCTTTTGCATCATTGTCTGCTGTACCGTTGATATCATCTGCATCACCATATTGATGCATTAAGCAGCTACTGGTCCTAAATTGTATCCAACTGCTAACAGATTTAATTTTTTCATCTGCAGTTTGTAGTCAGCTACTGATTTGTATCAGCTTTTTCGTATAGTTAGCACCTAAAGTTAAATCTTTAGTTAGCTGCAAAAGATACACCGTAGCTGCATTTGACTTTGATTTCTGCAATCGCTAGTTGTAGCAGCTTGTTTGCTCCACCTTCATTTTTCTGTAGTCAACTGCTGCTGTAATTGACCAAAGTTATAGCTACCAGCATAATACTTACCTTTAGTTTTGATCTGAGCCGTTGTTCCAGCTAAGCTCTTACGACCAGCATTATCTTCGTTGTTATAGAACGCTTGAACAGTTAAACCTTTAACACCTAAGATCTCCAACAAAACCGATTTCATATTGACATGACGTCTGCAGTTACCTTCAGTTATTGATTGATGCATTGTGTTCGAGTATCTGAGTTCAGCTAATCCAGCTATCAGCATGCTGGTGCGTAGCATAATATGCATAAATCTTACCAAAATTGGTGTATTTTGTATTAATACCAAATCCGATATGCTTGATATGGATTTGTACTGTTAGTACTAGCTGAGTACAGATGTAGATGTATGTCCACCAATTACCAGAACTAATGTCATCTGGGTCACCAACTCCAACTAGATTTGTTGATCAGTGTCTATCAGGGTTTTGAATGTGGTCAGCACCAAAATGTAAAGTTGTGTTACCTGAAATGAAATCAATGTAAACATTTTCATTAGCTAATCCTTGATAGAGTTACAGTGTTAGTTGCTGTAACTTTGTACAGCATCATTACCGTCAAATTCTAAGAGAAAAACCAGCAGCATAATCCATGCCGTTATTTAATTTTCCTTTGTTAGTGAATATTGATTTGAGATTCTTTACCAAAACCTCTACTAGTTCTAGTTACTCGCAGCAGTTGTTTGATCTGTAGAAGCTAGCTTTGTAAGACATAGTCTAAGTTTCCAGTAATAGTTGTTTGAGCAATTAGCAATTCCAGCCTAAAAGCACTAAAGAACTTACTAAAGCTGTAGTTAGTTAGTATTTTTTTCATTTTGTTATTTATTTTTATTTGTTACTTAAATGTCAATTTAATTGAAAAATTGTTTATATTAAGTATTAATTTTATACTAATATTTTGATAAATATTTATAATTAATGTTGTATTTTTACAACATTAATTATTTAATCTGATATTTTTAATAAATTAATGAAATTTAGTATTTTTAATGTATATGCTGAATAAATTTTATCATTTTATGAACAAAAATATATTAATTTATCCTTATTTTTATCATTATTTATAGCATTGTTCAAAAACCGATCCTGTTACTGGTGAAAAAGTTGTAATTGAACCAGATGCAAAAAAAAGAGCTGAGAAGCTGCTGCAAGAGAAGGTGGCATATTTGGAAATATTGGTGAATCAAGCAAAACTTCAAACACTTTTGATTTTGCAACATCAAATGTTTTATGGAGAGCAACTTTAAAAAGCTTTAGATTTTTTACCACTTACTAAATGCAGATTATACTGGTGGAATTATTATTTATGATTGGTATTCTGACAAACTAATAATCCAAAAGAGCAAATTAAAATTTCAGTTCAATTTTTAAATAATGAACTTAGATCAGATTCAATTAAAAGTTAACTGCTCATAAAAAAATTTGTGATAATATAGATAAATGCTCAAAGTTCTAAAGTTGATCAAAAATTTTCTCAAACTCAATAAAAGAAAGTATTATTACCTCTGCTCGCACTTTAAAAATTGAAGAAGCAAAAAAAGAAAAAAAATAATTTTTAAAGGATGGAAAATTATAATCCTTTAGTCGTTGAAAATAAGTGGCAATCTTTTTTTGAAAAAAATCAAATATTTAAAACTAAAAAAAATTTAGGTAAAAAATTTTATTGCCTTGAAATGTTTCCTTATCCATCAGGAAATATTCATATGGGCCATGTTAGAAATTATACCTTAGGTGATGTGATTGCTAATTATAAAAGACTTAAATGGTTATAATGTTCTTCATCCCATGGGTTGGGATGCCTTTGGTCTTCCTGCTGAAAATGCAGCTATTCAAAATAAATTACATCCTGGAGTTTGGACTAAAAAAAATATTGCAGTAATGAAAAGTCAATTACAACGCCTTGGTCTTTCTATTGATTGGGATAAAGAAGTTTCAACCTGTGATGAAAATTATTACAAACAACAACAAATTACTTTTTTCTTTCTTTTTTAAAAAAGGTTTAGTTTATAAAAAAGAAAGCTATGTAAACTGGGATCCCATTGATCAAACTGTACTTGCAAATGAGCAAGTTATTGATGGTAAAGGTTGGAGATCTGGAGCAATCGTTGAGAAAAAAAAATTAAGTCAGTGGTTTTTAAATATTACAAAATATTCAGATGAACTTTTAGAATCCCTTGAAAATTTAAAGGGTTGGCCTGAAAAAGTTAAGTTAATGCAAAAAAATTGGATTGGAAAATCCATTGGATGTGAGATAGATTTTTTAACAAATAATAAAGAAAAAATAAAAATTTTTACAACTCGACCTGATACAATTTTTGGAGCATCCTTTATTGCAATTGCTCCTGATCATCCTTTCACTCAATTTTTTGAAAATGATGAAAATTTTTTAAAGTTTAAAAATGAAGCACTTAAAAATATTGCAATTGAATCTTCATTATCAAAAAATGAAAAATTAGGATTTAAAACTCCTTACTTTGTCCATCACCCATTTATTAAAGATAAAAAACTGCCAATTTATGTGAGTAATTTCATACTTATGGATTACGGCACAGGTGCAATTTATGGCTGTCCTGCCCATGATCAAAGAGATCTAGAATTTGCCTTAAAATATAAATTAGAGGTTTTGCCTGTTGTATCACCTAATAAATCTCAAGATATAAAAATTAAAGATGAGGCTTATGTAGATGATGGTTTTATAATTAACTCTGATTTTTTAAATGATCTTAAGCGTTAGTGAAGCGAAGAAAAAAATAATTAAAATTATTGAAGATAAAAAAATTGGAAATTCTAAAACAATTTACAGATTAAAAGATTGGGGAATATCAAGGCAAAGATATTGGGGTTGTCCTATTCCAATTCTTTACCGAGAGGATGGTAAAATTATTCCTGTTCCTGAAAAAGATTTACCTGTTACTCTTCCTGAAGATATTGATTTTAGTAAACCTGGAAATCCTTTAGAAAACCACCCAACATGGAAATATACAAAATGCCCAGAAACTGGAATGAAGGCTATTCGTGAAACAGATACCCTTGATACCTTTGTGGATTCCTCTTGGTATTTTTTAAGATTTTGTTCGCCCCTTGAACAAAATCGTCCCTTTAATGAAGAGGATGTTAATTATTGGATGCCCGTTGATCAATATATTGGCGGAGTTGAACATGCAATTTTACATCTTTTATATTCAAGATTTTTTACCCTTGCTTTAAAAGATGAATTTAAATTTAAATTTTCAGAACCATTTCAAAATCTTTTTACTCAAGGAATGGTTTGTCATCCAACCTTTAAAACTGAAAAAGGAGACTGGGTATTTCCAAAGGATGTAAAATTTGAAGATGGAAAATATTTTTTAGATAATAAATTAAAAGTTTTAAAGGGCGACAGCCAAGCAATGTCAAAATCAAAGAAAAATATTGTAGATCCAGATGATATTATAAAAATTTATGGCTCCGATGCGGTAAGATGGTTTATATTATCTGATAGTCCTCCAGATCGTGACATTCAATGGAGCGATAGTGGTATTCAAGGTGCTTATAAATATATTCAAAAAATTTTTCGAACATGTGAGAAAATATCAAATTATCAAAAAACAAATGAAAATTTTGATAAAAATTTTTTAGTTAAAGTTGATATTTTAGTAAAAGAAATTTCAGAATGTGTTGAAAAATTTCAAATGAATGTTGCTGTTGCAAAATTATATACTTTTTTAAATCTTATCAATGATGAAATTGAAAAATTAGGAGTTGATAAAAATAGTTTAATTGATGTTTTTAAAAAATATTTAATAATTATCTCAGCCTTTATTCCTTATATTGCAAATGAATGCTGGGAAAAAATTACAAAAAAAACAGATCTTGCTATTCAAGAGTGGCCTAAATTTGATAATGAATCATTAAAAAAAGATGAATTTAATGTGGTTGTTCAAATAAATGGTAAAAAAAGAGCAATTATCAACGCTATCCACAATGAAACAGAGGAGAGTATTTTTAGTAAATCCTTAGCAATTAAAAATATAAAAGTTATATTAGAAAAAACTACTATAACAAAAAAAATATTTGTTAAAAATAAATTACTAAATATTGTCACCAATGAAAAATAAAATATTTATAACAATTTTACTTCTTATCACTCTTTCAAGCTGCGGATTTTCTCCTGTTTATATGGGAAGCTCAAAACAAGTTGTTATTTCAAAATCAGAAATCGTAGGTGATAAAGATCTTGCCTTTAATCTTGAACAAAAATTAAATTTTAGAAAAGATGAAAAGGATATGAATGCTTATATATTTAAAGCTCAAATTTACGATACTGCTGAAAGCTCTTTAGTTGATAATAGAGGAATAGCCACTGAAGAAATTATAAAACTCACTGTCAGTTATCAGTTTCAAGATAAAAATGGATTGGTGATCTACCAAGATGCTATTTCAAAAGATAAACGAGTTGCAGTTACTGATAATTTATCAAATAATTCTATCATCAAAAATAACGAAAAAAGAATATTATTAGACTCCATAATTCAAAATATATTATTTAAATCTAGAGTCTCGTTAAGATAGTTTTAATGATTGTAAAATCACAAGAAATCTCCTTAAAGAAAAAAGATTTCTTCCTTAATAAAGTCATTGTTCTTTACGGAGAAAATCAAGATTTAATAAACGATCTAAATGATCAAATCATATCTTTGTGTAATGTTAAAAATCAAAAGCCAAAAATTATTTTTGAAGATGATATTTTGAAAAAACCAGATGATATTATTAACTATTATTTAAATGGATCATTATTTGAAGAAAATAAAAATATAAACATTATAAAAAATTGCTCTGATAAAATTTTAGAAATTATAAATTCTGTCAAAAATAATATTCAAGATACTTTAATAATTATAAATTCTGAAATTTTGCAAAAAAGTTCAAAGTTAAGACAATTTGGTGAATATGACAAAACCTCTATTTGCATACCTTGTTATCAAGAGACTAAATTTGATATCAAGAAATTTTTAATGCAACAAGTTCAAATCCATAAATTAGAACTTACTGAAAACCAAATTGAGACTATTTTAAATTTTTCATCCCTTAAAAGATCTAAAATCAAAGAAGCGGTTGAGAAAATAAATATTTATAAAAATACGAAAAAAATCACTGATAAAATTATTGAGGAAATTTGCACCGAAAATGATCTTAAAAAAAATGACGAAATTATTGACATTTTATTGTCTAAAAATGAGAAAAACATTAATGATTTTATATCCAACATGTCTAATTATGAAAAAAATTTCATAGAAATTATAATTATCTTAAGATCATTTATTATGAAAATTTTAGATATTCAAAAAATGGATAAAAAACTTTCAACGGATGAAAAGCTTGAAAGATATAAACCGCCAATCTTTTGGAAGGATAAAGACAGAATTAAGAATATCTTAAAAATTTGGAGTTCTAAAAATCTTGAAAAATTACTAATTAATTTAAATATTATCGAGACAAATTTTAAAAGAGATGAATTAGCCCAAGATACTCAGTTTTTTTATTTTTTAACTAAAAATCTATCTAAAGTATCCTTTAAGAACACTAATAATTTTATTTAACTGTTCGAGATTTTTATATGAAAATTTAATTTCACCTGAATTATTTTTTTTATTTTTAATATCAACTTTTATTCCCATACTAAGCTCAAGTTCATTTTCTAAAGATTTAATATTGGTATCTTTATTAAATGATTTAATTTTTTTTAGTGTTCCAAAAACTTGTTCTTTTTTAACTAAAAACTCAGCCTGTCGAACGGAAAGATTTTTATTAACAATGATTTTTGCAAGTTTAATATTATCTGGAACATTCACCAAACATCTTGCATGTCCAGATGTTAATAATCCATCTGCAATCATTTTTTGTATCTCTTCAGGAAGTCCTGCAAGCCTTAATGTATTTGCAATATGACTTCTGCTTTTTCCTAAAATTTTAGATAAAGTTTCTTGTGAATAGCCAAATTTTTTAACCAAATTATCATAACCTAAAGCTTCCTCAATTCCATTTAAATCAGACCTTTGAATATTTTCTAAAATTGCAAACTCTAATGATTTTTTATCATCAATATTTAAAACGATCACAGGTACTTCATGAATTTTTGCAAGTTGTGCTGCACGCCATCTTCTCTCTCCTGCTACAATTTCAAAATTTTCCTCTGATTTTTTTCTAACTAATATAGGCTGTATTATACCTTGCTCTTTAATTGACTCAGATAGTTCATTTAATAAATTTTGATCAAAATTTTTTCTTGGTTGAGATGGATTTGGAAATATAAAATGAATAGGAATTTTTTCTGCTAGATTTTTTGTTTCAATATTTTCAGGCCCAACATCACCCATCAATGCTGACAAACCTTTTCCTAGACCTTTAAATTTATTTCCAATCATTTATGCTACTTTTTTTTCCTGTAAATTTTCTCTAACCAAAAACTCTTCAACAAACTGATTATATGCAAGGGATCCTGCACAATATTTATCATATAGGATTACTGGCATCCCAAAGGAGGGAGCCTCGGAAATCCTTACATTTCGCGGTATATTTACGCTATAAACCTTATTTCCAAAGAAATTACGTCCTTCTTTTTCAACATCTGCACACAATTTATTACGCTTGTCATACATAGTTAAAACTATCCCTTGTATTTCTAAATTAGGATTTAAATTAATTTTTATACGATCGATGGTTTTTACTAATTGACTTAAGCCTTCCAGTGCAAAAAATTCAGCTTGTAATGGCACAACTAATGAATGCGAAATTACTAAAGACATAATTGTTAAAAGACTAAGAGATGGTGGACAATCAATTATAATGTAAGAAAATTTTTCTTTTTCTAAAATATTTTCTGAACCATCAATAATATTTTTTAGTAAAAAAGCTTTTTGAGAATTATTTGCAACTTCAGTTTCTAAACCAGACAATTCTGCATTTGCTGGAATGATACTTAAATTTTCTATTTTTGTTTTTTTTATACATTCTGCAAAAGAATCTTTTTTTATTAATAAATCGTAAATAGATTTTTCTCTTTCACTTTGAGTTATTCCAACACCTGTGGATGCATTACCTTGAGGATCTAAATCTATTAATAAAACTTTAAAATTTTTTAAGGCAAGGCCTGCAGCTAAATTAATTGCTGTTGTAGTTTTGCCAACACCACCTTTTTGATTTATTACAGAAATTATCCTAGGCATTTACAACTTTAAGTTGTATTAAGTTTAATGTTCTTAATTTTGATAATTGATGAGTCATCCGATGTAATGCTTCTAAATTTTTCTAATTCAAAAGTATATTTTTTTTTAGCATCATCTATTTCCTGTTGATAAGTTTTCCCTTTTAACAAAACTAATTCTTTAATATTTTCTATGTTTCTATAAAGAATATTAATTGTATCTAAAGTAGATTTGAATGCCCTAGAAACTACAGTGCTAGTTTCTAAAAAATCATAAATCTCTAATCTTCTATTCTCAATTTTAACTTTTAAGTCTAATTTTATGCACAAATCTCTTAAAAAGTTTGATTTTTTTGGACTTTTTTCTATTAATATAATATTTCCATTTAAACTTTCATTTTCCATAAGAATTTTAACTATAATTCCAGGAAATCCAGCTCCAGAACCTATATCTATTATATCTAATTTTTTATCGATTAAATCATATATTTGAGCTGAATCTTTAAAATGCCTTGAAAATATTGATTTTTCTGTGTTTTTGCCTATTAAATTAAGTGTTTTATTTTTTTCTATTAAGAATTTTTGGTATATTTTTAATTTTTCTATTGTTTCACGTGAAACATTGAATTTTTTCTTAAAAAAATCAATATCTTCATCCATTATATCAGGATGCTCTTTTAAAGGAATTTTTACAATAAATCATTAAA
Organism: Candidatus Pelagibacterales bacterium; assembly: GCA_965235815.1. Classification (GTDB taxonomy): domain Bacteria; phylum Pseudomonadota; class Alphaproteobacteria; order Pelagibacterales; family Pelagibacteraceae; genus Fontibacterium. Next base: position 43,143 of record CBDDZE010000004.1, on the reverse strand, counting down.
ATGTTTATGGAAGCTGGAGTTACTCCATCTATTCTTAAAGCCTGTCCAAAAGTTTTTGGTCTAATATCGTTTAGTTTTCTTTTTATCTCATTGGAAAGACCTGAAATAGAATTATAATCAATTGAATTTGGAATTAGAAGCTTTTCATCTTTTTCAAATATATTGATGTCTTTTTGTTGCTGCAAAATATAGCCGCTATAATGAGATTCTGTTTTTATTAAGTCCTCAATTTCATTATCGTATTTTGGAAGATCTAAAAAAATTTCTCTCAGCCTATCTAACGTGACATCTTTAAACTTTAAAACTTGAAGTAAGGATTTTTTTTTACCATCCTGAGATATTTTAATGCCGTTTTTCTTAAGAAAGGTTGGAGAAACAATTTTTTTTGACAAGATATTGTTTAAACTCATCTAAACTATTGATTTTATTGACAAATTTAGCTTTTCGAGTTTCAGAAATAAATCTATGTTTAATAGCTAAAGGTGTTAATCGTAAATCTGCATTGTCCGCTCTTAGAGTTAACCTATACTCAGCTCTTGATGTAAACATTCTGTAAGGTTCACTTACGCCTTTAGTAATTAGGTCATCGATCATAACTCCAATATAAGATTGAGATCTTTCAAATTTGATTGGCTCTAAATTTTTAACAGACATTGCAGCATTAAGACCGGCAACAATACCTTGGGCAGCAGCCTCCTCATATCCTGTGGTGCCATTAATTTGACCAGCAAGATATAAATTTTCTATTTTTTTTGTTCTTAGAGTAAAATCTAATTCGGTTGGAAAGACATAATCATACTCGATTGCGTAACCAGCCTTTATCATGCGAACATTCTGTAAACCATTGATTTTAAACAATATTTCTTGCTGAATTTCCTTTGGAAGTGAAGTTGATATACCATTTGGATAAACTACATTCGTTGAAAGACTCTCCGGTTCTAAAAAAATTTGATGACGTTGTTTGTCTTTAAATTTTACAATCTTATCTTCAATTGAAGGACAATATCTAGGGCCAACACTTTTAATAGAGCCAGAATACATCGCACTTCGTTTTAAATTTTTTTCAATAATTTTATGAACCTTATCATTGGTATAAGTCATTCCACAGGAGACTTGTTTTGCATTAATTTTTTTTGTTAGATATGAAAAGAAAAAAGGATTTTCATCAGCAGACTGCATTTCTAAATTTTCATAATTAATAGTTGTTCCATCAAGCCTTGGCGGCGTTCCAGTTTTTAATCTTCCAATTTTAAAATTTAATTTTTTTAGTTGCTCACTTAATCCAAGGGTAGGTTTTTCATCTATTCTTCCTGCTGAAATTTTTTCATCGCCAATATGAATTAATCCATTTAGAAAAGTTCCAGTTGTTAAAATAAATTTTTTAGCTCTAAAAAAATTTCCAGACTGAGTTTCAATTGAAATGATTTTATTTTTGTTAAACTCAAATCTGCTAACAGGATCATAAAAAAGGCTTAAATTACAATAGTTTAAGAGCATTTCTTGCATATATTTTTTGTAAAGCTCTCTGTCTGACTGCGTTCTTGGTCCTCTAACGGCGTGACCTCTGCTGCTATTTAATAATCTAAATTGTATTCCAGATTGATCCGCAACCACACCCATAATGCCATCTAATGCATCAATTTCTCTTACTAAATGTCCTTTGCCAAGGCCGCCGATTGCAGGGTTACAAGACATTTCACCAATTGTTGATAATGAATTAGTAATAAGGGCTGTGTGGACCCCAGATCTAGCTGCTGCTGCTGCTGCCTCACAACCAGCGTGTCCTGCTCCAATTACGATTACATCAAAATCTTTTTCTAAATTCATAGGGAATTTATATATCCCATTAACTTAAAAGATAAGATATTTTTAATTTATTTTCCGATACAAAAATCTTTGAAGATTTTATCTAATAGTTCTTCAACATTAACAAAGCCAACTATTTCACCAAGATTTCTTACAGCAAGCCTTAGGTCCTCAGCTGCCAAATCGATCTGATTTATAGAATTCTTTTTAAGACATTTTTCGATAAAAAAGACAGTATTTTCAAGGCTTTTAACATGTCGTTGTCTTGATATTATATTATCCTCATTTACTTTAAAATGATCAGCAATTTTTTTAGATATTTCATCTATAAGTTTTGAAATGCCAATATTTTTTTTTACTGAAATTTTTATAGGTTTATAAATTTTATTATCTGAAAATTTTTTTGAAGCTTTTAATATCAACTTTATTCAAAACCAATATAGATTTTTGATCAAATAATTTTAAAATTTTTTTATCTATTTTTTGTGTATGATCAAAAAGAAATAATTTTAAATCAGAAATTTTTAAATTTTCAGTAGTCAGCGAAATTCCTTTTTTTTCGATTACGTTTTTAGAACGCCTCAAACCCGCTGTATCAAAAAATCTAACTAATTTTCCATCTAACATAATGCTTGCTTCGATAAGGTCTCTAGTTGTGCCTGGAATGTTTGAAACAATTGAAACTGGCCTTTTAGCTAAGCAATTTATTAAGGATGATTTACCCGAGTTTGTTGGTCCTATGATGGAAACTTTAAATCCTTCTCTAATTTTTTCAGAATTTTGACTTTTTTGAATTATTTCTTTAATTTTATCGTTTATTTTCAATAACTTATCCCTATTATTAAAAAATACACTATCTCCTACTTCATCATCGGAAAAATCTATTACAGCCTCATAATCAGCTAATATTTTTATCAGATCAGTTCTTAAATTATTATAAACTTTAGTGGTGTCATCATTCATTACCCTTAGAGCCTGAGTTCTTTGCAATTCAGTTTCGGAATTAATAAGGTCAATTAAACTTTCAGCCTGAAGTAAATTAATTTTTTTATTAAGTAGAGCTGTTTTGGTAAATTCACCAGGTTTTGCTAATCTACAATTTTTAAACTTAGATAAAACCTCTAAAAAATATTTTACAACTGCATTGCTTCCATGAACATGAAATTCTACAACATCATCACCAGTGTAGCTGTTTGGTTTTGGAAAGAATATAAAAATTCCTTTATCAATAATTCTATTTTTACTGTCATAAAAGGATGAAAAGTTAGCAATCCTTGCCTTAATTTTTTTAAATTTTGTTATAGTTTTTGCAATTTTAAGCGCTTCTTTTCCAGACACCCTTATAACCGCTAAACCAGAAATACCAGGGGCAGTGGCTAGTGCGAATATTGACATAAAAAAATGATATGATTTACTTTTATTATAAATGTCAACTTGCCAATTATCTTTTAATACGAGTTTAGGATTTATCTCAGTTATAGAAGATCAAGGACTTATTACGCATATAAAATTTGAAAAAATAGCATAATAAAAAACCTTCATTACAATTACTAAAAGCTAAAGACGAAATTAGGCAATTTTTAAATAAAAAAAGAAAAGAACTAACTTTTAAAACAAAAGTAACTGGATCAAAAAACCAATTAAAAATATGGAAGGAAATTAAAAAGGTTCCTTATGGAAAATGTGTTTCCTATAAAAACATTTCTAAACAAACAAAAATACACCCTCGTTTAGTTGGAAAAATTTGTGGAGAAAACAGATTGCCCCTTTACATTCCATGTCACCGTATCATTAGATCAGATGGTTCATTAGGTGGATATTCAGCAAGAGGAGGAATAAATCTTAAAAAAAAATTACTTAAAATTGAAAAATTAAATAAATAATCCTTTGTTTGCTAAATCAATTAAATTTTTTTTAATAAATACGTTTTGATTGAGATTAACTAAAACATTTTTTCTTAAATTAGCGTAAGTAGTATTTTTAATATCAAAAATCCCTCTCACTCCATCAATTAATGATGAAAAAATAAAATTATTTGAATTAACTTCATTTAAGTATTCTTTAATAAAAATATCATTACCAATCTCAAAGCCTAAATTTTGGCTATGCTTAATAACTTTAATTAAAGAAAAAATATTTCGTAAAGTCATATTCCAACCTTGGCCTGCAATTGGATGAATTTTATTTGCAATATCTCCAAATAATAAAATTCTTTTAGAATCTATTAATTTATTAAAACTATAATTTAAATTGTACTTTTGAAGTTTAGAAATTGAGATTATTTCTTTAAATAGTTCTTTGAAATGAATATTAAAAAATTTTAATAAATCTTTCTTATTATTTACAATTTTTTCATTAACAGAATTATTTTTTATTGACCAGATAACTGAAGTTTCTGAATTTGAGACTGGAAGAAAGGCAAGAGGCCCATCTTTTAAAAAAAATTGCCTTGCAGATTTATTGTCGATTTTTTTATGAAATAAATTAAATACATACGCCTTTTCTTTATAAGACTTATCTATAACTTTTCTTAGCTTAAATTTTGATAATAAAGATAAATTATTCATAGAAGCAAAAATAATAAGACTATAATTTTCTTTTGTTAGGTTCTTAAAAGTAACTTCGTTAAAAAAATTATTTTCGTTTATTGATAAAATATCTTTCCTTAAAATATTTATATTTCTTAAAAATTTTATTTTTTTAGTTATGTCTAAAAATAACGAGTTACTATCAATAATATATGCTAAAGCTTCTTTTTTTGGGGCTGAAAACTCTAGGTCATTCTTTAAACTAATAGATGAATATGAGTCATGTAAATGAATCTTGTTTACAATATTAGATTTTTTTTGAATATTTTTTAATCCAAAACTACATAGTTGATCTAATGAATTTTGACTTAATGCTAATTTAGTTGGATTTATTTTTTTTTTATTTGAGACTTGTTCAACTATATCAATCCGTAACTTAAATTTTGATAACAAATATGCAATTGTTAAAGCTGTTAGGCCTGATCCAATAATACAAATTTTTTGAGGGTTAAGCATGATTGTGTTTTGCTTTGGAATTCTATCAACTGAATATTAATGATACAAAGGTTTTAATTGTGATTCGCCAATAAAATATGGAAAAAATAATAACATTTCTCAAACTTAAAATCATAGAACTTACTGGCATAATTACTATCATTTTAGGTCTTGCTTACTTTATATCTTTAACCACTTACTCAGCAAATACCATAAGCTATGTTTTTCCTTCAGATAAAAATATTCATAATAAATTTTTATCCTTTTTTTACTATCTTTCTGACTTTTCTCTACAAGCCTTTGGTATTTTAGCTTTTTTAATTTTTTTTAATTTAATTATCTGGGGCGCATATTTATTAATAAAAAAAAAAATTGAAAATTTTTTTATAAAATTACTGTTTCTAGTTTTATCTATAATTTTTGGAGCTTTATTTTTTTCAATTAATATAGACCAAAGTTTTTGGCTTCCGGATAATGGTTTTGGTGGCTTTGTTGCAAATTTTATATCTGAAAAATTAAATATCAAAAACACTTCTTTTGGGACTTATTTTTCAATTATCTTTTTATCAATCTCATTCTTATGCTTTTATTTAAGTGCAGGATTAAATATTCAAGAGTGGAAATCTATTTTTGTAGTTATAAAAAATTTATTAATTTATTTTCCAAAATTAATATTTGAAACATATCTTAAAAAGCAGGATATTTTAAAAACTAATGATAGCGCTTTTATACAAGAAAATACTAACCAAAAAATTCAAGAAGAAGCTGTTATGCAAGAAATTTCTCCCCAACAGCAGCTTCCCCTAGAAAATGTAAAAGTCGAGAAATCTACAAGTTTTAAAATTCCTCCAATAAAACTTCTTGATGATCCTATTAAGATTGAAAATCAATTAGATGAGGAAAGTTACAAGACGCAGTCAAAATTTTTAGAAAATGTTCTTTTAGATTTTAGTATTTCAGGTGAAATTAAAAGAGTTAGTGCTGGGCCTGTTGTAACCTTATATGAATTTGAACCAATCGCTGGAATAAAAACATCAAAAATTATTAATCTATCTGAAGACATAGCACGTAACACTAGTTCTATATCTACAAGAGTTGCAACGGTTCCTGGCAAAAGTACCATTGGAATAGAGATACCTAATAAAGTTAGGGAAAACGTTGCTTTAAAAGAAATAATTTCTAGCAAAGAATTTAATAATAAAGATATTAAAATTCCAATAACACTTGGCAAAAGTATTTCTGGTTTTCCAATTGTGGGTGATTTAGTTTCAATGCCACATCTTTTAATTGCTGGAACAACAGGATCTGGAAAATCTGTTTGTATCAACACTCTAATTTTATCAATTCTTTACAGGCACAAGCCTGATGATTGTAAATTAATAATGATTGACCCAAAAATGTTAGAGCTTTCAATCTATCAAGGAATACCTCATTTATTAACGCCAGTTATCACTGAACCTAAAAAAGCAACAACAGCTTTAAAATGGGTAGTTAAAGAAATGGAAAAAAGATATCGAGAGATGACTGAAATTGGAGTTAGAAACATCTCAGGATTTAACGAAAAAGCTCCATCTGAATCTAAGAAAAAAATGCCATATATCGTTGTCATTGTTGATGAAATGGCTGATCTGATGATGATTGCAGGTAAAGAGATAGAAAACTACATTCAAAGACTTGCACAAATGGCAAGAGCTGCAGGAATACACATCGTTATGGCAACACAAAGACCGAGCGTTGATGTGATCACAGGAACAATTAAAGCAAATTTTCCAACTCGAATTTCATTTCAGGTAACATCAAAAATAGACAGCAGAACAATTCTTGGAGAGCAGGGGGCTGAATTATTACTTGGAAACGGGGATATGCTTTTCATGTCATCAGCAAGTAGGATTATTAGAATTCATGGTCCTTATGTTTCTGAAAAAGAGATTGAACGAGTTTCAACATTCTTGAGACTGCAAGGAACACCAACTTATATTGAAGAGGTTACTAAAATTGAAGAACAGGAAAATGATGAAGTTGTTTTAAATGCTGATGGAAAAGATGAATTATATAACAAAGCAGTTGAAATAATTAAAACTGAAGGCAAGGCTTCCACAAGTTTTTTACAAAGAAAACTTGGAATTGGCTACAATAGAGCAGCTAGAATTATTGACCAAATGGAAGAAGAAAAAATTATAAGTCCAGCTAATCACGTAGGCAAAAGAGAAATTTATTAACTCAAATGAAACAATTAATTTGTGCTGTTTTAACAGTACTATTATTTTTGTGTAATCAATCAAATGCCTCAGAAAAGATTAAAATAATTGAAAATTTAAGAAAAATAAATTCTTTACAATTTAATTTTACGCAGCTTTCAAGTGATGGGCAGGAAAATGGAAGTTGCATTTTAATCTATCCAAAAAAAATGCGGTGCATTTATGATGACCAAAAAAAAGAAATTATAGTTAATGATGATTATTTGTACTTAATCAATAAAGAAGAAAATAAAAATTATAATTACAGTATTAAAGATACTCCTTTAGGAGTTATGCTTGATAAAGAAAGTTTAATAGAAAAATTATCAAATATTGAAAAATTTAATATCACTAATAATTTTATTATTACCACCGTTGAAATAAGTTCTACTGAAAGCGTTGATATTTATTTTGAGCCGAAAAATTTCACAATTCTTGGTTGGAGAATAAAAAATTATGACAAATCAACACTTGAATTTATGATGAAAAATATCAAGGTAAATGTTAATTCTGATGAAAAATTTCAAATTCCAAATTAAAAATTATAAATTTTCAGGGTTAAAGAATATTTTTTCTGTTTTAAAAATAGTCATTCCCCTTGCAAGGTAATTTTTCAAAGCATTGGGATGGTCAAGAGTACAAGTATGCACCCACACTTTATTAATCTTTTCTTTAAAAGAGTTTAATATTGCATCGGTTAATAAATATCCGCCTATTCCTTTACCAAAAAACTCCTTAAATATGCCAAAATATGCGATTTCCATTGAAGGGTTAGTGGGATTGTAAAGTAACTCGTAATATCCAGCTAACTTATTATTGGATTTTAAAATATATAATTTAAAAAAATCCTGGCTTATATAATTGGTCCAATCTCCATCACTCCACTTTAATCTATCCCGCCAAAAAAAATCTTTTCCAATCTCTTTATAAAAGAATTTGCAAAGATCGATGGTTGGTTTTTTTTCTAGTAAAATTTCTAAATTTTTTTCCTTACAATTGGATCTAATTAAATCTTTGTAATTAAGAAGATGAAGATAAAACCTATCTATGGACCTTTCCATATTACTTATGGATCATTCTTCCTAATTTTTCTCCACCAAAGATATGAAAATGCAAATGGGGCACTTCTTGACCACCATCTCTGCCATTATTTCCTAAATATCTATACCCCGTTGTAGATACCCCTAAAATATCTGCAACCTTTCCTAAAGCCCTGATTAGACCTTCAATTTCATCACTTTTAGCATTTGCTGCAAAATCGTTCATATCTACATAAGCTCCCTTTGGAATAACCAAAACATGAATTTTGGCCTGGGGGTTTATATCTTTAAAGGCAAGTGCAAATTTGTCTTCATAAATTTTATCACAAGGAATTTCACCTCTTAATATTTTTGCAAAAATATTATTCTTATCGTACATTTTTTTTCCTATTTTTTTTTTCTTGAATTCCAGAAATTTTTTGTCTTCTCTTCAACTCCTTCATAACTGAAGCCATTGAAATTTTCTTAAATTCTAAAAGAACTAAAAAATGATATAATAAGTCTGCTGCTTCATGAGTTATATTTTTTTTATTTGAATATTTTGCTGAAGCAGCAAGTTCCTTTGCTTCTTCAATAAATTTTTTTATACAAAAATTCTTTCCTTTTTTGATTAGGCTTGCTTTTTCATTAGGCTTGCTGTATAGGAAATTTTTGGATTTTTGTTCTTTTGTTTCTTTATCTTTTGAATAAGTTGTTCTAGATTTTTAAACATAATTAAATTCTTATTGGTATTCCCTTTTTAATTAAATAGTTTTTTGCATCCATTATTGAATATTCTCCATAATGAAATATTGAAGCAGCTAAAACTGCACTTGCTAAACCTTGATTAAATCCTTCATATAAATCTTCAAGTGTTCCAACGCCACCTGATGCAATAACAGGAATAGAAACTAAACTAGATATAGCCTTTGTTAGCTCAAGGTCGTAACCTGACTTTGTTCCATCCTTATCCATGGAAGTTAGAAGTATTTCACCAGCACCATTTTTTTCTGCAATTTTTGCATAATCAATGGCATCAATTCCTGTTGCATTTCTTCCACCATGGGTGAAAATTTCCCATTTATTAGCCCCAACTTTTTTTGCATCAATTGCAATGACAATACATTGTGATCCAAATTTAATAGAACTTTCTTTTATAAAATTATGGTTTTTTACTGCTGCAGTATTAATTGAAACTTTATCAGCTCCAGCAAGTAGTAAATTTTTAATATCTTCCACACTAGAAATTCCACCGCCAACGGTTAAAGGAACAAAACAACTTTTTGCAGTAGCGCTAACTTTATCTAATAAAATTTTTCTATTTTCATTGGATGCGGTAATATCTAAAAAGCATATTTCATCAGCTCCACCCTTATCATATATCTTTGCCTGCTCCACAGGATCTCCAGCATCTTTTAAATTTACAAAATTAATCCCTTTGACAACTCTGCCATCTTTAACGTCAAGACACGGTATAATTCTTTTTTTAAGCATTTTTTTTAAACAAATTTTCTAAGTTCAGTTAAAGAAATTGATTTATCGTAAATTGCTTTACCAATAATAACACCATCAAATAAACCAAATTTATCTAATTGTTGGATATCTTTTATATTAGAAACTCCACCTGAAACGACTAAAGGAATATTTATCTTACTTATTATTTTTTTTAATTGAGGAAAATTGACACCTTGCTTTGTACCGTCTCTATTAATATCGGTGTATATAATTCTTGTTACACCAAAATCTTCTAATTTTTTTGAAAATTGCATTAATTTTATTTTTGTTTGTTTAACCCAGCCTTTCATAGCTAAAAGATTATTTCTAACATCTAACGCTACTGCAATCTGTCCTGGAAACAAAGTGCATGCTTTTTTTAATATTTTAGGATTTTGAATAGCCATGGTTCCAACAACTACAGTTGAAACCCCATTCTTAATCCAAAAAGATATTTGCTTTAATGTTCTAATGCCACCACCTAATTGCACATTTAAACGAGTATCTTTTATAATTTTAATTATAATTTTTTTATTTTTTGATTTTCCTTTCAAGGCTCCATCTAGGTCTACCAAGTGAAGATGAGTAAAACCTTTTTTCTGAAATTCTAACGCTTGATTAAATGGAGAAGAATTGAAGATAGTTGTTTTATTAAAATCTCCTTTATAAAGTCTTACACACTTTCCATCTTTTAGGTCAATTGCTGGAAATATAATCATAATAAATTCCAATTTAAAAAATTAGACAATAACTTAATTCCATTACTTTGGCTTTTCTCAGGATGAAATTGGGTTCCAAAAATATTTTCTTTTAAAATACCTGCAACTACTGGTTTTTCATAATCTGTTATACAAATTACATCTTTTTCATCTTTAGCCTCAAAAGCAAAACTATGCACAAAATAAAAATGAGATAAATTTTTAATATCTAAAAATAAATCATTTTTTTTTACGACATTAACTTCATTCCAACCCATATGAGGTAATTTTAAATCTTTGTTATTTATTTCTATTTTTTTAACAGAACCTTTAATCCAACCAAATCCTTCTGTGACCTGTTCTTCATAACCTTGTTCTGAAAATAGCTGCATCCCAACACAAATTCCAAAGATTGGTTTTTTTTTAATTAGTACAAATTCATTAAGAGAATCCCATAAACCTGTAATATTTTTAACTCCTAAAGCACATTGTCTGTAAGAACCTTGTCCAGGTAAAATAATTCTATCTGAATCTAAAATATCTTTAGGTTTATTTGATATTTTTATATTTATTTTTTTACTTATTTGCTCTGCTGCAACTTCTAAAGCTTTTGATACAGAATTGAGATTACCAGTCCCGTAATCAACGATTGATACATACATTTAAAAAATCTTTAAAGTATTCCTTTAGTTGAAGGCAAAGAATCTCCAGCTCTTGAATCTTTTTCTAATGCAAGACGTAATGCTCTTGCTAAACCTTTAAAACAAGACTCAATAATATGGTGACTATTATCGCCATAAATATTTTCAACGTGCAAAGTAATACCAGCACTTTGGGAAAATGCCTGAAACCATTCTTTAAATAGTTCAGTGTCCATTTCTCCAAGTTTTTCTACTTTTAATTTCACATTCCAAATCAAATAGGGTCTGTTTGAAATATCTAAAGAAACTCTACTTAACGTTTCATCCATTGGAATATAAGCATGGGCGTATCGTTTAATACCCTTCTTATCTCCTAAAGCTTTAGCAATAGCCTCGCCTATAACAATTCCAGAATCCTCAGTTGTGTGATGCAAATCAATATGCAAATCACCTTTTGCTTTTAAATTTATATCTACCAAAGAGTGCTTTGATAACTGCTCCAACATGTGATTTAAAAAACCAATGCCCGTGTCGATTTTATAAATACCTGTTCCATCCAGATTAATTTCTGCCTCGATGGATGTCTCTTTAGTTTTACGATTAACTTTTGCAATCCTCATATGAATGAATAACCTATATATAGAAAAACTAACCTTATCAATAAATTAGCTTTAATTATTAAAAAAATACTATTCTATAATCTTTTTTTTAATCTCAATAAGAAAGCACCAGATCCGCCTAAACTTTGATCTGGTTCGTCCATAGAATTAATAATATCTGAAAAATTATCTTTTAAAAAATTTGGAATTGCATATTTTAATAAACTCAAATCCTCTGACAAATAAGGATTTTCTTTAACCTTGGATCTTAAGCCAGATGAAAGTTTAAAATTGAATCCAATTACGATATTTTATTTAACTATTAAAACTAATTTATTACACGATAAGGTTTTCTATATATGATTGTTAATTCATATGAGATCCTCATGAGCGTCAATGCATCTAGATGTACAAAATGACACATAGGAAATAGATGCAGAGTGAGGTTTTTTTTAAATCACATGCTTAATTTTAGTTATCAAAAACACTTCTTTGGTAGATGAATTTAATCGCAAAACGATTTGTCTTCACCACGAGATTCAGAATTGTTTTAAGAATGCTGGGGAACAAAGAGCATCAAAATTTGCTCTTTACATGCTTATATTCAATGGATGAAACAAGCAAGTTTCTATTGATATATCCAACTACAGCTGGAATGTAAAATTAAAACTGAAAATAAATTCATTATTTTGACGGAGTCAAACTTTTTCACAAAGTGCGAATTCTGCACATAAATATTTATGGTGACTATGTGCCAGGGAAGATCTTGTTTTAAAAGAAGACCCAGCAGCTTCCCTGCACATGCAGAAGATGCTCTTTTGCCTTCTACTAGGCTTAAAAGATGCATCATGTATCAATAGTTGATTATGGAACTGAAATCTTCCATTTTAAAAAAGTTTATACAAAAATTAATAAAAAAATAAATATAGGGCTCTCTAATAAACTAAAGATTCTTATAAATGCCAAAGACCTGCCCTGTTTAGTGTGCATTAAGTAAAAAAGCATTTCTGTATTCTATTAATGAGATTTGTTTTTGGGCCATTTTTTTAGTTGTGTTGTATGCAACATCAGGATTTAACAACGTTAAAGGTTCTGTAAAAAAAAGATAAAACTTAATAACCCATGGAAACTGGGGTAAGTTAATGTCGTTAAAAAAAACATTTTTAGACATTAAGTTTGAAAGTGGAAAATATTAAAGATGTTATATACAACAGATGAAAACCAGTTTTTAAAAGAAAATATTTTATTTCTTCACCCGGAAATGGGATAGGTTATTATCTAACAGGATATAATGATAATATTTCCAGCAATAGATTTAAAAGATGGAAAGTGTGTAAGACTTTATAAAGGAGATTTTAACAAAACAACTATCTTTAACTCCTCTCCGTATAATCAGGCGCTTCAATTTACAAAAAAAGGTTTTACAGATCTGCACCTCGTAGATCAAGATGGTGCTTTAAAAGGAAAATCTAAGAATAAAAAAATTATAATAAAAATCATTAAAAACACTAATTTAAATAGTGCAATTAGGTGGAGGAATTAGAACTTTCTAAAACAAAATATCTTTTTGGATTAAAAATGGAGTTTCTACGGTAGTTGTTGGAACTATGGCAACACAAAACCCAAAGATTCATAAAGAAAGCATGTGATTTAGTTCCAGGACAGATAGCCGTAGCTTTACATGCTAGAAATTAATTTTTTAGCTAATGAAAGGCTGGGTTAAGCAAACAAAAAATAAAACTTATGGATTTCTCAAAGAAAGTTAGAAGACTAGGGGAGTGTCTAGCATGCCTGTTATACAGACATGAATAGAGGACGGAACAAAGACTGGGGTTAATTTTTCTCAGCTAAAAAAAATGGTCGCAAGAGTTAACATTCCATGCAGCTGTTTTAGCGGAGTTTCAGACATAGAAAAGATATAAGAAAATTACATAAAGCCGGGTGACTCGATGGGGTTATCATTGGCAAGGCTATTTATGATAAATCTATTTCTCTAAATGAACTTAAAAAATTTGTCTAAAAAAAATGCTTAAAAGAAGAATTATACCTTGTCTTGATGACCAAGGATGGCAGAGTTGCAAAAGGTAATCAATTTTGTAAATTTAAAAGATGCTGGCGATCCTGTGGAGCAGGCAACAACATACGACTGGAAGGAGGTGCTGATACCGAAGATATGCACTTTAGACATCACCGCATCAAGTGAAAATAGAAAAATTTTATTAGACAAGGTAAGCGAAGCAGCAAAAAGTTTGTTTTGTTCCATCTAACTGTTGGCAGAGGAAATAGCAGTATTGAAGATATAAAACTACAGCACTAGCAGGCCTCTTTCATGCTGCAGTTTAAAATCATAATTGCCCCGGAACCTCAATGTATATATATGTGCATGATGCAAAAAAATTAGTCTAGGAAAGGTAAGCCAGAAAAATAACAGGAATGGAGTAATAAATTACAACTTGCAAATTCTTATTGCTAGTGAAATATTACTACTTCAATGAACAAGTATTTCAAATTTAGTTTCAATTCCAGTAATTACTTTCTTGCGAATATCTTCTGGTGTTGCTGAAAAATTAAATAAATTAAGTGGAATGGAACCTGTCAAAAAATATCTTAAAAATATTCCTGTAAATATAATATTTATGATCCAGAAGATCTGGAAATTCCAAGATATTTATCTATATTATTAAAAAACAAATATTTTCAGATGCAAATTAATAAAGTTGAGTACCTCATTGAATAAATAATATTCCAAATAGTTTTTTTAGAGATGCTTTATGGAAATGTAGACCCTTATTTTAATACAATTTTTAGATTTAAAAAATCAATATTAACGAAAATTTTTTTCAACAGTCCTTTATAATTTATCTATTATTTAAAAGATATAAAAAAGCCGAAGATTTTGCCAGTGCCAAGAAAAGTGAATTAGAACCTAAGCAGAAATAGAACGCGCGAGCATTTTTCATATGAAACTTCATATAAATATTTAATCCTTTAAGATCAGAATTATAATAGGAAAGGTTCCCCAGGTTTTATTTTTAAATCCCTCCATAAAACTGAAAATCTTTTAAAGGAGTAGCACTTAGGCATGCCGAACACAATAGTAATAATCTTCAAACATTAAATTAGACACACCAAGCTATCTTTGTAGAACAAGTAATCAAGCAGTTTTACCGAATTGCTATAACCAAACTATACAAGGGAATGAAAACCCCAACCTTAAACAAACTAAAGCGAAACGACTTAAAGTTGTTCCGTTTTAAATGTTCAAGGGTGTATAACACAATAAATACTATAAATATAATCAAAATAACGAATAAAACACTTCCGATTTTATAATGAAAATTATTATTACTATTTCTTTCTGGATTATTTGTATTCATTTAGGCTGATAAAGGCAATAAATATAAGATTCAATAAGCGCAAATTTAAAAATCTTAGTCGAGTATCTTGAGAATTTTAGTAAAAAAAAACAATTTTTGAAAATTTCCCATTTCAGGGAAAAACATTAAAATAAAAAATATTAATAAAATACTATCTACTGAATTGAAATAACAATTGAAAAAAAATTAGAATTGTTTTCTTCTGATTTCAGAAATCATGCAATTTCTTTTCAAATAAAAAATAGCAATAAAGGCTGAATATGTAATGAACTAGATTATTTGTTTTATAATGATTCAATAATTCAAGATGAAAATTACTATTGAAATAAAAAAAATTTAATTGGGTAGATAATTTTTAATTTTGATGATGTAGAAGTTTTTGACACTAATATTAAAATCAGTTAAATATTTTATTAGTCACTCGAAAGCGCCGGGGAAATTTTAGGTATACTGGTTCTCCAATCAAGATTGCTTTTTTTTAAAATATAGTTGGTGCGGTTTTACAAAGTTTTGTTTATCTAGCATAGATTATTTGATAGCAGATTATCATGATATAATGAGAAGAAGAAATTAATTATAGAGAAAATTATAAATGCAAATGTTGGTGCACAGATACAAGTGTGATGCAATCGCTGCAAAAAAAAATAATTATGTACACTTTGCTTCTTTTAAATCCATAAAAATTAATAAAAGTGTATTAACTTTGGACTGATGTTAAGATACTTTTAACATAAATTATTTTTAAAATATTTTAAGTTATAAAACAAATTTATTAAATTATAAAAATTTTTTTTAATTTTTTTTACAAAATATTAATGAAGATAGAATAATTATAGAAGAATCCGATTTCAAGAACTGTAAAAAAGGTGCATAATAGAACTTGATATTATTTTAGACACCTACTATAACAATTTAAATTTATAATTAACTCTAAGTGCGGTGGCGTAAATATTAATGCTTGCAAGGTCTTCCTGATTGGATTTGTAATAATTGTTACAGATTATATTAATAAAGCGGTAGAAATGTCTAAAGATATAAATAAACTACAATCAGTAAAATTATTTAATAAATAATAGAAAAATATTTAAAACTTTTCGCTAATGATTTAGTCAATGTATTAAAAAAATTAATTTATGAATATTTAAGTTATAATTTAAATTAAAGATAAAAAATAATAAAAAAAAAAATACTAACCGTTCTTATACAGCCCCATAGTTGTAGAAGGAAAAGAGTATATTTTAAATAAATTGAAAAAGAATTAATCAAGCCTTAAAAAAAAATAATAAAAAAAATATTATCAACAAACTTGCTTAATTTTTCATCATAAAAATTCAAAGAAAAGTAAAAAAAAGTAAGTTTTCCAACATTGTTAAAGAATTAGAAAGAAGAACTAAATTTTCTGGTATACTAGAAAAAAATAACCGTAAAAATGTACGACAAAAATAATATTTTTGCAAAAATATTAAGAGGTGAAATCCCTTGTGATAAAGTTTATGAAGATAAATTTGTGCTTGCCTTTAAAGATATAAACCCCCAGGCTAAAATCCATGTTTTAGTTATTCCAAAGGGAGCTTATGTGGATATGAACGATTTTTCAGCAAATGCCAAAAATGATGAAATTGAAGGTTTAATTAGAGCTTTAGAGAAAGTGCAAATGCAGAATTATCAAAACAATGTGGTGGTGAGGCAGAAGGGTTCCTCAAAAAAAACCTTATCTTTGGTGAGAATTAGGAGGATGATCGAAGATTCACCAAATCTGAAGACTTTTATCCCATCTATTTTCAAGCAGTGATTTAATAAAATCAAACTGCAAAGAAAAAAATTTAGAAGTTATACTTAATCAAATTAAATTTTTAGAATTAGTTATAAATGATAAAGGAACAATATTTAATAAAGAAGAAGATGAATTAATTAAATATTTTAAAGAGAATGGATTGAAACAAAAAGATAATAGTTATGATTATCTTTTAAATATACCATTTAGAAAAATAAATAAATTAAATTTAGAAAAATATATTAATGATAGTGTTAAAACAAAAAAAGAAATTAAAGAGCTTAAAAATAAAACTAATAAAGATTTATGGATTGCTGATTTAAGTAGTTTATAAAAAATTGAAAATATATTTTTTTATTATTAATAATATTTATTAAATGATGTCAAATATTATTGAAGAAACAGATTTATTCAATGAATTGTTAAATTTTTATTTTCAAAATCTAATATTTTTTCTTCAAATTTAGATCAATAATTGCAATTATATTTTTATCAATTTTTGTTAAAATCTTTTCAATTTCGATATTCTTTTATCTAACATAACTCTAATATTATAGTTATAATTCTTATTTTCTCTTTTATTGATTAGAATAAATAATCGTCATTTATATAACGTCTTCTTCTTCATAAAAAACATCGCATTTGGGTAAACAATAATACACAATTTCCACTGTTATGTCATTTGTATTTGCGTCCAAAAATTGGGAGCAATAAATTTTATTTTTGTAAATTTTCGGTAATCCTTTAGTGCTTTCATAGCTGGAGAAAAATGCTTTACCGTATTGAAAACTGAATTTTACATGTGCACAAATATACTTTCTTCTTCCATTTTACAAAAAAATTTTACCGTAACAAAGATTTTTTCGGAAGAATAAATGCTAACGATTTATTGAAAATTGTAATAATGGTTTACTCATACAAAACCACTTCATCGTTTTCTTTAGCCTCAAAAATATTCGAAAAAATGCTTATCACTGAAATTCTTAAGAATATTGAAACTCTTTCTATTTCTTTATAAGTTTGATGAATTCTAGCAACAAAGATTTTATAAGCATATCACCATTGCCAAATAACAATTCAATATCTCCCAATATAGTTCTGCTAATCACCCAAATGTTACTAGTTAAGCCCAATAAACACTGATATATGAATTCCAGCAATACTTAATCACAATACATGTAATTCTCAATTTCAAATTTTGTCATCATTAAATCAACCATTTCATCAACAATATTTGATATAAGTATTTTTACCCTCAGAAGATGCTTTATCGTTAAGAATCCTGAAATTATTTCTCACTTCATTTCTCGATATGTTTCCGTTTCTTTAATGACTACATTTAAAGCTGTTTCCAGGGAAAAGATTAGTAAATTGGGGGCTTCACTTGATAGATTGAAAGCTCTAACAGTTTTGGGTCAATCATGCAATAAGTTTGCAGTCATCAGGCTTGTGTCTGTAAAGAATTGATAAAATTAGCGTATTGATACAAACAGATTTTCCAGATCCTGTTGTTCCAGCAATTAAAAGATGTGGCATTGAAAACCCAACGTAGGAAATCCTGAGCTACTTTTCAAGTCCTTGGGCCTCTTAATAATAGCATTAAATTCTTGCTGTAACATTCTCTCTTGCACAGCTGGCTGTCCCTGTTCCTATGGTGCTTTACCATTGTTCTCTCTAGTTGATACCTGGCTTGTATTTGCATATATCTTCGAAGATTTGCACAATTGCCGTTAGTTCAAATTCATATGGGCTGTAGATCAGTACTCTTTTTATTTCACCTGAAACTCTTAAAATCGACATTTTCGAGAAATTTTTTTACGATTGAAGGCCTGCTTTCACTTCATCTAATTGATTTTCAATTTTACCTGGATCATCAAGCAATGAATGCCTTAGATTTTTCAATTTTTGTGCTTTCCAGAGAATGACTCTATACATGAGATGATACACGTTATATTTCCTCTGCAATATTTCTTCAGTACACATTTTTTCTTTTAGCCTTATATTTTAAATATTAATTTGGGAAGAAAATTAATAAATTTTTATAGTTACAAAGACAGTTTTCCATTCTCAAATAATTTAACCCTACTAAAATAAAATGTGTTTTGGATAAAAATAACCGAAAAGATAGCAGCAAAAATTTTTTTTTTTTTATTATCAGAAGCCAAAACTTGATCAATAATTGAAATAAAACTCAAATAATTAAAAATTAAAAAAAAAAAAAAAAAGGTAAAAGTTTTAAAGAAAATTTTCAATTTTTTTGAATTGAAAATACCCTCTAATAATTAAATCCACACGATGGCCGCTGCACACCGCCACGATAGATAATAAAAAAGAAAAAATATGTTGATTGGGATATGAGATTATTTACAATAATGGCCGAACAACCCAAATATGTATTTTCCACATTTTATAAATGTTATTATTTTTACAACAATTAAAACATTTGTATCATTAATATTCAGTTGATAGAATTCCAAAAGCAAAACGTATCATACTTAACTCTCAAAAAATTTACAAATTTTCTGCAAACTTACTATTTTTATTATCAAAGTTTAGGTACAAATAGGTTGAGCAGGATAAAAAAAATTAGCTTAACAAAAATTGCAAACAAAGTTCCTTAGATGAATTATGTCGTTGCGAAAACTAAACATGAGTATTATCTAATAATATCAAGTATTTACACATTGTATTGCTCAAAAATTTAGCCTAAAACAAGATCTTCATTTCTCATTATCTGTAAGCGCCTTATATTGTCGATAGCAATAATTTATTTTCAGATATTTATAAAAATTTAAAAAATATTTTCAACTGTATGGCAAAGTATGACAAGATTAGAAAGGAAAAAAATTTTTAAAGAAAAGTACATAAAAGATTTATTAACTAAAAAAATTATGTCTTATATCTTTTGCTTCTAAGAATAATCGCAACTTTATTATCAAAATTTAAGCTAAGAAAAGTTACAGACAAGCCTTATAGCGAGAAGGCGTATGTGTTTAATCTATTTTCATGAAAAAATCGACGATAACTCTAGCCAGGCAATTTTTTTTAAAAGATGGGCCTCTTAGCCTTTCTTCCAGTCTCAAGTGCAGAAACCTCTAGTTATCTGGTCATGTAGAAAATGAAATTCTCGTTAATGAAAAAATTAGTGAAAAAAAATAAGAAAGATTTATCAAAATTTTTTAATAATCATTTTCAAAGAACTATTTAAAGAAATAATCTTAATTTCTGAGACTTCAATAAGTACAATCTAAATTATAATTTTAATGGATGTAATAGATTCCAAAAGAACTTTATTACTTGGAGATGTTGCAGATAAAATTCATCCAATGGCACCGAGTCGGAAGGCTGGAACATGACCTTAAGAAACATATTTTCTTTTAATAAAAGTTATTGAAGCATAGCCAAAACTAAGGCCGTTAGAGATTGGTAATGATATGTACACTAAAAAATACTTAGATGAAGTTAATTCAAATAATTTTATTTTTTCATCATTAGCTGATGGAGTGACATGGGATTTTTGATATCAGAAATACTACTTACGCTAGTTTAAGAAAAAATGTTTTAGTTAATCTCGATCAGATACTGCACTTATTAGAAGAAATTTAACTGCTCTAGCAAACAAAGGATTATTTATTTAATTTTTCAATCTTGAGTAATTTTTTTTTAAGATATAATCCTCCGTGCTTGCTGAAAATCCACCTAACGAACCATCAGACGCTAACCCCTACGGTGACAAGGAATGTAAAGGGGCAATCTGTTTTCTCCACAAACTCTTCCGACTGAACGAGGGTGTGTTTTTGTTTGTTTAGAAATGTAATTATAGGAGAACACGTCTTTCCATAAGTGAACCTTTTTGATTTCCAACGCGAAAATTTTAACCCGTTCCCATTGATCCAGTTACTCGTGAATTAAAAGTAAGTTCTTTTCTATTTTTATTTTAAAAATTGCCTAATTTCGATACTCTAGTCTTTTAAGTAATTGCGATGCTAAGGTTTTTGTATTGATCTAATTTTCTGAAATTTTATATGTGTAATAGATCCTTGATCTTCTATAATTGAGATAAATCCTAAACTCGTATTAAAAGATAATTGGCAAGTTGACATTTATAATAAAAGTAAATCATATCATTTTTTTATGTCAATATTCGCACTAGCCACTGCCCCTGGTATTTCTGGTTTGGCGGTTATAAGGGTATCTGGAAAAGAAGCGCTTAAAATTGCAAAAACTATAACAAAATTTAAAAAAATTAAGGCAAGGATTGCTAACTTTTCATCCTTTTATGACAGTAAAAATAGAATTATTGATATAAAAAGGGATTTTATATTTTTCAAAATAATATACCGGTGACATTAATGGATGCATTCATTAGGTACTTTATTATTAAATATTTTTTAAAAATAAAACATAGATAACCAGAGCAGATACAAAAGTGCTCTTCTTAATAAAAATTGAGCTGAAATGACAACAAAAATGAAGATACAACAAAAACACACCAGCCTAGAAGATCAAATGACGATAAAGGAAATATACTACTTGAGAAAGACCATAGAGGCGGTCATTGACGCCGATGATACGAAGTAGATTTATGATAATATATATTTTCAAATAATAGAGATAAGCTGTTGAAAATAAACGATACAAAATTAAATGGCCCAAAGGAAAATTCAGAAAATTAGGAAAGTTCGTCTCTTATATCGCTTGTCTAATAGGCAAGTGCTGCAGGTATATAAAACAATTATATTTAAATAGAAAACTTTTAGATTTTTTATATATTCGAAAACCAAAAATATATTCGAGAAAAAAAAATTAACCAATAAAAAATTTAAAAAAAAATGGTCAAAAAATAAAAATAGATAAAAAATTTTAAAAATTATATGATTTTTCAGGCGTAAGTAGTTCTATATTAAAAATCAATAAATTTATAGATGACAAAATTTACCAAACCAATCCGAAAATTTCAGCAAAAATCGCAGAATCTTATAATTAACACATGAAACGATTTCAAAAATTGACGGTTAATGAAGATAATATAATTTCAAGGCAAAGACTGTATTTTTATCAATAGAAAATCTATATACAATATAAAAAAATCTATTAATCAGATTATTTAACAACAAGAGATTTAAGATTGTTAGAAAATCTTAGATATTAATGTTGAAGATAGAATCTTTAAAAAAGTTTTGTAATAAAAATATGTATCTTTGAAATTAATAGAGATATAAACCTCATATAATTTAGAAAAAATTTTGATGTAATCGTAATTTAGGCTGGGCATACAGGCACTACGAAAACTACGTAGATCAGGAGTTAATACAACAAATGCTTATTACAAATTCACTTGCCTAATGAGAAATGTGTTCTGCTATTTTTGTTAAACTTATTGTAATTTAAATGCTATGACCAGGTTTGAATTTAGCAAAAATAAAAAATTTATATTACTATGGGCGCTGGAATATTACCTACAAGTTATCATAAAAGTTCTTTTGGTGATGAGTTAGAAAAATTAAATTTTAAAATTGGCGGTTGAAGACAACCTTTAGACTGACAATTTAAGCCCCAATTAATTACATGATGGGCAATGATAAAAAAAAAAAATGCTTATTTAACAAAAAAATTAGCATAAAAATTTTCACAGCGTAGGAATGACTGCAATAAAGGTTCATGCAAAGTAGTGCAATATTCTGGATCAATCAAAATATCGGTCTGTGATCTGTCCATATAGAAGATAGGAATCGTAAATTTAAAGATAAGCGAAAAAAATATCAATTTTTTAAAATTTCAGGCAACGAATATATGGTATCTCTTCAAAAGTGTGATTTAAAACGTAGTTTTTGAACGTTCATGTTTTTTTTTTTAACCAGCTATTTTAGTCTTAAAACAAAAAAATAGAAAATTTGTATCTTGGAACAATATGGAACAGCAAATTCAGCTTGCGATCATTAACTGTCTGCTTCTGCGCAGTCGGTAAAATTTAAAAGTTATTAAGTTTGAGAGGTCAATCTAGAGTATGTTGATTTGTTACTAAAGGAAAAAGCCCAGGCTACACACAGAAACCTCTAAAACCGAGATATTTAAAGGTGATAATGCTGATTTAAGATAACTCCTTTAATATTAAATATAATTTCATTTCACAGATTGGAAAGTCTAAATTTATCAATAAAATCAATGACTTTAAATGACTTTAAAAACACTATTTTATCTAAATAAGATCTGGCTATTTTAAAAATGGAATTTTGCAAAGGCAGAAGAAACTTGAAAAATTTAGGATGTAGCTTTTAGAAAAATTAGATCTAACAGACATGCAAATATGACAATAGATTGAAGACTAATGAGTCTATTACTTAGCTGAAACAGCAAAAAAAGGACATATTCGAAAAGATAAGCGTTCTATGATACCGAAGAGCATCAGTCTGTTTCAGTACACAAATGGACTTCAAATGAGTAAAATGAAAATTAGAATACAAAAACATACAGTCAGAGTGCTAACAGCTGCAATAATATTGATATTTGAAAAATATAAAAAACATCTTAAAATATATGGATATTGATTTTTTTAAGATAAAATTCAATGTTTCACGTGTAACAAGTATGATTAAAATTAAATAAATAAAAAGTATGATTAAATGGTACGGTGAAAAACTTTGTGATTGTTCATTCTGCTCAGATATATGATTTAGTGAGTGAGGAATATTTTTAAAAATATTATTGAATATAACTCAACAAAATTTCAGGAAATATTATATTAAAAGCAAAAAAAAAATAAATTTTAAATTATTAAAGCCCGGTTATTTTAAAAAATAGCCGGGCTTTTTAATTCAACTCTAAAATTTCCATCTTCAGAATTTTTAAGCCATTGATACTAATAGATATTCTATTGAAAATAATGATAAAAATAAGGAATAGCCTGTGTTAATTAAAAAGGCAAATCAACAGAAATAGAAGAAGGCTAAAAAAACTGCACTTTTTTGATGTAAAGAAAATTTAGAGCATTCACACAGATGAATCTTACCTATTTAGCCCAAAATTAACATGTGCAACTTAAATTTAGCAAATACTAGGGTAATTTCTGTAATAGGAGTGGCAAGATTACACAATTAATGATCTATGTAAAATATAAGGGAGTTTTACTTATTGATCTTGATCCTCAACTTCAAGGTTGGGATATCAGAGCGAAAAGAAAAATCTGTCCCCTCTGATTTAAAAACATCATACTGTGGGAGCAGGACTTGAGCTGAAGTCATAAAATAATACTCAAAGCTTTTTATTAAAAATATTATTGATGATCCAATAAATAATTTATGGGATTTTCATTCATCATAATAGACCCTTCAATCTTCTTGCAATCATGTCTCTAACCGAGACTCATTAGTTGTTCCATTGCAAACAAGTTTTTGCTTTAGAAGGGTTTAAAAGTCAATTAATAAAAACCATCGATCGTATAAAAATTAATTTAAAATCCAAATTTTGCAAATACAAGGCATGAGTCTGACAATGTACGATAAGCAGAATGCTGTGCTGATGTCAGGCTACATTTATTAAAAAAAAACACTTACATTTGTAAACATATGGCAACAGTAAAAAACATACTTCTTGTTCACCCAAAATATGGTGAAATTTTAAATGAAAATTTAGAAGAAAAAAAGTTGCTTAAATGATTGGAAATATGACCGTTTTAGAAAAGGTTTGTCAACATTGGTTTATCCAGATAATGTTCAAGCTAAAAGTTCTTCAGAAAAATTCCCCTGCATTTTCTTATCTCAGCCAGAAAGTTTTATCAGCAATTTTTCCGAGTCAATAAAGGTAAAGAATTATTCGTAATATTAGTTAGAAAAAATCAGAAGATTAAATATGAGAATATCTGGAAGAGATGAGCAACTTCAACAAAAAAGTCACGAAGCACACAGTTTCCTCATTTTTTTTGAAAATGTTGATGATGCTAAATTTGCAATAGAAAATGAACAGATAGAAAACTTGGATTATGATAATTTGAATAAAATTTGGATATTCCTCAAAGAACGTATCAAAAAAATAGAAGTCATATTGTATGCACTTTGCTTGCTTTTTTTCAGGGAGAAATAAAAGATGATTTCAGATGAGCACACAAGATGTTTAGTCAATATTGCGATAATAAACTTGCAATAGTTAATAGAATCTTTTCCGTAAGGCCTTGAAACTGAAATTCTTAGTTAAAAGAACAAGTTTTTCAGGTTCAAAAAAAATTCCAAAATTAATAAAGATGCAAATATTAAATCTAGAGGAATAAAGTGGAAATTAAATAAAATAATTCTGGCGAAACTCTTGCGCAAAAATCTTGATCAGTAAACTCGTATTAGTGTTCTTAAAAGCTATTTTAGATAAGTTTTGAGTTAAAAATGCGCAACCGTCCCTTACAGTGTATTTAAATTACTGAAATTTTTTCAGATATAGCGCTCCAAATTTTAAGATTATTTTTATTCTACTTATCCTTCAGAAAATGGAGTGGTTTATCTTTCAATTCTTTCATCAATTGAAGATTTTATTATTTTTTGAATATCAGGATTTTGGAGAGGATTTAGAATAATAATTATTTCGATAAAATTTTTTTTTTTCATAGCTTGAGCATATTAAATATAAATTCATTAATGCCTTCATTTTTAGATAGCAGAATATCAATATTAATCATTCTTTTTAAATCTGTGTCAGTGCAAATTTCCTCAATGATAATTTGCCGATTTTTTACGCCTTAGATTTAATTTTTTCTATTACTCTTTTAATTTTGTCTTTTTCAGATGACGAGTTAACGTTTCCTTTTAGATGCAATAATTGAATATTATTTATGCCTTATAAAATTGTATCCACCACATTTGTATTGATAGAGAGCCACTTCCAATTACTATACCATTTTGAACAGTTAAGTTATTATCTATAACTAAACTCTTATTATATAATCTAGTATCTCTATATAGATATATTTTATTATCATCAAATGCTTCAACATTTAGTATAGAATATCTTCGAGAGCTAGTGCACCTTCTTCAATAAATTTAGATGGTACAACGCGAATTACCCCGTCAATCAAATGTAGTTTTCTCGTACAAAAAAATTATTTTTCTTAAAAAGCAAGGCAACTCAAACATTCCTTCTTAGACCTTCACCTTGTAAATTAGAGCAAGAAATAATAATCTTTTTTAAATTTATTTGTAAATTATTTGTCGTAGTTGCAGCTCTTTTATCTTGCCTTCTACAGCTGACGCTATCTTGAAATTGGTAGCTGCAACGTATGAATCAACAGAACTTCTCTGTATCATTTGAGCTTTAAATATAGGCATTTACTGTTCTAAAAAACTACTCACCGATAATATCTTGAAAGGTGAAGAAATTTTGAAACAAATTTTTAAAAAACAGTGTAGTAGTTGAAACAATATTACTGAAATTTTTTAATATTTTTCATGTAATCTCTTTAATCATTTTTTAATTGCTAAAACGCTAAATTTCACTTTCGTTGGTAATAGCGTTGATATTATGCTTTTTTGCCGTTTGTAATTGCAATATCAAATTGATCTTTTATAAGAGTATTTTCATTTTCTTGGAAGGTAATCTTTCAGCATTGTAGAGATGGCTTTAGGTGCAATAATTAAATATTTTTTATAAGCGTAATATATGTACATCATTTAAATTGCGCTTCTTCATTAAGATTAAATAATAAAGTACGAATTATTTGTATGGGTTTCTTTATTTATTTCTTTTATTAGAATATTAGTTTTAATTAAAATTATTATCATTCACATAAATTTTATTCACAAGTTCGCCAAATTTTTTGAATATATTTATAAGCGCCTTGAATACCACTGTCACTCCATGAATATCTCATTCTGAAGGACTACAGTAGCTGGATCCGTAAATATTTTTAAATGATCAAAAACTTTTTGTATAACTTCTTTTGGGA
Organism: Candidatus Pelagibacterales bacterium; assembly: GCA_965235815.1. GTDB lineage: Bacteria > Pseudomonadota > Alphaproteobacteria > Pelagibacterales > Pelagibacteraceae > Fontibacterium. The sequence continues at coordinate 16,550 of CBDDZE010000004.1, read as the reverse complement.
AAACCCATTTTCCTTTTTTCTGTTTTAAATGTTGGATGACATACCATTGAAAAAGATTCAAATCTTTCAGTGCATTCATCTACAATAGGAATCTTGAATATAAAGATGAGTATAATCATGTTCTTACCTGTCTGATACTACTGGCATCAATAATTAGCTTCATTATATTAAAGGTTTCATTCTCTTTAGGGGAACAGAAGCAAGCTGCAATTGCTGTCAAGTGTCATTCCGGGCCCTGGACATTTTGTATGACTCGCAAAATCTATATCTTCAGGCAATTTTACAGATGGAACTAAAGTAATCTTTCCATCTTCTCTATAATTGGGTGGACGGCTAATACAGTATTCCCCAATCTGGGCATCACATCTGAATTTCAGCATGGCTATCTCATTATGCTTCGTTTTGTGAGCCAGTACCAGGTACAGTTACAACAGGTCTTCTAGTTTGTTCAAGTCTTTGATGTGAGCTGAACAGCAAAAGAGCTCTTCAGATCCTGTCAACAGAATAGTACTTATAAATTGGTAATTTTTTATCTATAAGCAGGTGAAATAAAATAAGTGTTTTATATCTAATTTTCATTTTGTAGGCAAAAAATTTAGGATTTTTAAAGTTTTGAAGATTTCAAAACATCGTTTATAATATTTTGTAAATGATGTTCATTTACAGCTACATAATCTAGAGTCCGGTTTGAACTTCCACATGATCGCATCTGTGATAAAATTATCCATCGGTGTTTCAATCACATAATCTATGTCTATTAGAAATATTTTCATAATTAATTTTTTTTTTTTTCTCAATATCATCTCAACATCAACAACTTGCACTGTTTGATCTATGGGGTCCCAGTTCACATAACTTTCTTTTTTGTAAGCTATGTCTTTTTGGAAAGAGACACAAGAATAGAATTTGTTGATATTTATAATAGCCCTCATCACATGTAGAAATTTCTTATCAGTCAATAGAAAAGACCTAGATTTGCTGTGAGACTCACTAAGTTTCTCTGAATGGCAGCATTTCCAAACATCCAAGCATCCCAACTATAGGAACAACCATTTAATCTTAAAGTTAATATAACATCACCCAAAGTATAGTTTATGTACATCCCAGTAGGTACAAGAAAACATTTCTAAACAGTAAAATTTTACCTTGACAATTAGATTTTGTTTTAAATATTTGTGAACTCAGGAAATTCTTGCCCTTTCTGTAGGCAAAGTGCTTTGAAATGTTCACTACTTATTTTTGCCTCTTCAATTTTCATAGTCTTTAAAGCTTTTTCAGATAAAATTTTTTTCTTTTTATTTTTTAGCTTGCTTATAAACATTTGAACCAACTACAGGTTCTGATTGTGAAGTTATTATTCATTTAAAGTTTTGTGCTTTTATTTGTTCAGTTAATTCAAGTCTATATAATTATTCCGCCAGATATCAGCATTATTAGCGATACTTTAGATTTTTAAAAACCAACTCTCCATAAATTGTTAAAATCGCAAATTGCCAGAAGATTTTTTGAAATATTCAACAAAATGCCTTCACTCTCGGCAGCTCTTTGCGATCCTTTTTTTCTCAGAGACAGGATCTATTTTTTGCATCTCAAATATTAAAGATATAAATGTTATAAAAGTGATCTATTCCATCTATTTTTTTTAAAAAATCTGGTGCTTTCATCATCATCTAAATTAAAAACATGTTTAAAAAATCCTTTATTTGATTCATCTGAGCTATCCATTTAGATAAATTTTAGGTTAATAGCACTTTTAAAATAAATAAATTTAAAAAAACTATATGAGGTCTCTCTAATAACAATAAAAAAGATAAAAACTATGAATAAAATACTTAACAAGAATTACTTAATAAGTTCTTGGATTTAGCTGGTACAAATTTTTATTCAAATGCTCAGACAAGCAGTTTCTGAAATTTAATGACTACAAAGCTATAAAAAATTGATCAAACAAAAAATAGATAATAATATACAAATGAGATTTAATCCAAAATTAACCTTACTAATAAAGGTAAGTTCGTATATAATGGTATGGATATATTGCTGGTTTTCACTTAGTTTGATGGCAATATTACAGTAGCAGCTGCTTTTTTTTTTCTTGTCCTCCAGCACTTTGGCTGGTGCATTCAATGAAAATACTTACATTGATTTCATTTCAGGAAACACAACAGTGCTGATTTTATCATCTGATTTTATTATCATTTTAGTTGGGATTTCCGGCAATTGTGGTGTACACGACTTTACAAAAAACGTACAAAGCACATTACAGCGCACTGCTTTTCCAACAACAAAACAAATGCCAAAAAATCCTACAGATGAAATTCAAGGCCTCTACGAAAAAAAACTACAGCGCAAATATAACAGTTGGTGCAGCTTCTCATTTAACACTAGAAACTCACCTTCAATATATGACGGTATCTAAGTGGGGAGTTGGAAGATTAGGTTTAACAGGTACCATTCTGAATTGGACAAGCAATGTTGCTGTTAAACTATATTACTGGAGAGTGTTACGTAGCACTTTGGGAAAGCAGATCAACAAGCTAACTCAAGTAATGCTGGTGTTGACAAAGAAAGCCCCGCTGATCCCGAAATTCTTTTTTTTTTTTTGATGTAACAAAGGTATCCACGTGGTGTGCTGAAGACGGCAAGGCAACAAAGGGAAATGCAGCAAATTTCGTTATAGCTTCCGTCTGATCTCTGAACTTGTTGGTTCAGTGCAAGGTGGGCGTGACAACAATGGTGATGCAATTCTAGCTAGAAACCACTGTTAACTAATTAATAATTTGTATTAATAAGTTAAATCTAAACATTAATGAAGGGGATCATTCAGGCTTATGTCCCAAACATAAAGAATAAAATCCAATAACAATTGATAAAGACAAAAATATCCATTCATAAGCTTCATTCATTATATAAGGTCCAGGCGCTATTCTTATCGCATTCTGCACCTTTTAGTCTATAGTAAACTAAATTTTTATTAAAATAACGATATATCTATTTGCTAAAATACTCTAATTTAATTATTTTAAATTGATCTTTAAAATAGGGTTAAATATTTGTCTTTGTAATTACTTGAAATATCCTATAATGACCTATCTTATTTAATATTATTTTGCAAGCCTATTTTAGAAAATTATTCACTATTATTTTTTTATTTAGGGTTTGAAGACAATGAAATATTTTTAAATTTTAGTATATTAATTTTTACATTTTTCATTGGTAATATCATCAATAAAACAATAATATTTTTCTATATCTTTTGAAAACATAAGATCTCCTTTTTTATAGATAATTTAAAATGAAATAAGAAATCTAAAATTCCTCGTCTAATATGCAAATGTATGAACTTTGTTCAAAATTTTCTTTAAACAGTATTCAACCTTTTGTGTTAATTTACATTGCACTTTGGGGAGAAAATAGAGTGCAGAAGCTATTGAAAAAATGGAATATACATAACAAAAGTAAACAACTTCCTTTAATCAGTAAATTACAAACTATAGAATAAAGATGCTTTAAAATTTTTCATTCATTTAGATAAGCCTTAGAAGATTTAATCAAATATTTTATTCAAATTAATATTGGCAACGAAATCCAAAAAAATGGAATTGATGCTAGTTACATTTCAGAATTTTTAAAAATTTGCAAAATATATTGGCTTATTGATGGCTCCACCACGCAGACGAGATTTATATGTAAACAGTAAACACCCTCTGGGTAAGTACCAGAATTTAGGATCTACAATATTATCAGCATCGACTTTATAGCATCTCGTATTTTTTTTTTATTTTGCCAATAAAACTATCAAATCACAATTATAACTTGTAACCTTTTGTATTATCTAGTATTTACAACATATTTTTTCTATTTTTATTATTGAAATTTATATTGCTTAATTTAAGATTAAAATTAAATCATACAATAAGAAAATTTCCTTGACCCAATCCCCTAGATTGGTATTTTATCTGCTTGTTATAAAAGCGACAATGGATCGTTTTAATTTGTGTGTTCTGATATCTTTAATTTATCAGCCTAATACATTTTATTATCTCAAATCCCCAGAAAGGGTTATATTTGCTCCATTTTCTTATTTTAATCCCGGAAAATTTAAGGTTTTTATTACTTTAAATATACCCTGATTTTTTTTACAATAATCATAAATATATATATATTTATTTATGAACAATATTCAGCTAATGTGGATCTACTAATCTTGCTTTGTAAATTAAATTTAGCTATTTCTGATGATAATTTAAAATATAGTCATAAAAATTTATTAATTAAATTTTAAAGTTGAAAATTTTTTTTACAATTATCAGAAATTAAAATATTTTAATGAAATTCAATATTTTTTTATTAAATGTCAAGAACATTTTAGAAATAGATTAAGTTTGCTAGAATGTGTCCTTGTTCATTCCCATAAGAGATTTTAACTCTTAAAATATTAAATATATTAATTACTAAATACAATTTTTTAAAAAAAATCTAAAACAGACTCACTACGAATATGATGTTGTTGAAGAATTATTATTAAAAATAATATATGGGCTGTAGTGAATTGAATAAAAATGGTTTAGAAAAACTTGAGCAATATTATCAAGAATGTATTCAAAGTCATAAGCGAACACATTTACAGCAGATTAGAAAAAAATAAATAATTTTTTTAAAGATAAAAATTTATTATTGAAAAAAAATTCTTTATATTATTTATCTAAGTAATTATTGACTATTCTAGTCTTGCGCCAATTTTCCTGAATAATTTCGATGCTATATTGCAGTCGTATAAATTTTTTTATATCGGAACTGTCCAAATATTTTAAAATCAACTGGCAAATGCTCAGCTCAATTAAGTCACCTTTTGCTCGCAATTAATATTTCATTATTTTTAAAATGTTCTGATCTTTTATTTATTTGATTGATGAAGATAAAATTATAAATATTTTTAATTGTTTGCTCTGGATTATTTGTGAGATCATCAAATTCCATAAAGAATAATCTATCTTTGTGTCCTCTTTCTACTGCAATTTATTAGAAACCTGTTTTTGTGTCTAGTGACACAAAAATAAAATATAACTTTTATTTTTACTTTTGCTTGATGTATTTAAAATATTTAAAACATTTAAATATTTTAAATTCCCATAGATATCCTTCTAAAAAAAATTAATTTAAAATATATTTTGAAATCATCAGCAAAAGATAAGTACACACTAATTCTTTCTAGTCGACAATTAGAAATATGCATTAACAAAATGATGTAGAGAAAATTTATTTATATACAAAAAAAAAAAGCACATATAAATTACCCGAATTTATCGAAATTCTTTTCCGAAAACTTCCTTTAAGATAACAATACCAGCCATTTGCAACAGAAACGCTTCCTTCTTTTTTTCTTATCTTAATATTTTTTTCAAAGATTTTCAAACTCAGATTTTCATAAAATTTTTAACAAGATTATTTGTATTAAAAAAATTAATATTTCTTTATAAATGAACATCAACAATAGCATTGCCTTACTAATATTTTTTTGTATTTTTTTGTATAGACAAACGAAAAACTTTTTTATTAATTACATGTTTGTTTTTTATGATAATTTTCTTTTTTTTTTTGATGCCTTTTTCAAAGAATGAAAATGAACACCTTTATTCTTAATTATAAACTTTTTTAAAAAATTTTATAGGCATAAATAGTATAAAAAATCCTTATTTATTTTTTCCAACAATTCTTTTCTCCTTTCTAATAAAATTTTAGATTGAGTAAGAGGTAAGTGTTTTTTTATTTTTGGTAATGGCAGCAGTTGTGTTCCGAGTGGAATAAAAAATATATTTGAGTGTTTTATATAAGTTTGTGTTGAGAATATTTTTATATTTTAATGATATTGATTTATCAAGAAACTATTATGAAGAGCTGTTTAAACATTAAATTTTAATAACGGTCTATTCAAAACGAATTTATGTCCTACATTTATCCATACGAAGCTGCATTGTCAAAATCGCAAGCAACCGCTGAAAAGCTGTATGCTATTATTTTCAATTTTGTGTATGCATACACAATAGTTTATTCTCTAGTTATAAAGATGAACATATCAATATTTAAAAAAAAAAAAAAGAAATTTGCCTCGCTTGCTTGTCGAATTTTTTGCGGCTACCTTTTGCAACGGCGTACTGATGGTGGTGTACAACTTATGATGATTATCTAAAAATACCGATTTGATATCGGCATTTGATAAAATTTTATTCTCAAACTACAAACTCACCAGATTTAAAAATGGCAATTTTTTTTGAGTAGTTTTTTTCTGTTTTTTCTTCTTCTTTTTTTTCAAACAAAATTTCCATTAACTGTAAATCTAACAACTGCCCCTGTAGGTGTTGATGTTACAGTATTTGTTGCAGGTGTAGCAGACACTCTAGGTGCTGCTGTAGATGGAACTTTATCGGCCTAGCGCATCCGTAATGGTAATATTAATTTTTCATTTAAATTAAGTATCTATTTTTTCTTTGCATTAATTTATAATACTTGAAACTTTTCAAGATTTTTCACATAAATTTTATAAAAAAAAAATATGTTATTTTTAAATTAATTTTTATATTTTTAAAGGTTAGACTGATGCGATTTCGATATTTTTCTTTAACGAATTGACTCCATCCATACCCCAAAGAAGATTTTCCAGTGTATTATTGCAGGGTTCCTTCCGCCTAAACAAAAAAATAAAAACTGCCCTTATTGTCCATTATAGGGAAAGTGTCAAAATATATCCATTAATTTATAAATTTTAAGATGTTCTTCTATTGGCAATTTTCTAAATACCAATCTTGAAGGATCAATATTTTTTTAGATTAAAAGCTATGATTAAAGATTACTAAATTCTTGATTATTAACTCAATTAACCATAAAATACTATTTGGATTTCAATCCCGAACATTAAAATACTGAATTTACTAAGGACAATAAAAGCAGCTTAAAATTAATTTATTTTCATTTAATAAAATTTCTTTAATTATTTTTTTTTTTTTTTTTTATTATCACAATGTTTTAATTCTAATGTGTTCTATAGCATCCGAATAAATTTATTAATATTTTTTTTTCTAGATAAAACATTAAACTCATCAGTAATTAAATAAATTATCTACGTAATGCAATCAAGATTTTTGAAGTCCAGACGGCACCCCAAATAATAAACTTGCCATCTGACTCTTCTATAATACTTAATAGTTCATCAAGCTTTGGATCATTTTCAAATGGAACTATTTCTCCATCATCTGTTCTGTAATCAATAAAATTATTACAGTTTTCTTTAATATTATTTTATAGGTCTTTAAATTTTTAAATATTAGCAATTATAAAATTACACATCATGAAATTTCAAGATTTCTGAAATTAAAGTACATCACGTGGTGTGTAACCTATATGCTCAATTTTTTATTATCGAGTTTTGCTGGTATACAATCGTGAACTTGCATATTATTAAGACGCATTGCATTGTGTTCAAAACGTGTAAAATGGTTTTCTATTGTTTTTTTTTTCTAAAGATATTTTGATTTTCTTAAAATTTTCGGAATATCTGAATATTTATATTTTAGATGATATTCATTACTTTATCAGTAACTATATGCTTATTTACTGCCTCATAATAATTTTTAACTTAAAGAAAATGTCTCCAGTACATACATTTTTTTATATTAATTGATGAAATAAAAACTAAATTCCAAATTGATTGTTTCCAAATGAACAAACCACGGTGCATAATAAGCTTCAGCATAAATTTTGGGCTAATTGCATTGCATCTCATCTGCTTCTTTTTAGAACTAATAAACATTGCTAATACTTCTATTATTGTAGGCTTCTGCATGTGATTTAAATTCTATGGCCTTGCAACTAGTTTTCAAAGATTTGGTAATCTTTAAATTTCTATAAGCTATGCCAAGATTATTATACTTCAGCATATAATCTCTGTTTTAACTCTTGCTCCAACATAAGCATCAAAAACCTCCTCCTTAGCACTATTTAGCATGTACCTAGATTGTGATAAAGTAGAATGGCTTTAAGTAGTTAATGCTTTTCAAAATCTTCTGCAGTTAGTGATACAATGCATGTTTGCTAAGAAAACCATCAGGACTGTTAAAAGAAGTATCTTCGTATATTTTCATTGTAATTTTTTTGATATTGACATGTAAACTCTTTTGTTATTTTTTATAATTAGTATGGTACAATGCAGCTCAAATATTGTTAGTGTAAATGTACTTGTAAATAATGATGTATTTTTTAGTGACCAATCAAGTTTAAAGATCTTTATAAAGAGTTTCTTTTAAAAAAACAGATAAGATATTATAAATATTTTAAATCTTTTTCATCGTGAAGATAGACAAGGATAAAAGCTATATATGCTTCAAGAGCGTTAATTTCAATTTTTAAATTCTTACTCACTCCGTCTCTGAAAACAGTCTCAATACTGCATTTTTTGAGGAAACATTTTCCCAATGCCAAGTAATAATTATGCCATAAAAACGACAAATATTCTATATAACTTCTTTGGTAACAAATGTGGTAGTACATTTTTATTTTTGTAGATTCCTGTTAGAGTATCTTAGATTATAGAGATACATTTTCTACAATAGTATACTTTTGCCTTTGCATCTTTCGTCGTCAATTATTATTTTGGTGATAATTGATGAATTTTTGGAATGTAACGTCTGCAAAAACGTAACGAAAAATTATATTTATATTTTTGTTATCAAATATAATTTCTGGATATCAACATCATAACTTTATGAGACAAATTTAGCCCCTGATGTGATGCCAATCTTTAAGTTAATCTATAATGATAAAAATAAATAGCAAAATCGAATAAGGAGGATTCATTATTACAAATATTTATTATTTATTTATAAGTATTAATAGAATTATTCATTTCTAGATTAATATCTAAATCTTCTAAGATTTAATCTTTTGCTCTTTGATAAGGATTCAGGTTGTTTCGATATAAATCTATCCGCTAATCACTTCTTATAATAGGCATACCTACCTTGTCACTGTTTTCTAAACGATTTACTCCTGCATCTTCTGGCATCGTCTCATTATTATGAGATCTGAAAAAATCTTACATATTTTTCAACTGTCTAAATACATAAAGATTGTTAGATCCCTCTACTTGGGTAATCTGTATGTTGTCATCTACATAGATTTGAATTGAAGAAGATTTGCCAGTCCTACAATCTCTACAGAGCATTTCTGTCACTCCACAATCAGAGGATGTTTGTTGAAGAGTAAGCCTTGTTGAGTGCCCTTGTGATCTAAATGCAAATTAAACATTTTGGTTTGAGCACCGCTCCCAGAATACAGTAGTTTGTTACCAGGCAAACGTATTTCAAGTTGGTCACCGTCTGATTTTAGAACTGAAATCTGATCCCATAAAGGAATCACTAGAGATATCAGAAAACCAGGTAAAACCGCCGTCAAACCTCCCTCCTCAGCAGATGCCCAAATTGATCGCCAAGAAGATTTTTCTTTGGATCAGATAAAGTGGAAGCCTCGAGCTTCTTTAAATTTTCCCTCAGCATTTGGTATTTCATTGCAGAATCTATAGGCATTGGTACAATTTACCGTGAATAACGCCAGTTATAAATAGTTAGCCGTTAACTTTATCGTCTTTATCGGCATCAATAATCTTTATCATCAGGCTATCTGTTTTGGCACCACGCTGAGCTTCCTCTGCCCTCGCTTCGCCTATTTCGCCGGGAAGACGCTGCATAGCTTCTTTAAATCTCCATATCTTTTCGGGCCAACATATCAACCTGAAATTTGCTGCCAATCTAACAAACTCTGTTCGTTGAGCTTATCAAAGAGTCAGCGTATGGTTTACCGTCAACCTCTCTCTTTTGTCAGCTTCTTTATTAGCCTCGGCCTCCTTTAACTTCCTTTTTTTTCGAGGGCTTCATCGACAAATGCCAACCAATTATTTTTATCTTTGCGAAGGCGGCCTACCATTACATCAATATCAAAAATTTACTTCAATTTGAACGCCTCTTTTCGCCTTGAAAAATACATTGTGCAGCTGGCTGATTATTTTCAGCTGTTGAAAATGTGACTTTTAGTTGGGATTGTTATATTTTTTTCAATTAATCTGTGATACCGCCTAAAATCTCAATACCAATTGACAATGGAGCAACATCAAGAAGAAACATCTTAAAATCTCACTACCTACTACTGCCTACAACGCTTTTTAAATACTACTTCATCAGGGTTATTACTTGGTTTGGTTCTTTTCCAAAGTACAACAAGCTCAACAACTTGCAACGTTAGGTGGTCAAGCTAGTGCTTATCAACAATCAATATTAGATGCTCAAGCGAAATATTTTGGTTATAAGAAATTTTTACATCAGAGAAAAATTCTGTATCATAAATTTTTTTTGTTAAATTATAATTTGAGTATGCTTGAGTAGTTGAGATAATTCTATTTTTACTCCACTTACTCAAACGGAAAGTATCATGATGTTTTGAATAAATTTCTTCTTTTTAAATTCTTCAATAATATAATCTGTAACCACTGCATCAAAATCATCACCGCCTAAAGAAGTATTTCCATTTGTAGATTTAACTTCAAAAACTCCATCACCTAATTCAAGAACGGATATATCAAATGTTCCGCCTCCTAAATCATACACAGCAATAGTTTTTGCTTTTTTCTTATCAAGACCATAAGCAAGTGCTGCTGCAGTTGGCTCATTTATAATTCTTAAAACTTCAAGACCTGCAATTTTTCCAGCATCTTTAGTTGCCTGTCTTTGTGCATCATTAAAATAAGCTGGAACAGTTATGACTGCTTGTTTTACTTCACTACCTAAATATTTTTCAGCAGACTCTTTCATCTTCATTAAAACAAATGCGGATATTTGACTTGGTGAATATTTTTTATCACGAGATTGAACCCAAGCATCTGTTCCATTGTCAGATTTGATAACTTTGTAAGGAAGTCCCTGAATATCTTTTTTTAAATTAGAATCATCAAAACTTTTGCCAATTAATCTTTTAACTGAAAAGAAAGTATTTTCAGGATTTGTAACCGCTTGTCTTTTTGCAGGAAGACCAACTAATTTTTCACCAGCTTCAGTGAATGCAACAATTGATGGCGTTGTTCGAACCCCTTCAGCATTCTCTAATACTTTTGGTTGCGCACCGTCCATAATGGCAACGCATGAGTTTGTAGTTCCTAAATCTATTCCAATTATTTTTGACATAAAATTCTATTTTTTATTAATTTGTTAAATCTATGTGGTGTTTAATTTAAAGATTACAACCTTTGAAAGGCTAAATTTTTTTAACTTAAAAAGCCGGTCATTTGACATGTTGGCCCTTATTGAATCTCATTAATCGACCATTCCAGTCGTTCCTGTATCACTTTCAGCGTCGTATAAAGAGCTTGATGAAGATTTCTAGCGTCAGAGTACTTTTACCAAGTTCATGATTCATTATTATTGGATTTAATTCCATTCTCTATCAAAGCTAATAAATGAATTCAATATCAATAAGTAATCTATGCCTAACATTGTATCTTTAAATTCGTCTGACCTAAATTTAGGATTATCTTTAAATAAACCAAAAGCTCTTTCTAGGTATCAGCAGATTTCTCTAGCCAAAGAGAGAATATAATTAAATCTTCACTTTTCTTTTTCGTGGCCTACAGATTTTCTGCTGCAATACTTTATAATTTTGTATTTTTTTTTTGCTTCTAAATTAGGTTCTGCTCCGACCCTTTTTCATAAGATTATCTGGTATTGTTATTATGTTATGGACATTATTAAAAAAAATATCAAAGACAACATTGACATTTTTATTGGGTTTTATTTTGATTATAACTTAAGAGGATTAAAAATAGGTTTTCAGATTGAGCAAACAATTATTCTTAATGAAAACAAATATTTTTGCAATGTTCATTTAATCCATAATCATTTAGAAAAAGATATTATAATAGAATATAGTAAACCAAACATCGCACATATCAATAAAGAAATTAAAAATAATAAAGAAAACATCGATTTATTAAATGATTACATTCAAAAAGTAGTTTAGGCAAAATCCTCTTGTTGTTGATGCATTCGTAAATGCTGTAAATTTAGTAGGCGCTGGTGCTGGTGGAACAAGAAATATTTCAGGTACATCAAATTACCATGTTGAGTTAGAAAATGAGTTGGCAAAATTTAAAAAATATAAAAATCTTTTGATAGCAACGAACTATTAAAAACTCTCGAAATAAAAAATTATTACCAAAAACACCTCATATTTTTATAGTCAAGATTTTGATATTTTGTCCATTTGTGAAAATGAAAAAAACGATTTGAAAATTAATGCAGCAGTAGATATTATTGCGGAAAATCTAAATTATCTTTATCAATGATTCTAGTTTAGAAAATATCAACTTTAAGGCTCCGCCGTCGCTAGCAAAATAATGCTAGATATTGTTCGCTAACTTAACAACGAAAATTTCTCCACAGCGGCAATTTCATCAATTCTAAAATTTGGCTATGATCCTGGCAACTTATAAAAAACTTTTGAAAATGGCCTAATTTAAAAAAGGATAAAATAAAAACATGAAAACCACTAGGCGAAACAATAAAATAAAAGTATTTTAAATATAAGATTTATGGAAAATGTAAATTTATAGATCAAGTATTTCGGCATAATTTTTTTTTCATTTAAACTTTAAATAATTTTAAAATCAGATTATGTAGTTGAACAAAGAGTTTCAAAAAAATTAGATTATTATGATATTAAAGTTCAATTATTTTCATATCATAAATTTAATGAAAAAGAGTCTGTTGAAAAAATATTAGAAATTTTAAAAAAAAATATAAATTTGCAAAATTTTTTAATATAAAAAGACGTGAGCCAGAGAATGAATTATCTCAAATTCATATGGATATTGCAGAATTATTCAACTACTGTTTATAAAGCTATGCTCTTCACTTCCAATTTGTAAATGAAAAAAAAAAAAAATTTTATGAAAAAAAATTTTCTAATTTAGATGAAGTTCAATTGTACTATTTTACCAACCAGAAGACAGATATAATAAAAGAAATGGCATTGTGAAAAACAGATATTAGTTGCTCCAAAAAAAATACAAAGAAGTCCATGAAAACTGATAAGTTAAATCAGTTGGCCTCAAAGGAGAGATTTAGCCTAGTATTGTCTTCTGAGACAAATAAAAATAAATATATTAATATTGATTTAAATAAAGAAATTTTTAAGACTATCAAAAAATGAAAACGTAAACGCTACCTTATCAAGAACCCAAATTTTCTAAAAAGCAGGAATTTATCAAAGAGCAATATTGGATAAAAAATAATGAAATTTACAAAATAATTTTTATATAAAAATGTAGCGTCTTGCGTTGAAATTTTTTATACAATATATTATTTTCGGCGTTGGTGTTCCCTAAAACGTAAATGCTTATTACAAGAAAATTGTTCAAAACAATTACAAACAAATATTTTTAAATGTGCAGAACACAAGTGGACGCATTTTTTTTTCAGAGATAAATGACAAAAAATTAAAAATAAACGCTAATTTTTTTTTTATATGTAAAAATGACATTGTTATTACGAATGAAACTGCTCAGATAAAAATAAATAAAAATATATAGTTAAGCTTATTATAAATAAAAAAATTAATTCTCGCAATTATAATTTAGAAACTATTAATGGTAAGATTTATATTTATGGTATGGCAAAAATACAGCTAGCTCAGAAATGTTGTCGAAGTTGTTCCAAGTATTATTCTTACTGATAATTTATCTAGAAAAAATTATCTTTAATTTTTTCTTATAATTAGTAACGTCTGAAAGAAAGCATTATCCATATTAAAGATATCGAAAACGATCATAAAGTTGTCTCAAATAGATTTTGAAATTTTGGCTCCAGTGGCATGAGACGGAATTAATGTGCTTTCGTAGAAAGTGCAGCGCTGTAATTGCTGGCATAGTGAAATGTTTACCGCGAGCATGATAAGCTGAAAATGAATAAATAGTTTTAAAATTTTTGGATTTAAGCACGTCTGTTGCATCTCTCTTCAAATTCGAAATCCAACTTTCTTTCTCGAAATCTCTAGCTTCCCCTCTTAAATGAATAAGCTGCTTTCAGAGAACATTAACTTTAAATTGACGAAAGAAATAACTCTTGAGTAATAAGGACAGCTGAAAATGGCTATATCTAAATTTCTGCGGTAATTCATGAACGTCCTGCAATACTGTTCCTGGCTGCTATTATGAATCCAAATATCTTCACCTGTCCTCATCTACAACACTGCTAATATTTTCACAAAATAATCTTCAAGTCACACCGACCATTACATCTGCATCGCCAAAAAAAATTTTGAAATATCAAAAACTGAAACTACATTTGTTCTAATTGGCTCTATCGCGGTGAGCGAAAAAAAAATAAATGCTGTAAATATGATCAGGGAGTACTGTCTTGTTTTTCAGTAATTTCAATGTATCAGCATTATTTTCGCTCTTCCAATTGTCTGACCATTATTTTTAAAATCGATCGCAGCTCTAAGCATAGACTCTTCTTCGCCCTCTGCAAAAATAACTCCTGTATTTTTTTGATATAAATATTTTTCATAAATATTTTGGATTTTAAACAAAAAATAAATTATAAAGCTGTCTTCGATTTGCAATATTTCTAATTAATCTTGGGTCAAAAGGAGACGGGATAATATAATTTTTTCCAAATTTTGGTCTTTCACCGCCATAAGCTGCTACCACTTCATCCGGCACATCTTCTTTTGCATCTCTTCATTAATTGTTTTTGCTCTACAATCTAAAGCTCCTCTGAAAATATATGGAAAACCTAAAACGTTTGGTTTGGAATAATCAGACGCTCAGTTGCTCCCAGTATGCGCTGTTCTATTAATTCAGGAAAATTTCAGGATCTGAATTTGCAAGTAAATAGTGAATCTTTTGCCATGGTTACCATTGCTGGCGTCCCCCATTTTTACGGGTATCAGCTAAATATCTGCTTCTTTATCGCCTATAAAGTTCATTTTGTATTAACAGCATGCGCTGAACTACTTTCAGTTCTCGATCTAACATCACTACATTATCATCGGGTAAGCCCATGGCTTTTAATAATGACACACAGGAAAGACCGGCAGCCCCTGCGCCATTAACAACCATTCTAACTTTTTTTATTGATTTTTTTACAATTTCTAAAGCAATAGCAACTGTTCCATGTTGATCTGCTTCAAATTTGTACAACTCTTGTTCAATAATAAAACAGTCTGCTTCCTGCGACTATCTCTAAGTATTTTCAAACAACTATTTGCATTTTAATATTCAACTTCAATATAGTGAAGTCAATGTCAGCAGATCTTTAAAAAGAACAGCCTCCATGACTGAGCAAGCTGAGTCTCTTCGTACCAGGTCTGGCGGCTACGAGAAGTCATAAACTTGCGCAACAGTTGCTCTTTACCAGGAAAATAGGCAAGCGCCAAATCTGAATTTATAGGTTACTTGCAATTCAGATGAAACTATATTTTAATTTAGCTTTCCTCTACAAACTTTATATTATTTTTTTAATGTACTTGTAAGAAAAGTTATTTTCTTATAGGTACAAGTATTGAAACAAAGTTGAAAACTAAATATCCGAAAATGAAATTAATGCAAAAATATCTCTTGTGGATTTTCGGCACAATGAAATTCTTGGCTCTTAAGGAATGCACAATTGCAATGACTCTTGGAACTATTGCATTTA
This sequence comes from Candidatus Pelagibacterales bacterium, assembly GCA_965235815.1. Classification (GTDB taxonomy): domain Bacteria; phylum Pseudomonadota; class Alphaproteobacteria; order Pelagibacterales; family Pelagibacteraceae; genus Fontibacterium. The sequence goes on along the minus strand of CBDDZE010000004.1, from coordinate 813 downwards.
TGATTAACTTTATTTTGGAAGATCTTTAAATCTTCGACATTCCGACTTTACAAGAGATTTAGTAAAGACCATTTTGCAAATTAAATATTAAATTTATTAATTTTTTATTCTCAATAGTTTTTGTTATTGAAATATTTACGCCCATTTTTTAAACAACTGTTTTCACCTACTGAAGATATTGACTTGGATGCTGAATAGGCGCGCAATTTTTTGTATCCATTTCGACAAACTATTTTAAAAAAAAGAAAGGAAGATTTTATGCTATATTTTCATCATATCTTTTAATTTAACGAAACACGTAAATGTTTGTCTATCTTCTGTCAACATTTAAGTGTCAGATTTTTGTACTGCTTGCAAGTAATCGAGCAATGCTTCGTCATTTCTGTTTATAATACATGCAGACGCTTATCAATTACCATTAGCTGCCAGGTTACAATTTTAACTGTTATCTTGCCAGGGCTATCTAAAGGGGTTTTTAGATCGAAATTAGTGAGCAAATTTTACCAGAGCATTCTTTAGAGTTGTTTATTTTATCGTTACCAGCTGCTGAAGTTAGATTTCTTGCGTCAATTATATCGATGGTATGGGCGAAAGCGTTATCAATACCTCGGCGGCTCTTATTATTTGGACAGACTGCAGCAATTAAGGTACATTCAAAATTTTGCAAGTAATACAAAATTTCCATTCCTTCGTACTTTTTTATGCCTCGATGATTTTAAATATTTTAATTAGTCTCCTTATTTAGAGTTATGTTTTATATTAGCCCTCTTGCAATTTGGCTAACGAATGCTGTCAACATATACCTTCTGGCAC